>DUTM01000066.1 GCA_012842085.1 Mycobacteriales bacterium | reverse complement strand
TTTTGAATTCGCTTCAGGCTAAAAATTAGGCTGGAGAGGCATAAAATCTAGACCGCCAGGAGCTGGTTAGTTTTCGGATGTCTTCAGAGGAAAGTTCGATTTCACCGATGAACTTGACTTTTTGGAACTTCTCAACAAGGATTCGCTCACAGTCAACTAGGGAGACACCCGTTTCCAGCATAGCAAGTCCACCCCATGTGAGACGTTTTACGAAGCCCTATTTGTTATTTCTACCATTTCATCTAATTCCCTTGTCGTATCGACAAGCATAACGCGGTCACATTCTCTAGAGAAAGCATTCAAAACGGCTCTCTTTGCTTCGCCTGGCTACAGAATCACCATGGGAGAGGGAATCCCAGTATGAGATGGCAAATTCATGCGCTGGATTCAGCAGGCTGTTCGATTTCCAAATGGGAAACGAGCATTGAAGAGTCTGCCCAACACAAATCATTCGAAAGAAGGATGGTTACTCTCCCGCTACACGTGTTATGGTTGGGTACCAAACCCAGCGAAGCGCTTTGATTTATGTTATCTTATATGATAACATGGCGGTAGGGCATATCATATATTGAGGTTGGAAATATGTTATGGAATGCCAGGTGGAATTCTATAAGAAGGTAAATGGGGATATCCCCGTCCTTGATCATTTGTCTTCGCTAGATGCAAAAATGAGAGCGAAGGCCTTTAGTCAAATAGAACTGCTCAAAAGGCATGGTTTCCAATTAAGAGAGCCTTATGTAAAGCCGATAAAAGGTGCGCGATACAAGGGGATTTTTGAACTGAGAGTTAGATTTGCATCGAGCATCAGCAGAATAATGTACTTTGCATATCAGGGAAAAACCTTCGTGTTGCTCCATGGTTTCACCAAGAAAACTAAGAGGACGCCTCGAAGAGAACTTGAACGGGCACTGCGTTATAAGGAAGATTATGAAAGAAGGTGTGAAGATGAGTAAAGCAGGAGTAAAGCTCTCCGAAGTGAAAAAGCTCTTGATGCAAGACAAGGAATTCCAAACGGAGTACGAAAGGCTAAAGCCACGTTATGATTTGATTTCTCAAATCATCGAAGCAAGAACAAGTCAAAGTATCACCCAAGAAGAATTGGCGCTCCGCGTCGGGACTCAAAAGTCAAATATCAGCCGCCTGGAAAGCGGAAAGTACAATCCATCTCTTGACTTTATGACTAAGGTTGCCCGTTCCCTGGGGAAAGAAATACAGATCATACTCAGATAAAGTACTATGGGAAGTTATGCACACAATATTCCTGATAGATCGCCTCGTTTCCGGGTACCGATGTAGGGGTCCTTCATGATCGCGAGAAAGGCAGCTCTATAGGCATCTTTGAGTGGTTTCTCCCTGAGTTTTTTACAGGTCTCTCAGCCGCTGGACTGAAAAAGAGGTCATACATTATCAGTCCTCCTCGTAGAAAATATCATCAAAGCGAGAGGCCGACTGCACACCGTCAGCAGTTCTATCTGCTTCCTCGCGTAACCGGCCGACTGCTTTCTTGATTCTGTACCGCTCTGCTTCGAATTCCCTGACCAGTGAAATACTGAAGGATCTGGTATCAAAGGGATTGTCCGGTGATGAACTGGTCAGGGAATTCGAAGCAGAGCGGTACAGAATCAAGAAAGCAGTCGGC
>DUTM01000017.1 GCA_012842085.1 Mycobacteriales bacterium | reverse complement strand
TCTGGCTAGAGACATCAAACGTTTAAAAAGCGACTGGCAAATCAAAGCTCTCCGACCTATAGACATGTTCCCCTGGACTATGCATGTGGAGTGCATAGCGTTACTACAAAGGGAAATTTCGTAGAAATCCTGAGATTCAAGCTCTTTCACGACTATTTTGCTTTCCAAGAAGATGAGCATAATTTTAAGAAAAAGGTGCTGAAAAAGTATTTCAATGTTTCAGTAGTTGTTAACCTAGAGTGTGGAGACACAAGAAAATAAGGACAAAAATGAGAATCAGCAAGGATCAGAAAACTTGCTGATTCTTCCATATATGGATTCAGACTTATCAAAAGGACAAGTCTAGAATGGTGATTTTGATAATTCTAGAATGGCAAAAAGGAAAAGTCTAGACTTGTCAAAAAGACAACCTAATTATATAGAGTATAGTTAGATTGAGAGGAGTTATATTGATATTAGGGGAGAAGGTAAAAGTAATTTTTATTTTCATGTAATACAAAAGCTGAAACGGTGGTTTACCGTATTAGGTTAAGTTTGGGAATATGGTTATTTTCTGAGTTAAATTATTATTTAGAAGTCTTTATCAAAGCAAAATATATGTTTGAGAAGTCGCACCAAATATAGTATGATTATAGTATATTGATAAAGGAAAGAAGGGATGAAATGGGAGTTACATATAAACCCTTGTGGAAGTTACTAATTGATAGGGAGCTAAAGAAAACAGAAATGAGCAAAGCTGTAGGTATTAGTAGCTCTACCCTATCAAAGTTAGGAAAAGACGAGTATGTTTCTCTAGATGTTTTAGTGAGAATATGTAGATATTTGAACTGTCAATTAAGTGATATTTGCAATATAAATCATTGATAGGAGGGAGAACATGGAGGTTTTTGATAATATAAATAAAAGGGTTTATGAAGATTTTAAAAAAGAAATAGAGGAAAAAACTTTAATATCAATGGCTTCAGCTTACTTCTCTATATATGCTTATGAAGAATTAAAAGAAGAATTAGAAAAGCTAAAAGAATTTAGATTTATATTTACCAAACCTACATTTATAGAGGAAATGGCGGAAAAGAAAAGTAGAGAATTTTACATACCTAGACTATCACGTGAGAAGGGGTTATACGGAACAGATTTCGAGGTGAAGTTAAGAAATGAACTTACTCAGAAATCCATAGCTAAAGAGTGTGCAGATTGGATAAATAGAAAAGCAGTTTTTAAATCTAATCGTACCAAAGGAAGTATGGGAGGATTTTTAACTTTAGAAAACAGTAAAAATCAATACAGTTATGCACCAATGCAAGGATTTACACTAGCTGACATAGGAAGAGAAAAAGGAAACAACATTTATAACATAGTACAGAAAACAGAAAGTCCTATGAGTGATATCTATTTAAAAATGTTTGAAGAGGTCTGGAATGATGAGGAAAAATTAGAAGATGTTACAGAAGAAGTTATGGCTAATATAAGTGCGGCTTATCAAGAAAATAGTCCTGATCTAATATATTTCTTTATACTTTATAATATATTCAATGAGTTTTTAGAAGATTTATCAGAAGATAACTTGCCAAATGAACTTACAGGATTTAAGGATAGTAAAATTTGGAGTATGTTATATAACTTTCAAGAAGATGCAACCCTAGCAATAATCAATAAATTAGAAGAGTATAATGGCTGCATACTAGCTGACAGTGTAGGATTAGGAAAAACTTTTACTGCTCTAGCAGTTATTAAATATTATGAAAACAGGAATAAATCAGTACTTGTTTTATGCCCTAAAAAACTAGCTGAAAATTGGAATACCTATAAAGGTAATTATGTCAACAATATTTTATATGAAGATAGATTAAGATATGATGTGCTTTTCCACACTGATTTGTCAAGGGAGACAGGCGAATCTAATGGAATAGATTTAGAAAGGATCAACTGGGGAAACTATGACTTGGTAGTTATTGATGAAAGTCATAATTTTAGAAATGGTGGTCAAATATACGGAGATGGGAACGATAAAAGAGAAAACAGGTATTTGAGATTACTAAATAAGGTTATTAGGCAGGGGGTAAAAACAAAGGTTTTAATGCTATCGGCTACACCTGTAAACAATAAATTTCTAGACTTGAGGAATCAATTGGCCTTATCCTATGAGGGAGAGAGTAGAAAGTTACAAGAAAAGCTTAAAATGGAAAAAACCATAGATGATGTATTTAAATCAGCCCAAAGAGCTTTTAATGTATGGGCAGATTTTGAGCCAGCAAATAGAACCACCAAGAAACTTTTAAGCATGCTAGATTTTGATTTCTTTAAAATTTTAGACAATGTAACCATAGCTAGGAGTAGGAAGCATATAGAAAGATATTATGATACAAAAGAAATTGGATCCTTTCCAGAAAGATTAAAACCAATTTCTATAAGGGAAGGGTTAACCGACCTAAAAAGCGCAGTAAATTACAATGACATATATGATATATTAACATCCTTAAATCTTACTATTTACACACCATCCCTATATATTTTGCCTTCACGCTTAGATAAATATGAAAATAGGACAGGCATAAAGGGAGAAAATCTCACCCAGTCTGGGAGGGAAAAGGGTGTACAAAAGTTAATGAGTATTAATCTATTAAAAAGATTAGAATCCTCTGTTCATTCTTTCAAATTAACACTTTTAAAGATAAAAGACTATATAGATTCCACTATTGAAATTATTGAAAATTTTGAAGGACATGCCAGTTTAGATTTAAGTGAAATTCAAAGTGGGGATAGTTTTGATTTTGATGACCAAAATACTGACTATTTTACAGTAGGTAGAAAGATAAAGATTGACTTGGAAGATATGGACTACATGTCCTGGTATAGGGAGTTAAAAAAGGATGCAGAGTACCTAGAACTACTTGCATCAATGATAGAAGATATAGAGCCAAAATACGATAATAAATTAAAAAAACTAATAAAAATGATTGATAATAAAATAAGTAGTCCCATAAACCAAGGTAATAGAAAAATATTAATTTTCACAGCCTTTTCTGATACAGCTGAATATCTCTACCAACATGTATCATCCCATGTGCTGGAAAAACATGGCTTGAATTCAGCCTTGGTAACAGGAAGTGTGGATGGTAGGACTACCCTAAAAAACTTTAAAGCAGATATGAATAGGATATTAACCTGCTTTTCACCAATCTCAAAAGATAAAGACACTCTTTTCCCTGATGAAAATAGAGAAATAGATATACTAATAGCCACAGATTGTATTTCAGAGGGGCAAAACCTTCAAGATTGTGATTATTTAATAAATTATGATATTCACTGGAATCCAGTAAGAATAATTCAAAGATTTGGTCGGATTGATAGAATCGGTAGTAAGAATAAGCAGATACAATTGGTGAACTTCTGGCCAGACATGGATCTGGATGAATATATAAATTTAAAATCTAGAGTAGAAACTAGAATGAAAATATCGGTTATGGCTTCAACAGGTGATGATGACCTTATAAACCAGGAGGAAAAAGGTGACCTAGAGTACAGAAGGGCTCAGCTGGAAAAACTGAAGGAAGAAGTTGTAGATCTAGAAGATATAAGTGGAGGTATATCAATAATGGATTTAGGTCTAAATGACTTTAGATTGGACCTTATATCCTATCTAGATAAATATAAAAAGCCAGAAGCAATCCCCATGGGAATCCATAGTGTAACCTCTTCTCAACTAGATATAGAGCCTGGAGTTATATTTGTCTTGAAAAATATAAATGATAACGTAAACAAAAACCATCAAAACAGACTCCATCCTTTCTATATGGTCTATATTGCTGATTCTGGAGATATAATAACTAATCACCTAGAACCAAAGGACATGCTAGACACCATAAGACTTTTATGCAGGGGAAAAACAAAAATAGATAAAAAACCAACAAAAGCTTTTAATAAAGAAACCAAGGATGGTAAAAGAATGGGAGCTTATTCAGAATTACTCTCCTATGCAATAGACTCTATTGTAGCTGTTAAAGAGAAAAAGGATCTAGATAGTTTTCTAAATGGTAAATCCATGAGTTTTATATCAGATAAAATTAATGGTTTAGATGACTTTGAATTGATTTCATTTTTAGTTATAAAGTAGGTGATAAAGTGCTTGGCTTAGCAGAAACTACTAAAATTAGAAGAATAATACCTAAGAAATTAATTTTTGAAAAATATCAAAAAGAATTTACAGGCAAAAGAAAAGCTAGCTTCAATGAAGATATAGCTAGGATTACCATAACAAATGAAATATCCCCCTATTCCTTAAATATAGAAGAGGGAAAAAATGTTAAGAATATTTTTGTTTTAAAAGTGGATCTAAAAAAAGAAAATATAAATCTAGCTAATATCTCTATTTTATCTAAGTTTTTTGAACAAAATATTTTATTTTTGTTGGCCTATGAGGAAAAAGGAAAGCTGGCCATCTATGAAGGTAAACTATTTCAGACAGACTATCAGGCTATAGATAATCTTCAAATAAAAGTTGAAGGTTTAAACTTAGATACTATTTGGGAAAATCTTGTATTGGCCATATCCGGCTACGAAATAGAAGAAGACAGAAATCTGCATGAACAGATAGAAATAGAAGAAGAAAGAAAGAAGCTATTAAAAGAAATAAAAAAGCTTGATAAGCAAGCTAGAAGAGAAAGTCAACCTAAAAAAAGTTTTGAAATGTATAAAAAGATGAAAAAACTAGAAAAAGAATTGGAGGAATTATAGGTGGAAAAATTGAATTTGGAAACTAAAAACCTGGCTAAAGATAAATTTATAAAGCTGGCAGAACTTTTTCCCAATGCTATAACAGAAACTATACTAGGTCAGGATGAAGAAGGCAATGATATTATAGACAGGGCCATAGATGCAGATGTTTTAAGACAGGAAATAGGAGAACATGTAATAGAGGGAAGAGAAGAAAGATATGAATTCACTTGGCCAGACAAAAGAAAGTCCATGCTACTTGCTAATGCTCCTATCAATAAAACTCTGAGGCCAATCAGGGAAGATAGTCTTAATTTTGACGAAACAGAAAACCTATACATAGAAGGAGACAACCTAGATGTCTTAAAACTTTTAAGAGAAACCTATCTAGGCAAGGTCAAAATGATATATATAGACCCTCCTTATAACACAGGCAATGATTTTGTCTATGAAGATGATTTTGCTCAAAAGATGGAAGACTACAAAGAAGTAAGTGGAGACTTTGATGAAGAAGGTAATAGACTATTTAAAAATACAGATTCTAATGGAAGGTTTCACACAGATTGGCTTAATATGATGTATCCAAGACTGAAACTTGCTAGAGATTTATTATCTGATGATGGAATTATATTTATTAGCATAGACGACCATGAAGTATCTAACCTAAAAAAAATGTGTGATGAGGTTTTTGGGGAAAGTAAATTTGTTGAAATATTTTGTTGGCAAAAAACATCTACTCCACCAAACTTATCATATAAAACTAAGAAGAGTGTGGAATATATACTGGCTTATGAAAAACAAAATTGTGGTAAATTAGAAGGACTTATAAAATACAGTAAGAGCACTAATGGTTTAATGAACCAATCTAATAACGTAGGGATATTACAGTTTCCACATGAGTATACGGAAACTTCTATGCAGGATCAAAAATTTAAAAGTGGCAAATATGGAACGAAAAGTTACGATATTGAACTAATGAATGATATAGAAATAAAAGATGGTAAGTTTACAACAGATGTAATCTTAAAGGGTAAATTTAAATGGAATCAAAATTATCTAAATGAGCAAGTAAAAAATGGGACAAAATTATATATTAAAACTAAGGCATTTTCTCCATCGTATGATAAGGAAGAATATGATCCAGAAAAACCTTGGAATATAATAGATAAAAGTTTTGGAGTAGGGACAAATGTTAACGCTTCAGATGAATTAGATAATTTATTTACAATAAACTTTTCAGAAAACTTATATCCAAAACCATCCAGTTTAATATCATATTTAATATCAATGTTAGATATGAAGGATTCTATAATCCTAGATTTTTTCTCTGGTTCAGCAACCACAGCTCATGCAGCAATGGAGCTTAATGCTAAAGATAATGGTAACAGAAAATATATAATGGTACAACTCCCTGAAAAAACAGATAATGATAAGTTTGAAACCATTTGTGAAATAGGAAAAGAAAGAATAAGAAGGGCTGGAAAGAAAATCAAGGAAGATTATCCTGATAGCAAATTTGATGATGGTTTTAGGGTCTTAAGAGTGGACTCATCCAATATGAAAGATGTTTATTATAAACCAGAAGTATATAGTCAGAGTTTTTTAGATAAAATGGAATCTAATATAAAAGAAGATAGAAATGAAGAAGATCTTTTGTTCCAAGTTATGCTGAGTTTAGGTATAGACTTATCATCTAAAATTGAAAAGGAAAAAATCAGTGATAATAAAGTTTTAATAGTGGAAGATGGTTTCTTAATATCATGTTTTGATGAAGAAATATCTGAGGGGACTGTAGAGTCTATAGCTAAAAAGCAACCCTATTATGCAGTGTTCTCAGAAGGGAAGATGTCAGATAGCACATTAGCTAATTTTGAACAGATATTTGATACTTATTCCCCAACCACTATAAGAAAGGTGATTTAAATGAGATTTAAGTTTAAGGTTCAAGATTATCAAACAGAGGCAGTAGAGTCTACTGTCCGTATATTTGAAGGTCAACCTAAGGTAGAACCACTGTCCTATATTCGTGATTTAGGACGTTTGAAGGATTCTAATATACAAATGAAACTAACTGAAGAAGGAAAATTTGAATCTTTAGATAATCAAGGTTTTAAAAATCAGGAACTAATGATAGATGATGGAACAATTCTTGACAATGTGAGGAAAATACAGAAGAAAAACAATATAAAGCAATCATCAACCTTGGTAAGGTCTCAGGGAAGGCCAGCCTTTGATATAGAAATGGAAACAGGTACAGGCAAGACCTATGTTTTTATAAAGACCATGTTTGAATTAAATAAAAGATATGGATGGACTAAATTTATAATTGTTGTGCCTAGTATAGCTATAAGGGAGGGTATTAAAAAATCTTTTGATATGACAGAAGATCACTTTATGGAACAATATGGTAAGAAGATTAGGAACTTTATCTATGATAGTAGTGATTTAACTGCCATAGATCAATTTTCTTCCAGCGGAGATATATATGCTATGATAATCAATACTCAAGCCTTCAATACTTCTATGAAAGAAGGAGGAAGAAGTAAGGATGCTAGAATTATTTATTCTAAAAGAGATAATTTTGGATCTAGAAGACCTATAGATGTCATAGCAGCCAATAATCCTATCCTTATATTAGATGAGCCACAAAAAATGGGTGGCCAGGCTACCCAGGATGCTCTAAAGAACTTTAATCCTTTATTTTCTTTGAATTACTCTGCTACTCATAGAACAGAACATAATTTAATTTATGTATTAGATGCCTTGGACGCTTACAACAAAAAACTTGTAAAAAGAATTGCAGTTAAGGGCTTCGAGTTAAAGAATTTTAGAGGAACTGATGAATATCTTTATTTAGATGAAATTATCCTATCTCCAAATAAACCACCTAAGGCAAGGCTTCATCTTGAAATTAAGTACAAGCAATCTATTAATAGAGAAGCAAGACTGGTTGAAGAAGGGGATAATCTTTTTCATTTATCCAAAGAAATGGAACAGTACAAGGGTTATACAGTGAGCAGTATAAATCCAATTACTGATTCAGTAAGCTTTACTAATGGTGAAGTAATCAGGAAGGGAGATGTTGTTGGAGATATATCTGAAAAGGATATGAGGAGGATTCAGATTAGGGAAACTATTAAATCTCATTTTGAAAAGGAAGCTAGCCTCTACAAGCAAGGGATAAAAACCCTATCTCTTTTCTTTATAGACGAGGTTGCTAAATATAGGCAATATAATGAAGATGATAATGAAATACTTGGAGAGTACGGACAGGTTTTTCAAGAAGAATATATGGATCTCTTACAAACCTATAGGACCATATTAGATAAGGATTATTTACAATACTTAGATTCTATTGGGGTGGAGGAAACACATACAGGATATTTTTCCATTGATAAAAAAGGCAAAGCCATAGATAGTAAAATAAAAAGTGGTCAAGATTCATCAGATGATATTTCAGCCTATGATTTGATTTTGAAGAATAAGGAAAGGCTACTTTCTTTCCAAGAACCTGTTAGGTTTATCTTTTCTCACTCAGCACTAAGGGAAGGTTGGGATAATCCAAATGTCTTCCAGATTTGTACCCTCAAGCATAGCGACTCCCAAATTGCCAAGAGACAAGAAGTTGGTCGTGGACTAAGGCTTTGTGTAAATCAAAATGGGGATAGGATGGATAAAGAAAGCTTAGGAGAATTAGTTCATGATATGAATATCCTAACAGTAATAGCTTCAGATTCCTATTCTCAGTTTGTAAGAGATTTGCAGAAGGATATAAAAGATAATCTTTACGATAGGCCTACAAAAGCTACTAGGGAATATTTCTTTGGAAAAATTGTTGAGACTGAAGAGGGCTCTAGGGAAATTACTGATAAGGAAGCTAGTGATATAGTATTCTATCTTATAAGAAGTGACTATATAAATAATGATTTTGAAGTGACAGACAAATATCATAAGGATTTAGAAAATGATGAATTACTTCCTGTACCAGAAGATTTAAAGGAAATGGAAGAAGGAATTCACTATCTAGTTCAGGCTATCTTTGATGAAAGTGTCCTTGATAAGATGATTAAAAATGACCACGAGACAAAACTAATGGAAAATGAATTAAATGATAATTTTTACAAGAAGGAATTCCAAAGTCTATGGAACTTAATAAATAATAAATATAGTTACAAGGTAAAGTTTGATAGTGAGGAATTAGTAGATAAGTCTATTAAGTATATCGATGATAATTTAAAGGTCTCAAAACTACAATATACTATCTCACAAGGTATTCAGTATGAAAAGATAGATGAACATGCTTTGGATAGGCTAGATAGTTTTGAGGTTTTAGAGACAAAGACTCAAGTCTTAGATCATGCTAGTATAAGCCAGGTAGAGTACGATCTGGTAGGAAAAATTGCAGAAGAAACTGTACTTACTAGGGGGACTATAGTTAAGATTTTAAAGGGAATAGAGGAAAGAACCTTCCAGATGTTTAAGGATAATCCTGAAGAATTTATAACAAAGGTTACTAGACTTATTAATAGCCAAAAGGCTACTATGGTGGTAGACCATATTACTTATAATCGTACTGAGAACAAGTATGATAGTAGTATTTTTACTGCAGGATCTAAAAATAAGAATATTAAAAATGCCCTAAAGACCAATAAACATGTTCAGGATTATGTCTTTGTTGATGGGATTTCAGAAGATAGTGTAGAGTCAAGATTTGCTAAATCTATAGATAGGGCTGATGAAGTTGTTGTTTATGCCAAATTACCTAAAGGATTTGCAATTCCAACTCCTGTAGGCAACTATACTCCTGACTGGGCCATAGCTTTTAAGGAAGGATCAGTCAAGCATATTTATTTCATAGCGGAAACAAAGGGTAGTCTAGATTCTATGGAGTTAAGGAATATAGAGAAGGCTAAAATTGATTGTGCTAGGAATCTCTTTAATAATATTTCTACGGATAACCTAAGGTATGACCATGTAACTGACTATCAATCTTTGTTAAACATAGTAAAGTAATATGAATTTAAGCGAGATTAATGTTTTATTTTCCAACAATCATACTGGGGGGATTAGGATGAAAAAAGTCAATGTAGAGAATGATAAATTTATTCAGCATTATTCCACAAGGATACCATGGAAAGATAACGATTATACTGGAAGAATTGATAATAATCCTAGATATAATGTGGCAGCACAAATAATTGCTAATATTGCTTCTGCTAGGGACTGGGATTTTGAGGAAAAGAATAAAGGGGTTAGTTATCTAGATTTAGATAGAGAAAATATAAAAAGCTGGGTAACTGAAAATGCGGCATTTATGTCTAATAGGGAAATCAGCGTTAATATCAATCACCCTTATAGGAAAAACAATGAAAAATTTAAGCACTATTGTGAAACGGAACTTGTGCTGGAACCTTATAGTTTTCTTTTAAGACCCTTTGCCTGGACCAGAAAGGATAATACAATTGAAAAACATAAGCATCATAATTTTTACTTTGATTTGGATAAGACAGAATTAATGCTTAACTGGTCTTCAGCATGGGTATCGCATGGTCCTTCCCAAAAGGGTATTTTTGATTACTTTTTTTCAGGAATTGTCCCTAATAAATCCTTAATATTTCCCTATTATAAGCAGGTCCCATTTATAGAAGACAATCGAAGGGTAATAGCAGGTATAGGAAATTTAACTGGAAAAGTTACTTTACAGAAGTATGATACTGATGGGACTAGAGACGAGTATAACTACATTTGGGAAACAAATGCAGGGCATTCCATCAGAAAGGATGGAGAAAATGGATTTTTAATGCCCTACCACGAGATATATGATTATTTAAAATCTAATCCTGAATTTGATGTTTCTACAGTCACTATTTTTGAGCCAGCTGGATTTAGAGATGAATTCTCATATGCAACAGAATGGGTAAGCTACGATGCAGTAATAGATTTACTTAATCAAGCAAAAAGAGCCTTGAAAAATATAGTTCCACTTAAGCTGAAGAATCTGAGTTTAGATTGGATAAATCGCCAATTAGAATATGTTGATAGAGAACTTAAAAATGTTTGGAACCAAAGAGGAATCTATCCGGGATTAGGTTCTGCTTTATCTGCACTAGGTTTGTCTTATGGTTTTGATATAGCAAAATATATAAATACTGATGAAAATCCTTTAACGGAAGAATTAAAACTATATTTTACTGGGGATAAGGAAATCGGAATAGATAATTTAGATAATAGCTTGGCTGAAAAAGAAGACGAATTTTTAGGGCTTTTGCAAAATAAAAACAAGTTAGACTATTTTGAGCTATTAGCTAGGATGAACCTTTCTAGAGATCAGGCTAATTTTGCCTGGTCCAGAAGAGAACAATTGGGTGAAAAGATTTTGGATAACCCTTATTTGCTTTATGAGTTAACTCGTAAGGAAAAGGAAACAATCCAGATAAGTATATCTCAAATAGATAATGCTATGTTTGTCAATCCTTTAGTTGATAATAAATATCCTCTAAAAAAACCATCTAAAATGAGAACCGCGGGAGATAAGCGTAGATTTAGGGCTATGGTTACTTATGTGTTAAGTATAGCATTAAATTCTGGTCATACATTATTGACCTTTGAAAGGATAATTGAAGAAATAAATGATCTTCCTTTGGATCAAAAAACAGACTTTGAATTGGAAAAAATCCAGGCACTTTTAGATTTTCTAGAAGAAGGAGATCTATATGTGGATAGAGAGAATGGCTATATTAAATTAGTGGAATATGAAGACTATAAAAACTTGATTGTTAATGTGATAGATTCAGGTTTAAATAAGGATTATCCTATCAAAGAGGACTGGAGAGGAATTATTGATAATAAGTTTGGTCCTATAAAAAAAGGAATTGAAGAAAAGGATGAAAGAGCAAGAACCGAAAAAGCTGATGCTTTAAAAATTATGGAAGCTTCAAGAATATCAATTCTTTTAGGTAGGGCAGGAACAGGAAAAACTACAGCCTTAAGTTTATTTGCATCTTCCAAGGGAATAAGAGAAGGTGGAGTTTTGGCCTTAACTCCTACAGGAAAGTCAAGGGTTCAATTAGAAAATCATTTTAGAGAAGCTGGAGCTGAAGCTGACTTTATGACAGTTGCCCAATTTTTAGTAAGGTCAGGTGGTTTTAGTTGGACAACCATGTCTTACAAGTTGCCTAACAAGGCGAGTACAAGTATAGCTAAGACTATAATTATAGACGAATGCTCTATGTTGACTGAGGTAATGTTTGCTGGTGTTTTAAAGTTGATTGATTCACATGCGGAAAGAATTATCTTTACAGGGGATCCTAATCAATTACCACCAATTGGTGGGGGAAGACCCTTTGTTGATCTTATAAGCTACATGGAAAATTATCACAAAAATAAGATAGGAATTTTGACTACAGAAATGAGGCAGGGCGCAGGCGGGGACGATGTATCTTTCGCTCAGATTTTTTCAAATTTAGATTTAACTGATAAAGATGTAATTCATAGAATTAAAAATAATAGCTTGGATGGTAGATTGAAATTCATAAAATATGAAGATGTAAATCAACTGGAAAAATTATTCTTTGAAAATTTAACTGATGTAACTGGAATGAAAGATTTAGATGATATAGATAGTTTTAATAAAAGTTTAGGAGCAGAAATTAATAAGTATACTAATTACCCTAATAGCAATGATATAGAGAACTGGCAAATTTTAACACCAACTAGATTTCTTGGTGTAGGCAGCTACTATTTCAATGAGAAAATTCATAATAAATATAGGCAAGATATTGTTGATAGTTGGAATAAATATCCTTGGAGCAAAAACAAGCCTCAATCTATACAAAATATTGTTTTTGGTGACAAGATAATTTCAAATGTTAATGGGGAGAGAGATTATTGGGATAATGGGGCAGGCAGGGAATATATAGCAAATGGTGAAATAGGTATAATGGTTAGCTATCCCGGACATTATGGGAAAAGTGATAAAAATAAAGATTGGTATAAATTTCGTTTCTCATCATTTGGAACCAAAGTTTTCTCATATAGAAAGCAGGATTTTGGAGGGGAAAATGCAGATTCAAAATTAGAACTAGCCTATGCCTTAACTATTCATAAATCTCAGGGATCTTCTTTTGGACAGACCATTGTGATTATTAATGGTAAAAGTTCTTTCATAAGCAAGGAGTTACTATACACAGCTTTTTCAAGACAGGAAGATAGTTTGATAATTTTGAGTGATTTATCAATAGAAGATCTTTTGTTATATTCCTATGACTGGTATTCTGATACTAAGCAAAGGTTTACAGATTTGTTTGAAAAGCCTAATATAGTCCAAATTGAAAAAAATAACCAAAAAAAATATTTCGAGAAAAATTTAATACACAGAACCTTGAGAGGCGAGATGGTAAGATCTAAGTCGGAGGTTATTGTTGCTAACTTACTAGATAAGATGGGTGTTGAATACAAATATGAAGAAGATCTTGTTCTTGGAGAAAGATCTTTTATACCAGATTTTACACTGAGGTATAAGGGAAAGCTCTCTTACCTTGAGCATTTGGGAATGACCAATGACTACTCTTATATGAAGAAGTGGGAGAATAAGAAAGCATATTATCAAGAGTATGGTATATCAGAGAACAAGGGAAATCTTATAATCACAAAAGATGGAATGGATGGTAGTTTTGATACAGAAAAGGTAGAATGCAAGATAAGGAAGTGGATGGACAGTATAGTTTAAAATAACATTATAATTTGATCAAGAAAGTAATTGATGGTCTTTATGTTTTGTATTTAATCATTTAAAAAAACAAAAATCTTATGGTTTTTAGCGAGAGGATGCCTAACCCAACTCGTATTTTTGAGTAGACATATCTATGGTAATTATAAAAAAATATTTAATTTTAACAGGGTCTTAGGGGGAACCCCTAAATCATTCTGATAAGAACAAGTAGAAAATTGGGTAGAAGAAGCAAGTCTAAAAAAGGCTGGCTTCTTCTATTTTCTTGTAAGTGTGTCTACACTTACTGTGCTTGCTATTAAGGTTTTATGAATTTCACCCTAGATTTTCTTTAGATTATTTTTTCATAATATTATCATAGAAAGATTTGTAACTGTAACTTAGGATTTCTAAAGTCCTCAAATAAGGCAGGTATCATAATTTCATATCTCATAACCCTTGATATAGCAAGCTTTCATTTTTCCTTTCCTAGATTTCTTTTTCAAAAAAGCGAATCAAGAGGCTCATATTTTCACTTTTATATATAAGGGGGAAAATATTTCTCTCTAAATAAAAAGAGTGAAAAGAAAGAAAAGGAGAGGAAAAGGATGGGGGATCAAGTTTTAGAATATAGCATCCAGCTTGCCATGCTCAGGCAATTATTAAGTGAAAAGCTAATAAACAAGCAAGAGTACTTTAAGATTAAAAAACTTCTTATGGAAAAATATAAGATTTCTTCAGATTTGACCTGCTAAATTTAACTAGTCGCGGTAAAATAGGATTGTATAGAGAAATACAAAAATGAGGTGAGATTATGAAGAAGGTAGAAATAATAAAAGGTGAAGGCCTTTTAGGCGGCGGAAGAAATGGTCTAGAGATAAAATTAAAAAGAGTTGCAGCTTATTGTAGGGTAAGTACTGATAGTGAAGATCAGCTTCAGAGCTATCACTCTCAAGTAAAATACTATACAGATTTAATCAATGAAAATTCTGACTGGACCATGGCTGGAATTTATGCTGATGAAGCTATTACCGGCACTCAAGTAGATAAAAGACTTGATTTCCAAAGGCTAATAAATGATTGTATGAATGGAGATATAGATATGATTATCACCAAGTCTATATCCAGATTTGCTAGGAATACTTTAGATACATTGAAGTATGTGAGACGCTTAAAAGAAATGAATGTAGCAGTATTTTTTGAAGAGGAAAATATTAATACATTAACCATGGATGGAGAATTGCTTTTAGTCATACTTAGTTCGGTTGCCCAACAAGAGGTAGAAAATATTTCTGCTAATGTAAAAAAAGGTTTGAAGATGAAAATGCAAAGAGGAGAATTAGTTGGTTTTCATGGGTGTTTAGGTTATGATTATGATAAAGAAAATAAAACCATATCTATAAATGAAGATGAGGCTGAAATAGTAAGATATATCTTCAGGAGATACTTAGAAGGGGCAGGGGGAAGTGTAATATGCAGGGAGTTAGAAAACCTTGGCTACAGATCTCCTAGAGGCTCTAGTAAGTGGTCAGCAACTACTGTACTGGGAATTATAAAAAACGAAAAATACAAAGGAGATCTTTTAATGGGAAAGACCTTTACCCTAGATCCTATTACTAAAAGAAGACTAGAAAACTTTGGTGAAGAAGATAAGTTTTATATAAAAGACCACCATAAAGGGATTGTAAGTGAAGAGGACTTTGATAAAGCACAAGCTATTAGACTTAGAAGGGCTAAGAATAGAAATACTGTAGGCTCAAAGAATGGAAAAAGAGACAAATTCAGTAGGGAATATGCTTTTTCCTGCCTATTAAAATGTGGCTTCTGTGGCTCAAATTTATCTAGAAGGTCCTGGCATAGTAATTCCCAATATAAGAAGACTATTTGGCAATGTGTAAGAGGGACTAAGAAGGGGAAAAATTTTTGTCCTAATTCTAAGGGTATAGAGGAAATAGTAATAGAGAAAGCTTTCTTAGAGAGCTATAGACAGCTTACATCAAATAATAAAGATATTGTAAGTAGCTTTCTAGAGTTAGTTGAAGCTAGCTTAAATGATAAAAGTCTTGAGAAATCTATTAAGAAACTAGAAAGGGAAATAACTCACCTTTTAAACAAGCAAAATTTCTTAGTAGATTTAAGAATAGAAGAAAAAATAGAGGAAGATCTATATGAAGAAAAGTATATAGATCTTCAGAAGAAGTATTCAGAAAAGAATAAGGAAAAAGAAGCCTTAGAATATAGCCTAGAAAACAATAATGAAATAAAAAGCAGGATGAAGACCTTTAAATCCATATTGGAAAGAAAGGAAGTCCTAAAAGACTTTGATAGGTATGTATTTGAAAGTATAGTGGAAAAGGTAATTGTTGGAGAAATAGATAAAAACGGGAATGTAGATCCATATAAGCTTACCTTTGTATATAAGACTGGTTTAAAGGATAATTTAAATGGTGAAAAATTTAAAACACCAAGGAAAAATGCTAGTTCTAAAAATATAATAATAGGGAAAGACTTTGCTGAATTGTCTTCCTATACTAGTAACCATGTAAATAAATCATGTTCCCATAGTAGTGATGACACATGTGGAGTGCGTGACATTGATGTCAAGGGTAAAAGATTGAGAGAGCTGAGAACCCTTATATATCAAGGGTTTTCGCAGATATGGGTATG
>DUTM01000118.1 GCA_012842085.1 Mycobacteriales bacterium | reverse complement strand
TATGCCGGTTTCAATCATTCCGCCGATCCAGTTACCGACCCCTGCTTTCTTGCATAGATCGTGGATCCTAATGGAATTCAACAGGCCTCCTACGCGCCCGTATTTGATATTGATAATACGGCAGCTTCCTAGTTGTATGGCCTTGCGAGCATCGTCTACTGTGTGAATGCTCTCATCCAGGCATATAGGTGTCTTGACTTCCTTTTGCAGCCCTGCGTGGTCAACAATATCGTCCTCTCCGAGGGGTTGCTCTATCATTAGAAGGTTAAAATCATCGAGTTTCTTCAAGAAGTCTATGTCAGTCGGCTTGTATGAAGAGTTAGCGTCCACCATGAAAACAATGTCCGGAAACTCTTTTCGGACCGTCTTTATCAGCTCAAGGTCTTCACCGGGTTCGATCTTAATCTTTATGCGACGGTATCCCTCGTTGAGATAGCCCTCGATCTTCTTGAGCAAAGCGGAGGTGCTTGGCTGCATACCGATGCTTACGCCTACGTCCACTTTGGGATTGGTTCCCCCGAGAACCTGCCACAACGGTCTCTTTTCAGCCTTCGCCTGAAGCCCCCATATTGCGCTTTCCAGCGCCGCTTTGGCATGGTTATTTCCCTTTATGAAGCTGACCTTCTCCATGAAGTCTCCGGCACCGTCAATCTCTTTGCCAAGCACAGACGGGATTATGAAGCTCCCCAAGACTGTCTGGACAGATCCCACGCACTCGTAGCTATAGATTGGAGCGAGAAACGGACATGCCTCACCGTATGCGACCAGTCCTTCTGAATAGACTTTTGTCACAACTGAATGCTGGGCGGATATCGCCCCAAAGCTCGTCCTGAAGCTGCTCTTCAATGGAATGGCTGTATGAATTACATCAACTCTGTCAATTCTCATATCCTATTCCCTCTTTTCATCTACCTATTCGTGTTTGGTTTCTCATTGCACCAAGCCAAGAAACTTGGGAATGGCAAGCGTCAGTTTTGGCGCAAACGCAATTATCGCAAGGGCGATGGCATGACATGCGAGAAACGGCCAGATCTCTCCCACGATATTCTCAAACTTCTCGCGCGCCACAGCACACGTCACAAACAAGACTGCTCCTACAGGAGGTGTGATTAGTCCGACATTAAGCGCAACAACCATCACTAACGCGTAGTGCACAGGATTAATGCCCAGTTGCACCGCAATGGGCAGAAGAATGGGCGTAAGCATTATCAGAGACGCCGTCAAGTCCATGAAGCACCCGATTATCAGTAGAAGAATGATGCTAAGAAGCATGAATACCACCTGGCTGCCTCCGATGCTTAGAATGACATTAGCCATTTTCGCAGGCACCTGCTCAGACGCCATCACCCAGCTTAAGATTCCACCCATTGATACCAGAAGCAACGATACTCCTGTCTTGCTCACAGCGTTCTTAAACACTTGCCAAAGGACCTTGGCATCAAGGGTTTTGAAGACGAATTTCCCGATTATGACCGCGTAAGCGACTGCGACTGCGGCAGCCTCTGTAGCTGTGAAGACTCCTCCCAGTATTCCCAATATGATAATAGCGGGCATACCTAATGCAATGAGGCCGTCCTTTATTACTTCTACCTTGGTGCCGGTATAAGACTGCCCTTGCAATTGGTAGCCCCTACGGGCCGAGATGATTCCGTTGACAGCCATCATTAAGCCTCCCAGAAGCAACCCTGGGAATATGCCGCCTGCAAACATTGCTGCAACTGAAATGCCTGCCGTGGATGCGCAAACCACCATAGGAATACTCGGTGGAATAGTTGGGCCGATTACTGACGCAGATGCTGTAAGTGCACAAGCATAAGACTTGTCGTATCCGGATTGCTCCATAGATGGAATAAGGATAGTTCCAAGCCCGGCAACTGCTGCTACCGCTGCACCTGACATAGTGGCGAAGATCACGTTAGCCACTATATTGACATGGCCCAGACCACCCTTCATGCGCCCTACAAGAGCATTGGAAAGATTTACGATTTTGCTGGTTATCCCCGCTGCGTTCATTAGCTCTCCTGCGAGGATGAAGAACGGTATTGCCATCAGCACAAACGAATTCATTCCGGAGAATATCTGCTGAGGCACTAACATCAAAAGGCTTCCGCCGCTGCTTCCGACCAGTGCAATGACACCGGCCAAGCCAAGAACGAAAGCAATTGGCGTACCTATGACAAGCATGAATGCAAACGCTAAAACGACTAGTAAGGCAGTCACTTATTTTCACCCCTCAGCTCATTCCAGATTTTATTGACGATTACAATAAGCATCGTCAGGCCACTC
>DUTM01000033.1 GCA_012842085.1 Mycobacteriales bacterium | reverse complement strand
TGCCGGCGTCAACCACTATATACATGATTACAACATAATTCGGCCGCATGCTTCGCTGGGAGGGCTCGCACCCCACACCTTCCGAGAGAGGCATGCACAAAAACCTGCAGCCTAATGAAAGGAGTTATTCGGATAATTTCTAAGATCGTGTCTTGACAATGGGGGGCACTTCGGTGGCTCCACTCTCAACTGGCTGCTGCTGGACAAAGTCAATCAAAGTCATGATGTCATTCTCGTTGACACGACGTCTGTCTTTTAGCCTACTCGACCAATTGTGAAGGATGCTTTTCCTGTCTTCTTGATGGGTAATTTCGATCCTTACAAGTGGTTTCGCATCAGGTCCAGGGCGAAGTCGCTCCATTAGCTCCTGCGCTTTATGTCTCCTTGCCTCAGTTTGTTGGTGCCACACTTTTCGCAATTCAGTCAAGCTCTTTTCACGTTTCCGTTCTAATTCATCAATCTCTTGGCTTTCCACGTCAAGTTGTTTGAGGGAGGCCAGAATTGTCTTTAGCTGATCCTTCAGTGAAAGGTATTCTTCTGGATCGTCACCGGTTTCTTCCAATGACTTGCTGAGCCTTTCATACTCTGCTACTTCCTCAGTATATAAGGGATTCCATCTTGCTTCGAGCAACGATTTAAGGGGTCCAGACTCTCCACAAGTTGCGCGCTCAAACGCCTTGATTGTATCGTTAATAGCCTGCTGATATTCACCGAGTGCATGTTGAACAATGGTATGGGCCTCAGATACGATCGCCGAGATCTTCTTCATTACGGCATGGCCATCCGCTCCACCCGGGTCAACTTCTGTGGGGTCAGTCACGTCATTAGATGAAAACAAGGTCTCTGCATTCTCCGGAATACGAGAAGCAATAGCTGCAAGGTTCTCATAAGACATGTTTGCATGATTTTTTGCTTCGCCGACAAAATCATCACAGCCTTGAAGTAATGCCTTAAGATAGTTGCTACACTCATCAACACTAGTCCACCGTTCCAGTGGCTTTCTTACTGCATCAAGCCGGGTAATGCGGCCCTGTATTTCTGCTTGGTTCGTGACTAGCCCGGCGCGACGCTGTTGCGCATCCTTCTTGGTCCTAATTTGTAACTCAAGCGCTTCAATCTGGCTCCTCAGTTCAGTCTCCTGTTGGTTAAGCTCTTCAAGCGTATTCACTATGAATTCATCGAGCAGTTTGGCTAGAAACGTTTGATCACTACGTTCGACAGATTCATCAATCTCGCGTTGTGAAAGAGCTCTAATTGGGAAAAGCATACGTATTGACCAGTCAGGATTTTGCTCTCCGGTATCAAGGCGAGATATTTTCCACTGGCCGTCATCTTTATGTTCATATTCCACACGATAGGGTACTCCGGAAGTCTCAAAATCGACGGTGATCACACTGTCATCATTTAATGTGTTGTTAATGCGATCCATGATGTCATCGCGCAGACGACGAGGCAGATCATCGTCACGCAAGCGGCCTAAGGCAAGACGTATGTAGTCGACTAATGTTGACTTCCCGGAGCCTCTAGATCCAATAATACAGTTCAAGTTGGGACTAAAGCAGATTGGCTCCGCTTTGTAGAATGTTGCGCCAGTGACCTCTACACGAGTAATCCGTGGATGCTCATAGCCGTCCTCAGGATTATCTGCTCCCACTCTTATCCTGGACGCCCGGTCGAGAAATGCCTGTCTAAGAGCTTCTATGCCAGGGTCAGACATTTTAACCCATGTGTGTCGAAATCCAATGTAATTACTTGGATCTTCTTCAGTGGGTTCGAGTCGATGGCAATCAGACGAGCATACATAAGCGATCGGCCTTTCGCCATCACCGATACCACGACGCCATTCTGGAGAACACTCATCGCCGCCAATGATGAGCTTTCTAATTCCGTCAGAAAGTTCATCAACAGGTCTAGGCACTTCAATACAAAGCAAATCTGGATTCTTAAACTCTTCCTGCTGCAGCCACATCTCTAAGTTTTCGTCTGCGAGTATGCCCTTTCCAGTGAGTGGATGTGCGCATATGACCAACCCTGCGTGGTCCCTAGCTTTCTGCACAACTTCAATGATATCGGCAAGGCACGCCTTAGATTGCTTGGGCCTACCCTTTGTGTCAAAGCGAGAGTCCCATGGCAATCCACAACTAGTTAACCTGCTTTCAATAAGATGCAGATCTGTCCCCTCAGGAAAGAGACACAGAACATGGCAACCCTTCCCTACATTTGCCTCAATCTCGAATCCCGGAAGGATGATAAGTGGTGCGCGGCCTAGTTCCCTTGCCACCTCGTCATTTGCTTTCCTGAGGTCGTTGATGAACGATTTCTGTGGTGTGGGAGCGAAGTTGTGGTCAGTAATCCCAATCATTTCAAGGCCGACTACATGACAGCGGCTCAGGTATTGCCTTGCAATTTTGGCTCTGCGCTCATCGGAAGTGTCACATGTTACGCGAGTTGACGCCTCACGCCAGCTTTGGGCATCCGCAGGCGTATGCATATGAAGATCACATTTGTAGTATCGAGCTCCGAGATAGTACCCACCGCCTTCGTGCATCACTTATACCTCCTACTGTTCATGCCTCACATCCAGATGACGAGACAATTTCACCGTATTGGCACCATTGAGAAGTTATCGTTGGTTCCACTAATCTTCCTTCTGGAACCATAGCCTCCATAAATCTACTCACTTCTGCTAACCCGATCATCTGTAGCAGTGCCTAGTTCACCAAGAAATGCGGACATGCGAGCATAGCATATCAAACACCATCTCTTGATGCATACTGATTACGCATTAGCTGAACTATTGAATTCATACACTCCATCAAGACACTCACGGTCCACTTGCATGAAAGCCAGACACTTCCTGCATGTGAAGTGTGAAAGAAAGATGTAGATACGTATCAAGATGCACGTGAAACACTTACTTCTTGTCGGCAGCGATGCGGAACGTTCAACGAGTACTAGGTCACACGCAACCTAGTGTTGATGGCGATAATTCTTCGTGCAAGGCAATGTCAGAACTGACTAGCTGATCACCTTCATAGATCTACACCGAGCAACGTCGCCATAGCATGGGTTACAAGCTGTAAATGTGGAGCCTGCTCTGCCTATCATCACTGAGGGATACTGACCTTATCATAACATGACGGCGAATAATCCTTACCTTACGCCTAGTAGACACACCTAATCCCCTCTTTACCCTAGGACGTACCCAATATTACATCCATAGATAATTGCTTCTACATAGCAAATAAGACTCCTCTAAGAAAGGCCAATAATGTCTAAGTATGGAAACAGTGAATAAAGCTGAATCAATACTTGGTAGGCTAACAGAACGGTTTGTCGCTATGTACTGGATAAGACAGAAGCGCCTGATCTTAACGAGATACGAAGTCACTCCACTGCAAGTTAGCTTGGATCAGAAGATATCAGGTATCTACCGAGTCTAATTCTTTAACCGTTTTGGTTCTCTCCGCTTACGCGTTTGCGTTCTAATCGAACCTTTCGTTTCTCGAAAGGCTCCGTGTCGGCGTTGAATAAACGAGCTTGAATCGCCTTGATTGCCATGTCGCATATTCGAATTGCGTCGTCATATTCCCCGGCACGCTCCAAAATGATTGTAGGTCTCTCATAATAGACAGTTCCTCTTGGAATGTATCTATTCAATATATCCATGTAGATTTCTAAAGCCTCGTCAGGTGCGTCTTCTCTTTCGCTTAGCCGAGCCCTTACATACATCGGGTAATACTCGTCGTGTTCCAGTTCCCATTGGCATAATCTGCGTCTTCCAGGTGGGACGCCTGTCCGCTGTTCAGCCTGGTACAGTGCCTCTATTTCCGGTTCGCTCAAGCGATCTTCATACCATCGTTTCAGCTTTCTTACAAGCTCTTCAGTAGACCATATGGTGTTCCTTGGAATCCACCTGTCCTTTCTCAGTGCATGCTTCGACATTGTTGTACACTCCTCCTTTGGGCTAAATGGAATCGCTCAGCACATTCAGTCATCGACTGGTTCACCAAACCTTCTTGCACCAGATAGCCCCCGATACCTAGAGACCATAGTTGATCCCAACTATGCCAACCATAGGTCTACTGATATTTACTACCCAATGACTATTCATGCGTAACAATTGCGCCTAAAGGAATTTAGCATTAGGACGAAGGAGTTCAGTGACTGGTTAGCCCATCTATTGTGACTCAGTCTGATATCGATATTTCCGCAGAAACTAGAGTCCACGCAGTGCATACTTCTGGCAAAGCAAATTGTGGTAAGGAATACTACCAAAAACCCAAATTCGTGCGGAAACGTATCTACTCGATATTAACCACAAACTCTCCGCTCCGGGCTTCACACGTACCGTTTTTCACAATGAAACATTCAATCCAATGCATACCTGAATACGACGTGCTTTCCCTATGTTTCAAACCACACTCTCCAGCAGTCTTCGCAGGCATCATTTCTCCGCGTAGTTGGTTGACGCGTTGCGCTTCTTCTCCGGTATTGACGACCTGCCAGTAAACTTCAAAGGGAGCAGGAACATTCGTGCCAGCTGTAAAAAGCAAGCCGCAATGCTTTGGCAAGGGACGTGAGTCACTTGAGAATTGCTTTGACCGGTTGTTCTGTGTATACTCGCCTGACACACTGACCGAACACGATAAAGCCATTCGCCATGGTGGTTTTTCACGCCACGGCACATTGAAACAATTAGATAGCTCAAATATCTCTCTGATAGTCTTCTCGCTCTGTGGAGTCGACTTCTGAAACCGCTGCATGGCTTCTTTGACGGCCCTGTGCCCGAATCGTGGAGTAAGGGTTATTGCCGCAAATTGGATATTACCGCTTCGAAGCGCACTGTCGAGATCTACCTTAACCTGCCTAAGCCAATCTCTGAACTTCCTTTCACGCTCAGGGTGCTCATGCCACTTATCTGCAAAATTCTCAACAGGGTTTACAGGATTAGGGATTAAAGGACGTCCGTCTATTTCGTGAATGTGCTTAGGCATGCCATTTACAATACTGATCATAGCTTCCAGAAGATCTTCTTCGTTATTATAGCTATGAGCGGCTAAAGTTGTGATTATGATGGAGATAGGCTTATCATCCTGATCATCGGCGAATAACATATCGCGATGTCGTTTCAGAAGCTGAACTACTTGCTGTAGTGGCGTTTTGACTCGATACTCCGGAATATCCTCAACGCTGGCACGAAGTGATTCAGCAAGGAATTTGCGTCGCGCCTCATACCGTAATCTCATCTGATCCTTAAACCAAGCAGCGTACCCCTTTGGATTGCTACGCAGCCAATCGTCACTCACGTGTTCATAATTAGGATGCTTCTTGTCAGTGATAGCTATGGTGCTATCTTGGTAGGGAGATGAGAGTTCTAGCGATTCCAACAGTGTTCTGAAAGACTCCTCATCCGGAATCGCAGGCAAGATATCTATGTGAAATTGAGCACTATCAGCATAATCTAACGTCCAGCACCGTCGACCTTCCCGCACGGGAGCCTTCATGCTATGCGCACACGCATAGCTTATGATCTCGTTTCCAACAAGTCGCTTTAGCTGCTTCTGAGCAACCTGTTGTTTGGTCAAGTTAAGCTCGCACACGAGATCTATATCGTATTCATCAAGGTCAGTCGTGGGTTTAATCACGGTACCAATCCGAAATGAACCTTGAGTATAAATACTTGGTTCGTACTTGGCAACAGCGGATGCGTCCCCTCCCAACCAATTACCAATAGACTCATAACTATGCTCCGCACGTTCGTACAGATGTTCAGGAATATCAAGAGATTCTGCCAAATATCGAAGAAATCGGCTAAGTTGATGCTTCAGTTCTTCCGTCATTGGTCTGTCCTCCTGCTTCAGAGTCTCTTATATCAAACGCTGCGGTGAATCCACCGTTCTTTCGGTTCTGGTCATAAATGCGCAAAGGAAGGTCTGCCTTCGGCATCCACACTCGCCCGATCTCAACTGCAACCGCAACAGGAACACATGGGAAAAGATGAAGCCGTGTATTCTGACCATGCATATACTTGATTTCATCAAAAGCGTGCCGCATTGCCTGCCGAAAGAGAAACAACTGTTCCCTGCTCTTCAGAAAATCATTGTCTGGCTTGTCAATCGTAAGAGTCCATATACTGGCGTCGTTACCCAAAACGCTAAGGATCCTAGAATCATCAATAGTCCCACTCAAGGAAATGTTAAGCGCCGCTGCTCCGGAGCGTGTTGCCGGCTCGTGCAGCAAACAATCGGATCCGTTGCAGTCATTCTGCCACTTCCAATTTTGCGGCTCACGGTGGAGTTGAAATACTTCGACTAGCGGAATATCGGAAAGAAGTCTCCCTAACTCAATCAAAAGTGGTTGTGGAGCCAGTGCAAATAACGAAATGTGATTGATGTCTTGTTTCTGCAAGCGCCCTTTGACTTTTTGACTAAACTGCCTATGTAAATGTTCTCGTTCAATTAGCCAATACTCAGACTCATGATCCTGATACGAACTATTACCCAAGCCTAACTCGATCGCCCGCGCCTCTGCGGGATAGAACTCGGGCACCATAGCTTCTGCTGCCTTCCTCCAACTAAGAGGCGCTGTGTGCCTGCCGATATTGGCCCCATACAGAACCACGTGACTCCGTTTATCCGGCATAATAGATGTCAACAACTCGATACGGTCTTCATGCTTGCGCTTCATCTGTTGGAGTCTGGCAACAGGATGACCATCAACATCCTCAATATCGATCAGACGGTGATGTTTATCACACAATAACATGAGGTTGTTAATATCGGCCTTCAACTGCTCTGAAAGCACTGGATCTCCACGAGGGCCGGTAGGTGTGTTTGCGATGATATGAGCGATATATGCTACGTTAAATTGGGCCTTAGTCAGTGAATCTAACCAAAGAGGTTCATTGCACCCATCATATTCGCAACGTCCTGCTGCCTTACCCCACAGCCGGATCTTGACTCTTTCGGGGACATTCGTTGCTGCCATGGTTCCTATGCCCTCCTAATGAATTCATTCCTCTATTGCGGATTTGGGACTCGCTTTCTTGGTGAATGTACACTGCGATGAGGTCCGGCAACGTGTGACGTCAATGTTGATAGGAGTGAGTGACGGACGATGATAGATATACATCTCATGCCTTTGGCTAACAGTTCCAATAGCAATCTATAACCCACTCTAAATCCACCATATTCCTATTATAGCATTTTGATGGGAATTACGTAATTTGTTGATAGGGACTGCCGCATGTTGTCCTATAAATGTGATGATGTACTAACTGACTCTCTTTAGGAGATCAGTATGAAATCTTATGTCATCTATGAACGTATGTTGAAAACCTGTATCAAATACAGAGAATCCTACATCCTTTGAACCATACGCTATATTGCCAGGACGAGAATATGACCGTATGCCTTCGAATTCTAAGTTAGGCGGAGCTTGTACTTAAGTAATCCTTACTCTCTGGCTCAAGAGCCTCAAAGTCTATAGGATCATAAGATTCGAATAAGGCTTCTCCTTTAAGAGACTAATAAGAAGCAGTTATTCTGTTTCTAGCTGATAGAGGATAACTTCCTAGGATAATGAAATAGTCAGTATGTATACCTGTAGGAATAGGCTGTAATGTGGAACAGGTCTTATCCCTTTATATGCATAAAGCCACGTGTCTACATGAACTTTTGCAGTGCTTGCTATGTCGTCTTCGTTGCTTCATCCTGTAATCATTTAGTTATTGCCTCATAGAATCCCCCGACACTGGTATCTCAGATAACGTTCTAGCACTAACGACGGCCTAGCCGTAAGTAAGGCTGCTCCGGAGTGAAGCAGAGGGCTGAGGGTCCGCGGCATGAGTTGCATTGCTATGCACTGTGTGCCCGCTGGCTGCCTTACCAAGATTCTTCAAACATCAAGTGATCAAGTAGTGAGTACCCTCGCAGCTACGTTGTTCCAAGCGATCAGGTCCGATCTAGTGTATAATCCTGAAAGCTTCAATTGCTCGAACTCTTGAGGATCCGCATACATGACACGCTTGAAGTTCGCTCCGATACCGCGCATTGGAGATGGATATAGCTTAAGCAAACGGATATTACTGAGTTTGGGTTGGATAAACCAGCCGCCGTCGACCGGAAACAACTTGTCGTACACAGCGAACGCCTGTGGGATAGCGTCCACAGGAATACCGGATCGCTTAGAAAGAAGCTTGTATTCCTCTTCTTCATAATCGAGGAGAATAAACCCACCGAAAATACCCAAAAAGTTCTGCCAAAGCAGCGGGTATCGGCGGAAATATGGTTCTTTCATGATTTCCTGAAGGGCATCTTCAAACCTCGTTGGGAAGAAGATGGCTGGAATCTCATGGACATTCTGACCGTGTATGATTCGCCACGTCTTGTAAGCTCGATCAATGATGCCACCTTCGATACACATCTGGTAGTCGACGGCTGCTTTTAGAAGCGCCAAACGGGACTGATGTTCGATCATCGTTGCGACCTGTACTGGGTTGTACTCGTGTTTATAGAACGTCCGCCTAAATATCTCTGGCGAGATCTCCTTAGCCCCTTCTATAAAGTCACCAATCTCAATCTCTGCGGCACACCGCGCGGCGAGGTCTCTATTCTCAGAATATGCGTCGTAGAGGCGAGAAACCCGATCAGCCACGGTAGCGGTAAAAAAGATTCCGCTTGTAATCTCAAACGCATATCTAAGTACAGCCTCGGATCCTTTCACCCCTGCGGCTAGTTTCCTCCACCTTCGTAGGTCGTCCAACATCTTGCGTTGAAGTCGATAACTGAATCTCCAGGCCCAAATGTCTGCATCATGCACATCCTCAACCGAAACTAGCTCCGCAATATGTTCCTTTTCACACTCCGGTGCATGCACGAAGATAATATCCATTTCTTCAGCGAGATCCTTATATATTTCGAGGCCGTCCCTCTCTTCGCGCACTGCAAATGCACCGGCCGTGACGCCTAGGTGGTGCATGGCACCACGGATTTTGAACAGGTCGGTTGATCCCCAGTTTTTGCCGGACTTTGCCTCGATGATACGTAGAAATGGTGGCGTCACCGAGTAATCGGTAGTCAATACATCAAGTTGAAGGAGTTCAACGGTTTCGCGCTCAATGAGATTTAGCTCCGTATATAGACCTGCAGCTTGGCAGACTGCCGCAACATATTCCTCAAAATCTATCCCACGAGGGTCATCAGGAAGTTTGGCGCTGGCCATAAGATCCTCCCTCCAGAAGGTGAAAACCAGATTACTCAATGGATGGCGCATGGCGCACAACATGTCCGAGTTGGCGACACACACCCAAAGGACGTACGCGGCGGGACGGTGCGGCAACCTAGGCCTCATAGCAGCCGCCCCGATAACGCGTTGTTCAACGAAACAGGAACTAAAGGACCAAGGCCCCTACCGGGGACGGCTACCCCAGCAAGACAATTGTCATTTCTTCTTGAATGCTTCAATTATCGTATCAGCATCTGAAAAAGCTCTCTCCGGCATCTCATCCCAAAAGTTCTTAGTTGCCTTCAAATAATCAAGCAAATCACTTTCTTTGACCTGCAAGGAGTATTCATCCAGTAAAACAGAACCACTTAGTTTCAAGGTGATAATCGTACATTGGCTTTGTTCACAGATGTCAGGCTCGTACAAGTCATATCATGCCTCTCTCAAAGTGAGCAATCTACCGCGGCAGGTCCCTAACATACACTGTCCCCTACTCGCCCATCCCCTTGCGGTAATGCATCAGCAAGGTGCAGTCGTCTTTTTTGATCCATCGATTATCAATCAGTGCCTCTTTTAACTCTCAAGTCAGTAAATCTCTCATCGCTGATTTCAATATCCTCATATGCAAAATCATCATGCACAAGCCATTTTCCATGTTTCATTTCTAATCTATGTTTTGGCCCAATAAGAACACAGTCTGGTAAGTATACCTTTCTTATAAAAGGTTCATCCTGCCTGTACCTTTTTATGTAAGCTTCTCCGGGTGTGTTAGGAATGAACCAAGGCTGTACGCCTATGGAACCAAACTGTATTTGAACGATATTTTGCAGAAGATGAATTGCTTCAAGAGCAAGGACTCTATCATTTGTGTCAATTTCCGGACGAAAGTGAATAGCCCTATTTCGCATAGTCTCAAGTCTTAAAAGACTGTCGCCTACATCGGGTAAAAGAACATTCCAAGTACCCTATATCGCTTCAACTCACCAGCCCCTTAATTCGAAGCAGTAATTGATATCCGCAAATGTTTGAGAAGGGTACCGTCCATTCTAGAATATTCATAGTTGCTCACCCGCCTAGCGCACCTTCAGTGCGTCACCATTTGCTAGATTACGTTACGCGTAAACTCGGATCTACATTGTTACAGAATTTACGTTCTCAAATAGAGTACGCATATCGGCATGGTATTCTTGTCGTAGTGTGTGATTATCGTCTAGCAATCCATGAACCGCATCCCTGGCAAGAATAGGTGACTTAGACCTCACGTCATCGGTTGGAATCGTGAAAAACCTGTAATCTAGGAATTCCTTGGATAGGGATTCGCACTGTTCCTCCATGTTATTGTCTAGTATACCCGCAACCTTCTTGAATCCCAGTTCCTTCAGGATTCCAGCGATAGTCTTCATGTTGCCGGCGCCTCCGACACCCCAACCATAGAACTCCCCATGAATTGCAACGTTAAGTTGCCTTGCGATTTCCCCATAACATATTACATCCTCTTGTCCCTCCACAAGTATGACCCCGTCCTCAAGAAAAAACACTTCCCTAGCATCCAATCCAAGTATGTGCGGGTTGTTAATATTATTTAGTAACCCTTCTATCTTATCTACAGCCTTCAGTTCATGAGCCGCAATTCCATCGGGCTCCTTCACGATTCTCACAATCTTCGCTCCTGCCCGAATTGATTTCCAGTCAATAAAATACGGCGAGTGCGTGGCAATGATGATCTGTCTGTCCTTAGCGTAGTCTACTAGTAAGGCGGCAAGTCTCTTTTGTAAAGAAGGGTGAAGAGAGAGCTCTGGTTCATCAATAACAATCACACTACCAACTTTGGAATCATATAATGCATCTATAATGAAGAACAGGCTAATTAGTCCTTCGCCCAACCCGTCACTACTGTGTTCCTGATCTTCATCGCAGAATTTGAGATAATACTGGTTACTATCGGATAGTTCTACAGTCCAGTCCGGCAGTGGTTTCAATACTCTCGCAAGTACCTTACTAAACTCCTCCCTGTTCTTAAGCATGTGAAAGATGCGCGCACTGAAGTGATCTATGAGCATCCCACGAATTGAAGGCAAACCATAGTTTTGGATATATGCATCTCTATTCTGTTCATACTTGCCGAAAAATGGATTGAACGCCCTTCTTGAGGGTAATACAAACATATCCGAGACGATCGATTCACCGCCCGGCTCAATCCATTCAGTCTCGCTACCGCCGGACTCAACTGTTCGAAGTGTCCTTACAGCACCACGTTCATTGCCGAGAGAGATCTGTATGCGCCTATTAGTCTTGATATTCCTTTTGCCTTCAGCAAAACTTGGACTCTCGTGTCTCTTCACCATAGCGTTGATTGCTTCAATCACGGTGGACTTTCCAGAGTTGTTGGGACCCACAAGTATTGTCAAGCCACTACCAGCCTTACCTGTTGGTGCGGCTAAGCTGATACGACACGGTTTAGCAAAACCCCTTAAGCCCTCGATTTCAATCCAAGTAGCGCTCACTAGTTCGACACTCCTTTTGATACATATCGCATAACTGCCCTGTTCTTACTACACCTTTCAGTCTCCTAATCTTTCAACTCCCGTTCTCACTCTATCAACTGATGCCCGTATCTCAACAACACTGCACTACTAAGATTACGTCGCGGTCGTCCATAGACATCCCATTTCTTCATCACTGACAGACGCAAGTTACAGCCACTTTATTAGCCTACCTGTGACATCAGTAATACGACCATGGCATTGTCCAAACCTCAGCCCGGATCCACAATAACACTGAGCATTCAATGGCGTAGCAGCAAGAGACGCTGGATCATGAGGCGCCTCGCTCCCAATCCAGATGCCTTGGCCAGTGGCTTTCCGGGTAGCATCCCAAACAGAGAATTTCACCAACCAAATAGCAATGTGATCAAGATAATCTGCTAGTGAATTCTCCACCCATGACCACGCGCCCCCGGAGGGCAGCAACGGACAGAGACTCCCATCAGGAAATACATGGGGGCATAATCGAGGCAATTGGGGTAACGTCATGAACACTTTTGGATGACTCGGAGGACCTTCATGACGAGCAAGTAGATAAAAGGTCTTCCTGAGCTCTTCTTCATCAATGGGCAATTCTAGCATCTTCTCTGGTAGATCCTCAGGATCCACATCTATGCGTCCGCCTATGTGAATTTCAACATATCTGTCCTCGGCCAAAGCACTTATTACCCCGAAAGCGTCACTAGGTGGCGCCAACGGTGTAATCGAGCCTACCCAGACCGGGGCAACTGTTTCTTTCGGACTCTCTTCCCCTGGGTGGCAGCCTTTCGGCTGCCACCCAGGATAATGCTTCTTCATCTGACGACATTCATACTCCCATCTCTCGGGATCCTCCAACCACCATACAGGACTAGGCTGACCGAATGTTGGCTCAGGCTTTATACGACGAGGCGGAGGGTCTCCGCGTCCAGGAGGATCTTTTGGTCGACCCGGCCTGTCGGGATTGCCCGGTGGTTTCTTTGGCCTTCCCGGGTGGTCTTTCGGTGGACCGGACGGATTTGGGTTGCCGGGAAAGTCCTTCGGCTTGCCTGGAGGTTTATCAGGCGGCCCAGGCTGACCGTCCGACCCCCGTCGAGTGTTGGAAGAATCCTGAGTGTTCGGGACAACGTCTTTCTCTTCCTTCATATTGTTCTCCTACTTTCGGGGGGCAAATTTGTTTACCCAAGAGACAGGCTATAGGGAGGATTCGAGGACATTGTGTCGTAAGTAGTATGTATAGTACTAAGTGTAAATTGGCACAATGTATACACGTAAAACCTCAGGGGCATGGTATCCCCTTGTCACAGTCTGTCTCTGGGGAAGGTTGAAGAGGTACCCCCTTATGTGTCCTCTTCAGCCGGGTTGAGTTTCATTGGCAGACGCCGCACGTACCAGGTGCGGTGTCTGTCCTTTCTTGGAACCCATAGCCT
>DUTM01000045.1 GCA_012842085.1 Mycobacteriales bacterium | reverse complement strand
GGAGAGTTTACGCCGATGGACATAAAGCAACCGAACATTCCCGAAGACGTGATGAAGTTTTTGAAGGCTGTCATCCAGGAGCGTTACGGGATATCGGCTGCGATCCTATCCGGCGACTATACCAGCACCCAGCACAATGCTTTCTACCAGACAGCAATTGAGGATTTTATAATCCAATTCGAGCAGGCAATGACATCAACCCTATTTACGCAAAGAGAACAAGATGTAGGGCGCAGGGTTAAATGCTATTACCAGAGGGTTAGATATTACTCCGTGACCGATAAGCATAACTTAGCAGACCTGGCGACCAAGACCGGGATACTGACGTTAAACCAAATCAACGAACTTTTCGGCTACGAACCATTTGACGGCGGCGATGTGAGGCTCAGGAGCCTTAACTATATCGATGCCAGCATAGCGAACGAATATCAACTGGCGGCGAACAAATCAAAATTGCCCGATGTGGGATTGGAGGATGAAGATGAAGAATAAACATGAACAACGATTAATTGAAATGCGGGCGGTCGGCGAAGGCGACAAAATGACCATAGAGGGGTATGCGATAGTATTTGATTCTCCGGCTACCCATAAATACGGAACACGCAGTTTTACCGAAACGATTAAAAAAGGTGCGCTGGACAAAACCGACATGAAGGACGTGCCCCTCCGTTATAATCACAATGATAACGTGATGATTATGGCGAGGACGAGGAACAACTCCTTACGGCTCATCAAGGATGAAAAAGGACTACTGATACAAGCAGACTTGATAGACACGCAAAGCAACAGAGATTTATACAGAGGCATCCAAGAAGGACTCATCGATAAGATGAGTTTTGCTTTTACTGTGGCTGATGGCGGCGACTCTTGGACATTCGGAGAAAAAGAAACCACAAGAGTTATCACTAGCATTGAAAAGTTGTGGGACGTATCGGTCGTGGATACGCCGTTTTATGATTCCACTTCTATATATTCCCGGAGTCTTGAATTGCTGGAGAGCGAGGAAAGACGGCTGGAGAGCTTGCGGGAAATTGAATTGTTAAAACAGAGAATTGCTTTGAAAGGAAAGGTGTAAACATGGACAAGAAAAAATTACTGGCACTGATTGCCAAGAAAAACGAGAGAAAAACAGCACTGACCAAACAGGCCGACGCTTGTGAGGACGTGGCACAGCTTAGGGCTATGAACGCCGAGCTAGACACGCTTAACGAGGAAATCCGCAGCTTGCAGGAGTTGGTTGATAGCATTCCCGATGAGGCAGATCCTGACGGAAGAACTGCTGCCGTAACCGGGCAAGTTCCCGGTATAGTTGTAGCAGGAGCGCCAAAGCAAGAGAATAGAAAAGTCGAAGAAGATAAAGCAACAATCGAAGCAAGATCGTTCGGCAACTACGTCAAAAGTCAATGCGGAATAAAGGTAGAGGAAAGGGACGGCGAACAGAATTTTGACATGAGCAACAACGGTGCCATTATCCCTACGACAATCGCGAACAGAGTTATTTCTACTGTACAGGAAATGTGCCCCATCCTGAACGGGGCTACGATGTACTATGTGAATGGAACGCTGAAAATTCCTGTTTACGGCAAAGCAAACACTACCCACGATATTTCCGTAGCCTATCAGACTGAGTTCACAGACATTACAGCCGATGCAGGAAAGTTCACCTCTGTTGATTTGAGCGGATTCCTTGCCGGTGCATTGTCCCTGATAGGTAAATCCGTGATAAATAACAGCGCGATAAACGTGACTGATTTCATTATGAACAATGCAATCTTCTTTGACAT
>DUTM01000092.1 GCA_012842085.1 Mycobacteriales bacterium | reverse complement strand
GCTCTCCCACTGAGCTACAGCCCCGAACAATATAAAAAATGGCTCCTCGGGGGCTGTAGCTCAGTGGGAGAGCGCCTGACTCGCATTCAGGAGGTCGAGGGTTCAACTCCCTTCAGCTCCACCAGTAATACCAAGGGTTACAGGGTTTTTCCGAACCCTAAAAATATGATAAAGCAGTATAATTACTGCCACACGGCCAAATAGAACTAGCAGGGGTTGCGTCCCTGCTAGTATTAGAAGGTAAATTTATTGGTCTTTGCTCTGCTTTTTAGCGGGGCTTTTTTATTTTAGCAGACCGTTCAAGCTGGCCGCTGTTTCGCACAGCTACAAGAGTCAAAACACTGGATTGTTGCAACAATTTGCGAGAAGGTAATATAATGACAACAGTCACCGTTTAGTGCATGGAAATAAGTATAAGGTTCTTAGGATTCTATTGCTGTGATGAAGGTTACGGAGGTGATATCGTGAGTATAACTGTAAAGGAGGCATTGGGCCTAGGAATACTACCAAAAGCAAGGTTGATTGCTGGTCATGAAGGTTTGGACAGACCAATTTACTATGTCGATATTATGGAAGTACCTGATCCCGACAAGTATTTTCGAAGTGGTCTATTGCTTGTGAGCAGCTGGTATGCCATTCGGAATGACGAGGAAGCCCAGTGCCGGCTAGTTAAAGCAGCAGCTGATGTCGGGGCTGCTGGTTTTGCTCTTAAGGTGGAACGTTATCTTGGTCAAGTCAGCCAACGAGTAATTAACTTGGCCAACCAGTGTAAACTGCCTATTATTGAAATTGCTAAGGATGTGCCTTACATTGAAATTACACATCCCTTGCTTACCAAAATTATTAGCAACCAAGCTTTTCGGTTAGAATACTACCTTAAGGTTCACAAACTATTTCGCCGAGTTGCCCTTGAGGGCGGAGGCTATGAGGCTATTGCTCAGACTTTGTACTCACTTATTAGTAATCCTGTTATTATTTGTGATGCCAAGGGTAGACTCTCAGCTTGTTTTTTAGAGGGAGAACTTGATTGGTCTTCATTTAAGACAGGGATGATTATTTTAGATGAAACGGATATTTTCTACTTGAGATATGTAGATCATTATGTTCATCGGAGTTTAGGACCGGATAAAGACCGGTTCCTGGTTTTTCCTATCCGTATTGAAGCCGACACGTATGGTTATTGGTTGGTTCGCGAGATTAACAAGGTGTGCACAGAGTTGGATTTTATTGCCCTGGAAAATGCTAGTACTGTTGCTGCTTTAGAGGCTGCGAAAAGAGCTACTGTTATCGAAGCGGAACACCATTTGCGTTATGATTTCATTGATGATCTAATTCGTGGAAATTTAGTTTCGGAAGAGGCAGCCCAAGCTCGAGCGTTGGCGCTTGGCTGGGAGTTTAAACCTCCGGTAGTAGTCATTGTGGTGGATATAGATGGCTTTGGTGCTATTGTAGAAAGTAAGCAGGATGAAGAGTATGCGAAGACGGTAAAGGCAAAAATGCTAGCGGCGACTCAAGCAGTTATTGCTTCACATAGCCATTCGTCTATTGTTATTAGTAGAAGTGACAGCTGTATTGCTGTTGTCAGCTTGCCTTCCAGTGGTCGAAACAAGAAGAACGGTAAATGGCTTTTTGATCTACTAATACAACTGCAAGTGGACCTAAAGACGGAATTAGACGATATAAGTGTTTCCATTGCCGCAAGTGAACTGTATTGGAAGCTGCTAGACGTGGGCTTAGGTGTTCGGGAGGCTGCCGAACTCATGGAAATCGGTAGAATTGTCTTTGGCCCAGGTCAAATAGCCACTAAAGATAAGATAGGCACTTATCGACTATTTTATCGCTGGGGTCAGCTAGAGGGGATGAAAGAGTTTTGTCAAGAATTGCTAGGCCCTCTTATTAAGGATGACGCCGAAAGTTGTACCGATCTAGTTCATACACTCCGACTTTACTTAGAAAATGGGACCTCTGTGAAAAAAACGGCCCAATCTTTGTTTATTCACGAAAACACTTTACGATATCGTTTAAGAAAAATAGAAAGAATAACTGGATTAAATTTAAGAAGTCCCAGTACTTACTTCAAACTTATGCTAGCCTTGCACATACTCCCGTTTACTACAAAAGAATAAATAATTGTAATTAGTAGTGCGCGCTCTACAAAAAAAGGGCGCGTTTTTGTTTTGAATCAACAAAGGCCCAAAAGGTAGATTAGTCGAAATTTAATAATAGGAGGGCTGAACATATCGTGTGATAGGTTAATTAGCATACTCAAGTTTGTAGTAAGGGAGGTGAGGAATGTTTAACTTTTCATGTTGTGGCGAATTAAGTTTAATTTATGTGATTGGGGAGGGATGAAGATGAATGGTGAAAAAGGGCGACATGAAAGAGCATTAGCGCCACAGACATTGATACTTAGTATAATTATGGCCGCCGCCGCAGCCGCTATCTGTATGCAGATTATTGCTCGTATTGGTATTACTCCTAATACGTCTATTATCGGGGCCATTGTGGCTATGACGCTAGCACGAATTCCACTTGGTTCGTTAATCAAATTCCGGTCGCTGGAAAGACAGAACTTGGTGCAAACAATGACATCGGGCGGTGGATTTGCTGCTGCCAACTGTGGCTTATTGGCAGTGGGAATTATTTATTTATTTGGTGAGCCTGGGTTAGTTATACCGATGCTGATCGGTTCAACCATTTCTACATTAGTGGGCATGAGCTTTGTCTACAATGTTTTTGATTCGGACTTATATCCTGGAGATGGTGCTTGGCCACCTGGTGTTGCTACAGCACAAGCAATCGTTGCTGGTGATGAGGGTGGGCAAAAAGCTCGAAGGTTGCTAGAAGGTATTATTGCTGGTGCTGTTGGTACTCATTTTAAGCTTCCAATGGCTGGGGTTGGCATCGTATTTATTGCTAACATTTTTGCCATGGCATCTTTGGGCGTGGGACTAGTTGTGCGCGGTTACTCGCAGCCGCTGTTCGGTATTGATCTGGGCCAGACTTATATTCCCCATGGGTTTATGATTGGCGCTGGGTTAGTCAGCTTAATACAAGCTATCATGATCATTCAGAAAGGATCTCGAGTTAAGAAAGACGGCAATGTTACCCCGGTTAAACAATCTACTAGAACAGTCGGTCCCGCCCAAGCCCGGCGTACCATGTTGTTACACTTAGGTTTGTATTTAGCAGGAGCTTTGGCGTTAGCTTTAATAAGTGGCATTTACGCTGACATGAGTGTTGGTACCATGATATTGTGGACTTTATGGGCCGGTTTGTCCGCGCTATTGGCAGCTATACTTGTTGGTTTGGCTGCCATGCATTCCGGCTGGTTTCCTGGGTTTGCTATCACCGTTATATTTCTAACTTTAGGTCTATTTATGGGTTTTCCCGGTGTACCCTTGGCACTTTTAAGCGGCTATGTTGCCAGTTCGGGACCCTGTTTTGCTGATATGGGTTATGATCTGAAAACAGGTTGGGTGCTACGGGGTGAGGGAGAAGATGCAGAGTATGAGCTAGAAGGACGCAGAGAACAAATCGTTGCTGAGTTAATTGGCGGCATAGTTGGTATGGTTATGGTCGCGTTATTCATGAACATGCATTTTCAATTAGACATGCTTCCTCCTGTTAGCCGAGTGTTTGCTACCACTGTTAAGGCTGGGGTAGAACCGGGAATAGTGCGGCAGCTTGTTATTTGGGCTATACCAGGTGCGATTTTGCAAGCTATTGGAGGATCCGGACGAGCCATGGGTATTCTCTTTGCTACAGGATTATTGATCAATAATCCGATTTATGGAATTGGGGTCCTTGTTGCTGTAATCGTACGTCTTATCATCGGCACTGAACCTATGGAGATCCGGGAGGCGGGGCTTATTGCCGGTGACGGTCTGTATGGTTTCTTTTCTGCCATTGCCCGTTCATTCTTTTAGCTAGTTCCTTATGTTTCTATCACAAAGACGTTGTTTTTTAGACTGCGCTTAGGGGACTGTTTTTCAGCATACCAAGCAGTCTCCTAAGTGAATTCTAAGTTAGGACGGGATGTAACATGGTAAAAAACCGAATCGGACTTATTAGGGTATTAACGACTGATGATCCTGAGATTCTAGGTTTACATGGGAAAGTCATAATGGATGCGTTTCCTGATTTAGAAGTGATTACACGTTGTATTTCTGATCAACCACAAGGTGTGTTTGACGATGCTACCGAGAAGCAGGCTTGGCCTAAAGTGGTGGCTTTGGCACAAGAGATGGCTGAAGAAGACAATGTAAGGGCAATTGTTATAAGCTGCGCTGCTGATCCTGGTGTGCGCCAAGCTAGGGAAGTGTTGGCTATACCTGTCATCGGTGCCGGCAGTGCTGCTGCTCATGTTGCTCTTACTTTAGGGAACAGTATTGCTGCTCTTGGTATAACAGCTGATGTTCCTACAGCCATGGCCAACACATTAGGGTCTGCTTTGGTAGCCGCCGCTAAACCGGCAGGCGTGGAAACGACAGTGGATCTTATGAAATCTAGTGGCAAGAAAGCAGTTTTGGAAGCGGCAGTGCAGCTTATGGAAAAAGGGGCCAGAGTGTTGGCTCTGGCTTGTACCGGTATGACCACGATAGGGGCAGCCCAAGTTATTCATAAGGAATTGGGGATAAAAGTAGTGGATCCGGTCATTGCATCAGGATTGTTTGCTTGGTATGCCACCAAAGAATTTTAAGGGGGAATGATCTTTGGCGGAACTAGTTCTTACCGACGAATTGGTAGAAGCGGCGGTGATCGGCGGAGCTGTTTTAGGCGGCGGCGGTGGCGGATCCATGACTTGGGGGCGGGAGCTGGCACGGCTAGCAGTGCGAATGGGCACTCCCCGGTTGGTGGATATTGATGATGTTGATGATAACGTTACGCTCGTTACCGTGTCGGCTGTAGGGGCACCGGCAGCTACGGAAGCAATGGTTAAACCTGTAGGTTACGTGCGGGCAGTAAAGTTGCTCATGGAAAAAGGGGATGTCAAGGCTGATGGGCTCATTACCAATGAATGTGGCGGTACTGCCGTGGTAAATGGCTGGCTACAGTCGGCCCTTCTTGGTATTCCAGTTGTCGATGCACCTTGCAATGGTAGAGCTCATCCTACTGGGGCTATGGGATCTATGGGTCTTCAGACCAAGGAAGGCTATGTATCTTACCAGGCGGCTGCCGGTGGCGATCCCAGCACAGGAAAGTATTTGGAACTTTTCGTACAAGGCAATATCCAGCAAGCGGCGGCTTTGGTACGACAGGCGGCTGTACAGGCAGGCGGTTTGGTAGCCGTGGCCAGGAACCCCATTGATGCGGGCTATGTTAAAGAGAGTGGGGCACCGGGAGCAGTGCGCCAGGCTATTTGCTTAGGACAGGCGATGGTGGCCGCCCAACCCAAGGGTGGAAAAGCTGTGGCGGAAGCAGCGACCAAGGTGCTCGGCGGTCAAATTGTAACCACTGGCGTAGTGGAAAAGGTGGAACTCAAAACAGAGGGCGGTTTTGATTCGGGACGTGTTATAATCGGTGGCTTGGAATTGACATTCTGGAATGAGTATATGACTTTAGAGAAGAAAGATGGTACCAGGCTGGGTACCTTCCCTGACCTAATCATGACTTTGGATCAAGCTACTGGTACTCCTGTAACCACGGCCGATATTAGTGAACAGCAAAAGGTGGCGGTACTTCTTGTGCCTCGTAGCCAGTTACGCTTAGGAGCTGGCATGCGATGCCCCGAGCTGTTTGTACCTGCCGAACAAGTCACAGGTAAGAAGCTGATTGACTATCTTTAGTAACCACAAGGGGGTCGCAAATAAATGGCTTTAAAACAGGTTTTGGAAGTTTATGAGTTGATGGATAGTCCACGGGTAGATGGGGAGCAAATCAAG
>DUTM01000035.1 GCA_012842085.1 Mycobacteriales bacterium | reverse complement strand
GGGATTTCCCAGCCGTCAAGGTTGGCGAGAGAAATATAAGAATTCCGGCGGACATGCTTCAGGAATGGTTGCAGCGAAAGGCGGTCGAACCCCTTGATTAAGCATCAAGGGGCTATCTGTAAAGGCCCGGTGCATAAGGGCTTTTAGTGTGTTGACACATTAAAAATAGACCCGGCGGGCCAGCCGGGCGTCGAAGAAAGGCGGAAGTCTTATGCTTAAACAAAGTATAGCGCAGCGCCGGCGGTTTTTCAAGAGGCTAAAGGAAACAACGGCGCTGCCAGACCCCCTTCGCTCATATGAGGAATACCTGCAATCAATAAATGAGGACCTGGCCAGCATGGACCGGCTAGGGCTAAGGAACGCCTGGAACGCTGCGGAGCTGGCCCTGCTGCTGGCAGACGGCGACAGGGTGCTTTATATTGATTCACGGGGAAACCTGATTACCGAAAGGACCTATCTTTTGAAAAGGGTTGCAGCAATACGGCGGCTATGGCGGGGGGTGACGGGGTGACAGGTGAAACCCTGGACAGCCTGATAAAAGAAGCCTACGGCTCACCAGAGGCCCCCAGGCGCGAAGTTGAACGGCCAGACATAAAGCCAAAGCCTGCCGAGCCTGTCAAGGAGCCTGCAAAGACGCTGACGGCGATGACGGCTGCCGAGTTGCTGCAAAGCGATCTGCCACCCCGGGCTGATGTGATCAGCGGTGGGGTTCTCCCAAAGGGCGGCCTGGCGATGCTGGCGGGCCAGTTTAAAAGCGGTAAAACCATCCTGGCCCTGCAAGCGGCCCTTGAGACGGCCCGGGGCGGTGCGGTGCTTGACTTCGAGACGGGGCCTGGGCGGGTGCTTCTCCTATCTGGTGAAGGCGGACCGCAGCTGCTAAAAGAACGGCTGGAAAAGATGATCAGCGATGACATGACTGGCCTTGATGACCTCCTTCTTTGGTGGCCCACCGAATCCCGGCTGGACCTGGCGGAGCCTGAAAGCCTGGCGGCCCTGGCCGAGTATTGCAAGGGCCAAAAGATAGACCTTCTTATAATTGACCCTCTGATTCGCTTTAACTCTCTTGATGAAAACTCAACCCTGGAGATGGGGAAATTCGTTCGCGGCCTGGCGGAGCTGCGCCAGGAAACCGGCGCGGCGATCTTGCTGGTCCACCATACAAGGAAGCCGAACAAGGGCGGCGGCAGCGGCGCTGCAGAAGCCCGGGGATCAACCGTTCTTCATGGTGAAGCTGATTCGCTGCTAATGCTTCAATCACGGCGGGCCAGTAACGACTTTACCCTGCAATTTGAATTACGCTGGGCTGAAGAGCCGCCGGCGCTACGGTTGGGGCTGGACCCGGAGACCCTGCTTTTTGGGGTGCTGGGCGAACTTGAGGGCAAAAGGAAGTTAAGCGCTAAAAAACTTTATGACCTGTTGCGGGAAGCCGGACCCTCTACCGTCAAGGATTTAATGGGGCTGACCGGAACGGGCGACAGGACCGTCAGGACCTATTTAAAGGAACTGGAAGCCCAGGAGCTGGCCGGCTATGAGGTCCCGGAAAGGGGGGCCTGGAGGTGGTATCACCTGCCGGAAAAATAGCCTTTTCGGCCTGGCAATTGGCAATTAAAAAGATTTATATTGCTACCGGGTTGAAAAAGGTTGACAGTTAGGGCTTTTTTGAGGCTTTCACGTTTTAGGGTGGCAACAGAACGGTTGCAGGGTGGCAAGGTGGCAACCCCCTATATATAGGGGGGGTTGCCACCAACCAACCACCCGGGAGATTGCCAGGTGCAAACCGCAGCAAAACCGGCAAGCGATTGCTGATCTGACATAGTTTGAAATATGGGGTGAGTAGAAAATGCGCTACCATTTCACCGATAGCGAAATTAAGACCCTGGCGGCGGCCTTTACGGTCCTCTGCGATACCAGAGAACAGGAGAACGGCCATATCACGGCCTGGTTGAAGAGGGCTGACATACCCTTTAAGCGGCGGTCCCTGGCTACCGGCGATTATAGCATCATGGCCCCGGCCTGCCCGGAGATGGGGCTGCTCCGTGACATTTACTTTGACGCGGCCATTGAACGGAAAAACGGCGTTGACGAACTGATCGAAACGGTAAAGCAGCGGACCCGGTTTGAAAATGAGCTTATTCGCGGCCAGCGGCTGGGGTTCTTTGCGGTGGTGGTAGAAGATGCCGCCGGCTATTCAAGGATAACAGCGAGTGATTACCGGAGTAGCTATAACACAAAAGCATTGCAAGCAAGCCTGGCAGCGCTGTCTCTTCGCTACGGCTGCCCAATTCATTTTATTCCAGCGGAATTATCGGCGCGTTGGATTTATACGTATCTTTATTATTTCGCATTGGAACGGTTGAGGCGGCCAGGGCTGATTTAAGGGAGATGGTTTTGAAAAACAGAAGGTGGTTGTTACGGGACCTGGACCTTTACCAGGAATATAAACGATAAGGAGAAATTAAAAAATGGAAGAGTTAAGAAAACAGTTGGATTCATTAGAGGCTAAGCAGGAAAAGGCTAAGGGTGATCCCCGGTTGTCTCCTACTGGCCGGGAAGAAGCTCTGCGGGAGTTGAAGGGCCAGATTAATGAGACCTGGCAGGAGATTGATCGGACATATCAGGAGCGCGCGGCAGAGCTGGATAAGCAGATCAGCGTTACAATGCGAAGCATGCCTACCCCCGATATTTCAATGGAATATATGATGGCCGAAAACCGGGAAGCAGATCGGCTAATTGGTCGGTTGATCCTGGCAGGTGATCCGAAAACCTTCCTGGGGGTTATTGAAAAAGCAGCGCAGGGAACCGAAAGCACCAGAAACGCCGTATTAACTGCATTTGGCCGAGCGGCAGAGATGGCCCAAAAGCGGTGGCCAGGCGAAGGGGATGACGGGGAGTTATTGGACAAGTCAAGCCTGCTATACCAGTTGGGGGAAATACACAAGAGACTAGAGGATGAGCTGAAGCCTGCTATTGTTCGGGAGTATGAGGCGAAAGTTGAAGCGTTAGAAAATCAGCAGAAAGAGCTGCGGGATCAATATAACAAGATTAAAATCAGAAAGGCTTTCAGGTGATCCACATGGCTAGAAGGTGCAGCGTATGTAATCACCCGAAACGGGAAGCTATTGACAGGGCTATTATAAGCGGGACACCCATCCGGGACATAGCGGGACGTTTCGGCGTTTCGAAATCAGCAGTTTATAGACACAAAAAACATATACCGGAAACCCTGACTAAAGCCCATGCGGCTGAAGAGATGGCACAAGCAGATAACTTGCTGGACGAAATAAAAAAGCTGCAAACTCGAACCCATAAGATATTAAGCAAGGCTGAAAAAGCGGGAAACCTCTCGACCGCCTTAAAAGCGATAAGAGAGGCCCGGGAGTGCTTAAAGATGCTGGCGAAACTTGAGGGCGTGCTATGGGAGCGCAAAGAGGTAGAAATCAGCTCAAACCCATTTGCCGGATTAACCACCGATGAGCTGCGGCAGCTGATTAATGATAACCGGTAATAACCGGCCCGTGTAGTGTGTAATAAGTGTGTGCTGCCCTGGGAGGCCTTGAGCGACAAGGCTTTCCGGGCGACCTCTTGACACCGGATAAAGAGGCAGGGACTATTTTTTACCTAAAAGGCGGTTGATCTCTGATTGGCTTATCCGCCAAACATCGCCAAGTTTAACGGCCTGCAACCTTCCCTCTTTGATCCATTTGTAGATGGTCCTGATGTTTAGTTTAAGTTTTTCCGAAACTTCTTTAGGGCTATAATAAGTTTCCATGATTCTGTTTACCTCCTGCTGCTCATGATACACTAAATTGCATTAAACTTCAATGTGTTTCACTCAGTGCATTGACACATTAAAAGCATTAAGATATACTTAGTTGCAGGTGGTTACAACCCATTACACAAGGGAGGTCTTTTAGGAATGAAAAAAGCTACCGGCAGTAAAAAAGTGAACACGATGAAAGAAAAAGGGCACGCTATGGCAGCGCTGGAGAAGCAGGCAGGGATCGCTTTTTATTCTAGAACGACGGAGCTACTCGACAAATACAGAATGATGCTGACTGGAAACCTGGACAGCAGGAATGACCCCAGAATGTATGATTTTATTTATAAACACCAGCCGAATTTTCAAAGTGAAATATTGGATTTCATTTACTTGAGCGGCTACATTGACGGGAGGAACGGCGCTGCTGCCGGCCAGGACCCCGAAAAAGGTTGAGCAGTAATATTTTTTCGTTGCCGTTACCGTTGCGGTTAGCGTTGCAAGCGTTGCGTTGCGGTTAGAAAAAGTTAGAGTGAAAAGGAGGTTCTATCGATGGCGAAGGAAGGCAAGACAAGAAGGAAGCGCAGGCGCGGACCCGGTGAGGGATCTATTGTCCAGCGAAAAGACGGACGCTGGCAGGCTTCAATCCAAATCGGCTACAATCCCGAGACCGGCAAGCCGAAGCGGAAATATTTCTACGGAGCGACCCGAAAAGAGGTCCAAGAAAAAATCAATAAAGGAGAAGGGACATGATGGCAGTAGAGATGTTGGTGGACGCGATCTTAAAAGGTGAGTTGAGTTATTATCAGGCGACAGGCAGCTACGCTTACGTAGCTCAGTATGAGGACGGTGAGCTGCAGATAGTATACAATTCGCTGTCCGCAAAAGAAGCCCGGCCTGGGGTAGAGTTTGAGATCGTCGCGAGTGCGAAATGGGAAGACCGCTTAGGCAACCCACAATGGACGATTTACGACGACGGCGAGGCGGTGGCCGCCATCGCCACCGAGATTGACGGAGACCCTGATGTGTACTACTACCCGGTATAAATTACAAGGCCCGCCGGGAGGGTTTTCCCGGCAGATATGCTTTGAGAAGTACATCAGAAAAGAAGGAGGCAAGTTAATCATGGCTAAGCGGCGTGGTAACGGCGAAGGAAGCATAACAAAGCGAAAAGACGGCCGCTGGCAGGGCAGTATCTTGATTGGTTACGACCTGGAAACCGGCAGGCCGAAGCGGAAATACTTTTACAGCAGGACCCGTAAAGAGGTGCAAGAAAAAATCAATGAGGTGGCCCTGAAGGTGCAGGCCGGGACCTACCGGGAACCGTCAAAACTGACCGTTGCTGAATGGTTTACT
>DUTM01000148.1 GCA_012842085.1 Mycobacteriales bacterium | reverse complement strand
GCATACTTCCAAACATACCCTTTATATGTCTTTGTTTCTCCCCTTGCACAGTTCTGTATTCCTCTACACTTAATTCCTGTTTGTCTTTCTGCTTCTGTTGTTGATTCATATGTTTTAATTAGCTTTCCATCTTTAGTTAGTTGTTTTACTTCTTTCTTTGAACTCTTTGAATTGTTCTTTAGTGTTGTTACCATATCCATATATTCTATGGAACTCATTGTGACAGCACTCGCACAATGTTACACCGTTGTCTACATCGAACCTCTTATCGACTGCCCAATTCCATCCATCTAAGTGATGAGCATTTAACATTAATTGGTGTCCTTTTCTACCTTTATCGCCACATACTTGACATGTAAAGTTGTCTCTTTCATATACATTTATCCTCCAATTGTCAGTATGTTCTTTGCCTAATATGTATCTGTTTTTTATTCTTTCTTCATCGGTAATAGTCGGGTCGTATCGTGGATGATTTTCCCCTTTCATTTTATCAAACAAACAACCGCATGATTTTATATTGTTACTCATTAACGATGTAGCAGAAACAGAGCTATAATTCCCACAGTCACATTTTACTTTCCAATATACATTCCTATTGACCCTGCGTTTCGTAGGTTTTATTGCAGTTAGCATTCCAAATTTTTGACCTGTAATATCAATTGCATTTTCTTTTGATGTCTCTATTGTTAAACAACCACATGATTTTGTGTATCCATTTCGCAATCCGCTTGTATCTACGTATGTTATATTTCCACAATCGCACCTACACTTCCAAACTACACCATTGCTTCTTCTCCTCTCTGTAGCTTCTAATGCAGTTAGTCGATTGAATTTCTTTCCAGTTAAATCAATTGCAGAATTTTTCCCAACTTGAGCGGCGTTTTTGCTTGCCCATTCTTTCTGCCAACATCCACATGATTTTGTATGACCTTGTCCTAAATTTCCTGTACTTGCGTATGTTATATTGCCACAATCACATTTCATTTTCCATATTATATTTGAACCATCTCTTTTATCTGTTGGTTCAATTGCTAATAATCTACCAAACCTTTGCCCTCTTAAGTCTTTACCGGGCACATAGTTTCTACCGTTTTTTGTTGAACAATCCTTACATCGTCTTCTTAAACCATACTTTTTGTTATACTTATCTCTATGAAAATACTCTGACGTTGCGGGTAATATATTCTCGCACTTTATACATTTGATAAATCCTTCTGGTGTGTTATCAACTTCTTTTGGTTTACCTCTACGACAATCTTTACATATCGTATGAAACCCATCTTTTTTATCCTTATCTTTATGAAAGTATTCTGTTGTCATTGGTAATTCTTTTTTACATTTATTACACATCTTAGTTCTTTTCATTAAAACAACACCTCCTGTAGTGCTTGCCCTGAATTATATTAAAGTAGGAAGCATAGTCAGGAAACTATGCTTATCGACCCGTCGGTCTGTCCTACATATATATTATATCATTTTACCAATCTACTCGCTAGCTTTATATGTTGCCCACGGAAAGCTCTGTGGTAAGTTTCTGTTCCCCAATATCTTTGGTTCTTCTTTATTTTTAAATATCTTATCACTTTTTTGTCTATTGCAAGAAAAATGACTAAGTTGCAAATTTTCGAGCGAACTGGGATGACCATTCTTAGCCACAGGAATAATATGATCAATTGTAGGACTCATAGGGTGGGGGTACTTTAATGTGAAGTCTACTGGCTTACCGCATATTCCACATATGTTTTGAGTAGCTAGTATCCGTTTCTTGTTTTTTTCGTAGTTGGCTCGATGAGCACCCATACGATCTGGTCGAGGCATGGTCATAGTCTTATTATTCCTTGTCATTTTTTCTAGGCATAAAACTTAATATAATAAGAGTTAAGCAGATTATAACTGTGATTTGAACACTTATAGGCATGTTGGCTCTCCTTTTCACGAGTGGTTGTCTGATAAAAGCAAAGAGGCCCCATCGAATCATCAGACCTTAAACAATAACGTATTACTTGACCCTGGCTTTCATGGGGCCTTTCTTGCACATAAAAAAAGCGCCAGTAGTAGGCGCTTAATTTAGTCTTATATAACTATCGCAATTATAGTATTTCACGCCTGTTTTTCGGGGTCAAGTGTAAAAAGCGCAAAAAACGCAAATAACGCAAAAAACAAAAATAAAGTTTAGTTTCTGCCAAATTTCTCTAATCCACTATCGTAAAACTTCTGAACATAAAATACAGTCTGCTTCATTTCTTTAGCAATCACAGTCCAAAATTGATTATATCTGAACCTTCTCATCAACACTTCAGCTTCAAGGCAATCACACTTTCGCTTTATCTCAGCTTCAAGGTTCTCGATCTCTTCTTTCAACTCCTGAATCTCTATTGAAGGTGATTGATAAACGTTCTGAGATTCAAAAAGAGATTCAGGAGTTGAAAGAAGAGATCGAGACTTCAGCTTCAAGGCAATC
>DUTM01000146.1 GCA_012842085.1 Mycobacteriales bacterium | reverse complement strand
CGCTCCTTGAATGCCATGGGCCAGAACGTAATTCTCCAGTATATCGACTTCCCTGCGCAGAACAGGGATAAGGTCTGTTTTCAGGTACCGGAAAACAGGCTCCTGCCGAAACCCGTAGGAAGCGATCTCAAGGGCGGATCTGATAAGCTCAATTAAGGGGTGATGAGACACGGGGCGTCTTCTGTCTATAAAGCAGGGGATCCCATAGTCTTTGAAAATCGGTGCGATTAGGTCGTGATATTCGTCAAGTGCAGGGACTATGACCCCTATGTCGCGAAAGCGCATACCGTCTTCTCTTGCAAGCCTCAGAATCTCCTGGGCTATAGCTTCCGTTTCAGCCCTGGGATTTGCACAAGCCACCAGCTTGAATCCGTGCGGCGCCCCGGGAAAAGGCTTGGGCGGCCTGGAGGCGGATTCCTTCTCAAGATGGCATAGAGCGGGCGCCCGCTTCGGAGCGTCCTTGCAGTCAAGAATCAAAGCAGGCTCTATCTCTACGTTAAGCTCGTGGGCAAGCTTGGAAAGATAATCGTACGTCTCCCAAGTAGGGTGAAAAAGGTCTATCTCTCTGAGAGGACGGGAAGCCTCTTTCGGATCCAGCACGAGGGTTATGTTGACCTTCTCTGCAGCTACAAGCAATGAGGACAGTACTGAATATTCCTGAGGAGTAAACCCTCGGAACCCGTCCGCCCAGATAGTCGCGTCCCGCACCAGGCGGGACTTGCTTATTCTGAGTGCAGCGCAAGTCAGATATTCGTCAGGATCAAGATACGTGTCACTGAGATACTCGCGGTACGCCTCAGTCAAGATTATGAGGTCGTGCAACTTGAGAGTGACAGGGATATCACCCATACCCCTTTTCTCCAGCTCGTCCCTGGCTTTCTCCAAATCGAGAAGGCTGATGTTATACATACTCAGTTCCTTCAACGTTGAAGACAGGCAAGACGCGAACCCATATTGCTTTGATGCTGAGGCAAAAAGCCTGAGGCTGTCTGCCTTCTCCTGGACCAAGGACCTCAAGGCCATGACCTTGCCAAGTTCCCGTATGTGTTTGCGCCCGCCTCCCCCAAGCTCAGTAAGCACTCGGGTGGCAAGTCTCTTGAAGCTTAGCACCTGCACACGTGCAAAGCCCGGCAAACCAGGCATGTTTACCAGCATATGCTCCATTTGGAATGTAGCCTGATCCGGGACAAGCAGAATAATGGGAGGCCCGTTGGGCTCCTCGATAAGGGCTTCTCTGATATTGTCAAGACAGACCCGGGTTTTGCCTGTTCCCGCACGTCCGAGTATAAATCTTACACTCATGGATTATTCCCCCGCTCTTTCGTAAAATGTTCCTCTTGTTGATGAAAAATCCTCCTTTCCTGACATCCGTTTGGATGTTCCCCTTGACGTTATGTGGATCTTGAGGCATTCTTTATCCGAAGGCCTGTTTGAGAGGGGAAAAATATGATGGATTTAGGTGCCGGTCGAATGCACAAAGACTCCGGGATGTTCCACGTAACGCTGGACCCTGAAGGGCCCGGTGTAATCAGACTCCACCTGAGGAGGCCGGAAAAGAAATTCTGGAACTTCTTTGGAAGGCCCAGACTGTCGATGCTATGGATAAACGGGACTCAGCTCCTTCTGCTTGAAGATTCCGCATCTGACATAGTCCAGGCTCTCATAGAGACGGTCGGAGATGAAACACGCCCCGGGGAAGAGGTCTCTTTAGAGGCTTGGCTCAGAATCAAAAGAGAGATTGCCAAGCGAGTGCATAGCCTCTATCCGGGAACGCCCATATCCCGGATTGAAGAAGATATCGACTATATATACGGACTCATTGTTGAGTTGTCTAAAGGGGCGTGCCCTCGGGAAAAAGGCGTTGAGGGCGAGATTATCAGTAGTAAGGAATGGCAGGCGCCTGCCAGGATGGATCTCTTAATCTCGTCGATGAAGGGTTCAGGCTGCCAGAATGCGTGCTCATGGTGTTACGCATCGGATATGCCGGATATACCCGAGCTGGACACCGCTTCCTGG
>DUTM01000018.1 GCA_012842085.1 Mycobacteriales bacterium | reverse complement strand
GTGACGACGATGTCCAGTGGCATACTTTCGTTCACATGTGCCAACCTTTACTCCACGTATTGTTACCTCAGCCATTTTTTCTCCTCCTGTAACAAATTTTCTCTTAGTCATTCCCTCAACTCGATTACCTTCGCCGTTAAAGTTTGCTTTGGGCCTAAGTCAAAGATAAGCTGTAACGTAAGTGTTCTCTAACTTATCACGCATAAAGAAGTGGTAGGAAAAGCATATTATTAAAAAATGAAGTGCTGGCTCCAACCCAATTGTCGCATATTGTAACTGGGACCAACCAAATACCACACTGGGGAGGAGCCGCCAATACAAGTATCCTAAAGCAACGCTATTGAACCGACACCAAATCACCCGATTCCCACCTAAGGAGTATTCTATATCATTCCGTCAAAACAACTCAAGGCCTATTATTGCATAAAGATATTCCACATTTGGAATACACGAATTGCAAATCCATATTCTTCTTTAATATCTTGCTATTACCTTGACAAATGAATTCATTGCATTTTCTGTACAAAGCACAAGAGGTATAGTGCATATAATACGGCAGAATGCTCCTTCTTCGGGTATAGGCTGGTGCTAAATCAAACCTATATCGCTTTACAACACATTTCTGAGATTTTATTCCTGTATTCCTAATATAGAATATGGATATGCAGTTTTTGGGGATTGAGTTATTTAAAGGCAGCTATATACTATATAATGGTAGCCGAAGTTATTATTGAGGAGCCGGTTCCTGATTCTGCGCGACTTTCTCCTGTTTGACAAACAAACAAGAGAACCAGCGGACAAAATAACTGCATTTACAAGAGTAGGAGGAGAGTTAGGATGTCCAAAGTAACAATCTGTGGCATCGAAGCCGGACCGAAAGAACGTGTCTACGGTACACTTCCCGTAACGACTATGGCAAACGGGTCAGATCTTTCGATCCCGGTACATATTCTAAACGGTGCAAATCCCGGTCCTAGAATTCTGCTTACCGCAGTGTCACATGGCGATGCAACCACCGGTCTTGAGGTTATCCGTCAGGTGCTAGAAAGCGTTAATTTGGAAGAATTGAGCGGGACAGTTATTGCGGTTCCATGCCAAAATCCTATTGGTTTTGAGTGGGATAGCCGCAATACGCCTATTGACATGTATAACATGAACCGAACTTATCCCGGTAATCCCCGTGGTTGGTTTACCGAACAGATGGCAGCCGCTGTCTCGTCCCTCTGCAAGGAGGCCGACTATTTAATCGACTGGCATGGGGGTGGCTACGGCACAGCGATCAACTATGTGTTGCTAAAAATCGGTCACGGTGAGTCTGACGAGAAAGTCAAGGAGCTCGGCTTTGTCTATGGCCTAGAACACCTTTACGGCGGTCCTCCAGCCGGTCCGAAAGCAGCCTATACAGGCACCCTTACCGACTATATGTTGAGCCTAGGCAAACCTGCAATTGTAGCGGAAGTAGGCACTGGCATGCAGTTGTCGATTGACATTGTCGCTGGCAGCGTCCGCGGTACCCTCAATATAATGAAGCACGTAGGTATGTACCCTGGGAAACCGGAGTTGCCCAAAGTACAATATCTAATCAAGGAGAGACCTTTGATTCGTCCACAAAAGGGAGGATTGTTCTACCCTGAATGCGGTCCTGAGCTGCTTAACAAGTCGGTACCTAAAGGTACCTTGATGGCGAGAGTGCGCAATCCTCTGACACTGAAAACAATCGAAGAGATTTATGCACCGTGCGAGGAGACAGTGTTTCTCTCCATGCGGGGGCTGCTCACAAAAGTCCATCCCGGCG
>DUTM01000097.1 GCA_012842085.1 Mycobacteriales bacterium | reverse complement strand
TTCTGAGAAGTCTTAATCTCAAACCCAACAGCAATAGAGATGCTGATGGAGTGGACTTCTTGTTGTTCAATTCGTGTCTTAATTTCACGAACAACCCTTTCCGCCTTTTCTCTTCCAGCATTGGTCATAACCACTGCAAATTCATCGCCACCTAAGCGGGCAGCTATATTATTTTGACCTACAGTCTGCTTCAGCACTCCTGCCACTTTACATAGAAGCTGATCACCAACCGAATGACCAAAGGCATCATTTGTAAGTTTCAGGCCATTAACATCGGCTACAATCATAGCTAATGGCCAGTTTTCTTCAACATCCAGTCTCTCCAATTCTTCTTCAAAGAATCTTCGATTATACAAGCCTGTCAAGTGATCTCGATAGCTTAAATACTCTACCTGTTCCCTATGTCTCACCATTTCAGAAACATCTCGAAACACCACCACTGCACCCCTCACCTGCCCCATCGGATCCTGAATAGGTGCAATCGTACTGGCAATAATCAGAGTGTTTCCGTCTTTAGTCTCTATTTCCAGCTGCTCAAATTCCATCACTCGTTCACCATACATGACTTGGTGCAGAACGCTGTCCCCTTGATTCCCTCCTGGAAAAACTTCATGAAAAGACCTACCGATGACATCTCGCTCTGTCCAACCGGTCAGATTTTCTGCTGCAGCGTTAATCATGGTAATGGTGCCAAACCGATCGGTTACCACCACTCCATCCCCTACTGAAAGCAGAGTCGTCCGCAGCAGGTCTTTTTCCTCCGATAGCTGTTCTTCCACAGAACGAAGCTGATCATATTGGGCTGTAAGCTGAGCAGTAGCAGCTGATAACTGCTGAATTGTTGCCTCTAGTTCCTCATTAGTAATCTGGAGATCTTCCTGACTAGCCATTAATGTTTCATTTGCCAAAGCCAGATCATCAGTTCGAATACGAACCACCTGCTTAAGGGAAATGGCCCATCCGAGAATAACTAGAGTAGTACCTGCTAAAAAAGCAATCAGTCCCAAATACTGCCGCAGTCCAACAAGGAACTTAGGCTGTTCATAGACACCGAGCCATTGGCCGTAGATCTCATCATACTTACCTGTAGCTTTCAAAATCTGCAGTCCTTCATTTAGAGCAACTAGGAGGCTAGAATCGTCTTTGCGCACCGCCATGGAATAATCATGAGCTGCAATTGGAAGCCCATTATGGCGCACATTCATCAGATCGTATTTCTCAATGGCGTAGTACCCAGGAATTCTCAAAACTGCAGCATAGTCAATCTCTCCAGAAGATACCATCCGCAGTGCATCAGACGAAGTAGGTACTGGCACAAACTGAATGTTCAGGTTCTGTTCCTTTAAGTATTCATAGACAATATCTCCATCTTGAACTGCTACACGCTTTCCTTCCAGATCGGCAATGTCCCGAACTCTCGTACCCATTCTAGTAAAGACATCACCACTGGCTGTGGAGTGACGGGTGGAGAAAGCGTACTCCTCTGCCCTATTAGGTGAATGGAACATCCCAGATATAACATGGATTTCGCCTTTCTCTAAGCTCTCTTTTGTCTCGGCCCAAGGCTGCAGTTGAAATTCAATGTCCCATCCCATCACTTGTCCCATCGCTCGGGCAAGTTCAATGTTGAAGCCAGTAGGCTGACCATTATCGTCCACAAAGGAGAAGGGTGGATACTCAATATCGTCACCAAAAACAATGACTTGACAAGAAGCTCGTCCATCTATCAGTGGAGAAATACTTAGTCCTACGAAGAAAACTATCCAGTATACCATCACACGTGCAGTAAGGCTAGAGCTTCGAATCACTTCCTCCCCCCCTCTACTAGTAACTCATAGGACAAGTTTTTGACGTAATCCCAGCATTTACCTGCTAAATGTCATGATTTTATTCCACTATTTCATAGATTACCCTTTTCAAGCAAAAAAAGGAGATCTTATCCAGACCTCCCCTGATGTGAGTTATGCTTCTTCATCTATATGAAGTCCCATGAGATTTCTCATGCGGATCATATGATCCACTTGACTATCTGAGGGAAGCTTTTTTACCACCTTACCGGTAGAATTATCAATGATGTGTGCCACATTACGCTCTATTTCTTTATTGTACTGAAAACTAACCCGATGATTTGCTCTCGGCTGAGCAGAGTTAACATCTTCGAAGTTGTCAATCTGCCGAGATGCAAGTTTCGGTATATCGCTCAACGCAGTGCTTCTACCGCCACATATCCTCACCGAAACACACCTCCCATCTATATGTACTATCGGCTCCTTTTCGTTTTTCCTTGATATATTTCAGTATAAATTCTGTCCTTCTGATGGATCTTATTAATGGGCGAGTTCCTCGAAAAAAGGAAAACACCGCATAAGGGGGTGGGATATGCCGCGTAAGCTCGATGAAAAAGAAAAAAGCTCTAAAAATCTAAAACAGCAGATTCAGCATACGAAGGAGCGAATTGGAGATGCGGAATTCGCCTTAGATCATGGTGACTTATCAGAAGGTAGAAGAAAGGAGCTCGAGGCAAAAAACAAACACCGTCGAGATGATATTCGAGGTAAGAAAGACGAACTAGAGGAAATGACAGACGATTAGTAAAGGCACCCCGGACAGCCCGGGGTGCCTGCAGTACTAGAATATTAAAACAAAAGTACCAGCAGTAATCAAAAGCCCACCTAGAATTGTTTTAACATCTGCTGTTTCACCAAGAACCAAAAATGAAAGGAGCATAGTTAGGACAATGCTCGATTTGTCAATGGGCGCCACCTTAGAAACATCACCCATTTGAATGGCTTTAAAATAAAAGAGCCAAGACAAACCGGTGGCCATTCCCGATAAGATCAGGAATGTCCAGCTGTGTTTAGAAATATTGGATATTCCTTTCTGAGCATCAGTTAGAAACACAATACCCCACGCAATGATGAGGATCACTACTGTTCGAATGGCTGTTGCCAGATTGGAGTTCACATCCTTAATGCCAATCTTAGCAAAAATCGCGGTTAAGCTTGCAAATACAGCCGCCAATACAGCATACAATTTCCACATGGCCATCACCTCATTTTAAAAGTCATTCAACCTTGAGAACTATAAAGCTGATATCATCGTCCTGCACTTCACTATAACGCATAACGCTGTAAACTAACCCATCACAAATCCCATCTGCACTATATTCCTTGTACTTTATTAAAGTGTTCGTAATTCCTTCTAGACCAAATTGGCGGTTATCTTGGTCCCGGGCCTCCCTAAGTCCATCAGAGAAGATAAGAAGGATGTCCCCTACTTCCAGGCTTGTTGAGAAGCACTCGTAGATAGTGTCTGGTCGGCCCCCCAAAGCCATTCCTCTTCCAGGCAGAATGGACATTCTGCCGCTGCTGCGCTGAAAGATAATAGGGGGGTGATGGCCAGCATTTGCATAGAGTAAATGTCGTCTCTCTGGATCGTAAATGCCGTAAAACTGCGTCACAAACGTATCCACTTCTGAAATTTCTGCAGCAAAATGTTTGTTAAGCTCCCTAAGCACAACGCCAGGAAGTGCTGCGTCCTTAACCAGCAGGCGGAAAATAGTACGTGCAATCAGCATAACAAAGGCGCCCGGTACTCCCTTACCCATGGCATCGGCCACAGTTAGACCAATGCTGCCGTCACTGTGGGTGATAATATCAAGATAATCTCCTCCAAGTTCGTGAGCTGGCAGGGTTCGATAGGCTAAGAACATTTTCCCACCCAACGCATCCATAGATGGCATCAACTGGCTCTGGATAAATTGTGTACTTCTGAGTTCCCTTGCGATCCGGTTATAAAGGGCAGGATTGGTTACAGTGACCACGTCTAATAATACAGTCAGGCGCTCACCAAGCTCTGCTAAGAAAGCTAACTGCTTGTTGTCAAAGGCTTCCTTCGACCACACAATCAGCACATTCGGAGTATATCTGCCAGCGAATGGCTTTGCCCAATAGAATAATTCCCCATAGGTGCCTTGGAGAAGCGCTTGTTGATCTAGGGCTTGAAATGCCACTTCCTGATCTTTATGTACTAACTCTGGCTCATCAGCGCGCTGAAAAAACACGATTCTAGACGCTGCCTTCCTAACTTGAGGATGTTCTGACCAGACACTGACTGCAAAAAGATCTAGTTCACTAACAAGCCGCTCGCCTATGATCGAATATGAGCCGGTTCTAGAGGTAAGACATATTTCATAAAGATCGATAAGAAAATCCTTATTACGATAAATCACATATATGACTCCTAAACAAGATTTTCATCCAGCTTCTTACGGACAAAATAAGTCATCTTCTCCACAAGGTCGATGTTATATCCTGGTGACACCTCTTCACCATACATATTCTTCTCAATTCGCACCACTGGTCTTGTAGGAAAACCCTTATTCGACTGAACCACAACTCCCCGTTCCCCTGTGTTAAGCTCTACCACAGTCCCTACTGGATAAAAAGAAACACAATCTAAAAACTTTCGAACAATTCGAGGTTCAAACTCGCTACCGCTCTTCGCCATTAGGTATTCAATTACCTCTTCCATTGGATACCTATTATTAGCAGACAAACGATCAAAAACATTCGCTACAGAAATAACCCGCGCTCGCTCATGGATCTGATTTTCTTTTAGTTTTCGTGGATAGCCATTCCCATCCCAACGTTCATGATGCTGTAAAACCGTCTCCCCTATGGAAGGACTAACTCTTCCACTATCCTGCAGATAATCACTACCTAAACGGGGGTGATCTGTTATATCCTGATCTGCAGCAAATAAGAGGCCAATATCGTGGAGCAGAGCAGCCAGGGCCAAGTCCTTCAATTGAGATCTGTCATATCTCAACTCGATCCCAATAATTGCAGCCAAAATAGACACATTCACACTGTGGCTGAAAAGATCTTCACTAAAGGACCGTAAATCTACTAGATTAATAATAATATCGTCCTGCAGCAGCAATTCATCAATGACCTCAACAAGCACCTGGTTAACTTTTTCAACTTCCAGAGGAGCCCCTCTTTTTACTTGGGTAAGTACTTCCCTGGTTCCTTGTAGAGCTTTGATTCGAGTTTCATCACTAATCACATCTTCCACAACCACACCGCGACCAGTAGATATGTATACAGCCACAATTGCATATTTCTTGAGATGTTCTATATAACCTTCTGTCAGTGTTACACCTTGTCTCAAAAGAATTTGTCCTTGATTACCTAGGATGGTCTTTCCTAGAATCATACCGGGCTTTAAATCATCGACAGCAACGATGCGCATAGCCCGCACCTCCCTCTCGTCCCTAGTTAGAACCAATTCTAGGCGCGGAGAACTAACGCGGTTCCATTAGGGGATGTGCAAACAGTAATCTGTTTCAAATATCGCATCATAATTGGAAATCCTGCACCTAACGTGTTACCAGTTGAAAAGCCCTTAACGAACAGCATATATGGAAGCTTATTCAGATCCAGACCTTTCCCCCGATCCACAACATGAAAACGAGGACCGGTAGAATCGATAAACACCAAGATCTGCCCTCCAGGTGTATGCTTCACAACATTGGTTACAGCTTCGCTCAAACAAAGCAGTGCTCGACTTCGAAGAGGATCTTCCCAATTATCCAACCTTTCCATAAGAAAACGGTCCACTTCATCCCGAATGTGGGTAATATCACTCTTATCTTGAATGTCCAGAGTGAGGAGTGGTTGATCTTGACCATACTCCCTTTCATATTCTTCTGGACTCAGCAACTGAAGCGCGCCTTGTGTAACAGCTTGAACCACCTGTTTGTATGTTGTAAACAATCGTTCCCGCTCTACGCGCTCCTGCTGCACTGCTTCCTCCATCCTAAGAGAATACTTGGCAATAAGGTAACTAATGAAGTAGCTTGCTAAAATAAAAATAAGCAGTTCAACACACCAGACATATGTCCAGTGGTTCAAGCGGGATGTGAGCTTTTGAAGAAAGGGTCCAGCTGACAGCTCTATTTCTGACTCCAGCAGTAAGGTATGGACATATTCTATCGTATCCTCAGTAAACCTATGATACACAGCATAACTTAAGCTTAACGCTGTGATACAGATCAAGATGGGAAGGAGAATCAGGTGTCGACGAGTAAATGACAATGGGCCAATCGAAGGTCTCTCGCTCACGTCTTCATAATCTCCCTTACGCCAACTAGTTCTAGAACCTCCTCAATATCCTTGTTGTTGTTATTAATGTAAACTTGAGTATTATGTTTGGCAAAGGAACGATAATAGCCAATCAATTGGCCTATCCCAGTAGAATCAATGAAAGCAAGTCCATCTAGAGAAAACGTAATACTGTTCAACTTTTCCAAATCCAACCCGTCCACGACTTCTCGCAGAATATCACCTGTGGCCATATCCAGCTCACCTTCGAGGACTAGAGTTACATCAGGCAGACCTTTTGTCATAGTAACCTGCAGCATATCTTATCCCTCACTTACAATCTTTCCGAATCCATCGACCATCGTACCGAAACTCTACGTTATAGTAAGTCTCGTTAACTGCCATCCGTCCCTGACCGATAGTGAGCCATACACCAGGACGAAACGTACCTGCGTAGAGGCTGCCTCCTTCATCCACAGTCCAATACGTTCGAACCGTTTCGTTGAGACCAGCAGATCTGGCAGATATAGAACTCTTAGCAGTATATTTTCCACCACGGCACTCACCTAGAATCTGAATATCCCTTCCTGCAGTCATATCACAGCCATAGACCAAAGAGCCAGTCACTGTAATGCTGCCGGTTGCATCTAAGCGAGCGTTTTGGCAGTAGTTGACTTCAACATCTGCAGGAGTATCCAAAATATCTTCTAGGCGATTACGAACATGAGTTAAGTGGTCGATATGTTTCTCCACTTCAGAAATGGAGCCAATACTCAAAGGATTTGCTCCAATAAAACGTTTACCAACTGTCTGGAGTACTTTTTGAATAATCTCCAGTTCTCCATCTTCGTCTGGCAGCATCATTTGGGGAAGTAATTCAATCAGCTCTTGGAACAGTTTTGGAATCTCAGCAAACCGCATCTCGAGAATCAGTTTAATTAAGTAACCATCGCCCCGTTCTTTGAGATCCTCAACAGAAAACCGTGGGTGGTTCTTTAGCTGAATAACCGCATTGTGCAATTTGCGTAATTCAGGACAGATCCTCTTTAAAAGGGCCACGATTTTCATATAAACTGCCAAGTCCCCACCAACACTCACGTGTCCGCCAATGAGATTCTTATGAATCATAACCCTGCTTCCAGCGATTATGCGGGCATGGAAAACGCTCCCCTTTACTTCAACCATCCCACCAGCCTTGATGGTTAACGACTCGTGTACATCTCCAAGGACAATAACGTCGCCTTTGAACTCAATGTTGCCCGTTTTTACATCCACATCGCCTGGAATTACTAACTGCGATCGAACGCACAGCCGATTGTATTCAAAACAAGGTCGTCCAGCAATTTCGGCAACTGCAATCCGCCCGTTCTCCACTAATTTCACACCTGTTCCAACTAGGAAACGGGCATGCTTAGGTGGTCGAGGTTCTACAACGTTTCCATACACATCTGTACCTGGTTTGCCCTCTACAGGAGGATGCCAGTAAGCCAACACCTCACCTGGCTCTACAGAATTAATGACACCCCGATCCAAGAAATCTATGCGCTCACCTGGTTCTTTCGTTCTCTTACTTACTGTCAGATCACAGACCACTTCAACTCTACCATCAATTGGTGGTTCAGGTGGTACACCTTTGGCAATCAGCCAAGAATCACTCACCATTCCTGAACACGCTTCTTCAACCGCAGCACGGGAAACCTCTGCCCGAATCCCTAATTCCCTAAGTCTCTCCAATACCAGTCTTACATCAATAGGCTCTGGTGGAATCTCCCGCACCTGTTTTCCCCACACTACCAAGCGGGTTGCATAATCTGCGTCACAGATTTCGTACTCGGCTCCAGGAGAGAACTCAGTTGTTAACCAGACTTCCATCTTGTCGCGAGAAATAGAGATCTCAAAAGAGCTCTGAGGCGATCGGTGAGCCACCTCCAATTGAATGTCATCAACTGTCTCGACTACAGTGGGGCGAGTTATAACCCTACCTTTGTGCATTATCTTAACAAGATTGTCTTTACCAGGTTCAATGGTGGGCCACATTCCATGTCTCTGCGGTTTTTCCATCTTGAGGTTCCCATTGACGACAGCCAGCTTTCCCGGTTTCGATACCGTGGTCTGATCATCTAGCGCTTCCTCTGACTCTAAATCATCTAATTTGTCTAACCACTCGGATACAAGATCCTCAAAATTATTAACCTTATTTGACATGAAATCCCTCCAAAAAAAGTGCTTTTCCAGCAGTCACTTAGACAGCACGAAAAAGCACTTCTGCAACTGGCTGGCATACACTAACGCGAGTAGCCCCTATAGCTTTGCGCCCCAAGATTTCTCATGGTTTGCCCACATAATCCTATTAAGCTGATCCTCTTACTTCATATAAATAAGCGCTTCGACACTTAAGGAGGTTTCCCTCCTTTTACCAACGGTTATCCTTGCTAACTAGATAAATTGTTCAGCAAAGTGAAACAGCAGACGAACACCTACACCTGTACCGCCTTCTACCTCATAGTCCCTATCTTTATCAGTAAAGGCTGTACCTGCTATATCCAAGTGCAGCCAGGGCTTGTTTTGAACGAATTCTCCAATAAACAAACCAGCAGTAATCGTTCCTGCACCTCGACCGGCTGTATTCTTCAGATCAGCAATGGGAGACTTGTTAAGCTCTTTATACTCCTCAAAGCTGGGCAGCTGCCATACCCGTTCTCCTGACAGCTCTGATGCTTTAGTCAGCTTCTGGAATAACACAGGGTCGTTAGTAATGACTCCTGTGGTTGTATGACCTAAGGCTACAATGGCTGCACCCGTTAAAGTTGCTATATCAACTACGCTGCTCACTTTTTCCTTTTCAACGATATAGTGAACTGCATCAGCTAATGTTAATCGACCTTCTGCATCTGTAGAACCAACAAACACACTCTTACCTGCCATAGTCTCAACTACATCACCAGGGCGATATCCTGTACCAGATACTAAGTTCTCACAAGCAGCAACCACAGCCACAACATTGATCTTCAAATTCAGCTTGGCAATGGCGGACATGGCGCCTATGACAGCAGCGGCCCCTGCCATATCGTATTTCATCGTCGGCATGCTGTCTTTCGATTTGATGGACAGCCCGCCACTATCATAAGTAAGACCTTTGCCAACCAAACCTAGTACCTTTTCTCCATCCCCTTCATCACCATAATACCGCATTACAATGAGACGGGGGCGGTTCTGACTGGCACGACCTACCTCTAGAAATGCTTTCATTCCCAGGGCTTCAATCTGAGGTTCTTCCAGAACTTCTACGACAAAGCCGCTTTGTTTCCCCACTTGCTTGGCCTCTTCTGCTAATCTTGCAGGAGTCATTACATTCGCTGGCTCATTTACTAAATCGCGAGCTAGGGCTGTAGCTTCCCCTAATATCTTTCCATCCCTGACTCCTCGGAGAACCTCAGCTTCATTCGAAGGTTCATAAGCGATCTTCAATTTCTTGAGATGGAGCTCTTTCTTCTCCACGAGATACTTGTCAAAACGATAACTGGTTAAAATAGCTGCTTCCACCACAGCCCTAACCCCATGGGTTATAGGAATCTCTTGGGATCGTACTGGAAGAATAGTCAGTTCTCCAGCTTTTAAACGTTCCCCTTCTTTCAGTGCTTTGGCTGTCACCTGCCGCAGTTTTTCTAAAGTCAAATCAGCCCTCGTACCTAGACCTGCTAAGATCAGTTTTCTTGGCCCCGCTTCTCCTACTAAGTGCAGCCCTTTAATCTCGCCTAAGGTTCCCTTAAATTCCTCTTGTTCCACGAAATCCCTGATAATTTCCTCAATCTGCCCATTATCTACGCCTGAAAAAGTTGCCTCTGAAACGGTCTCTTCATCTAAGAACAGCAGCCACCCATCACCTAAATTCATACTGCCGCTGATAGCTAAAATATCCATTTATCTGTTCCTCCCTCATAATATCGTACACTTTCTCTATTCGCCTGGTTCCTTAAATTCCCTACTGAATAGGACTAGAAGGTAGGATTTTGCCACCTCACACTCGAAGAATTTTTTTCAGAAGGTCATGGAGGGACAGAATAATAATTAGCTGTACAAGACTTGAGTCTTCGACCAAATTTTGGTATACTACTTAAGAATAACGATTATCAATATGAGCCATATTTGCAGACAATAATATCCTTGGTGGTGTATCTATGAAGAAAAACAGGCAAGTGAAACTGAAAACCCAATTAATTCTAGGAACAAGCATCATTGTGTTTGCTGTAGTTGTGGGAACCACTTTCGTCTCATATCTCCAATCCCGCAGTATACTCCTTGCTAGCATTGAAAATAGTGCTCGTTCAGGCGCTCTCCAGGATGCAGAGATAATTTCGAATTGGGTCCAAGCAGCCAGTCGTGAACTAGATGCCGTATCGGGAGCTACAGGAATTCGAGGGATGAATTGGAGCGAACAGCAGCCCATGCTGGAAGGAATTCTTGAAGACCATCCTGATTACGAAACACTGTTTGTTTCAGGACCAAACGGCATGGCCCAGACCACCTCAGGTCAGACTCTCCAGCTCGGTGATACAGAGCACTTTCACAAAACCTTTCAAAAAGGAGAAGTGAGTTTTTCTGACCCCTTAATAAGCCCCCTCAGCGGTAAACTTGTATTTACGGTAATGCGGCCCATCATTGGTTTCGATGATTCATCTATTGTTGGAGTGTTAGGGGCAGCTGTCAAATTCGATTATGTAGAAAATCTAGTGATGAATGCCCGAATTAACGGATATGGGCATGGCTGGCTTATTGATAGAAACCAAAACACCATAGCCCACCCTGAAAAACGTTACATCGGCAGCAGACTCCTCTTGGAAGAAAATGCTGAACTGGAGGCCATTGGGGAGAACATGACTCTTGGAGAGAACAAAATGGAGACCTTTTTGATGGGAGACACACCCATGACTATTGCCTACGCTCCAGTTGAGGTCACAGGATGGTCCATAGCCACAATGGCTCAAACTAGTGATGTCCTATCCAGCTTAACCACCTTACGGAAGCGGTTCTTTCCTGTGCTGCTCGCGGCCTTACTGTTGGGAGTAGGTTTAGCTTCACTTTTTGCAGACCGACTTGCCAAACCAATCAGTGCCTTGAAAGACAATGCCCTATTAATTGCCCAAGGCGACCTGCGTCAATCTATTCACATTGATCGACAAGACGAAATTGGTCTCCTAGCCCAAGCGTTCTCAGAGATGGTAGAATCACTCAAATCCCTAATTACTAGTGTTCAGCAGTCAGCAGATCTGGTTCAATCATATTCGTTTGAACTGTCGACGGGAACGGAAGAGACAGGAGCCTCTATTTCTCAAGTGGCTGACACAGCAGTTCGCTTTGCTTCCACTGTGGAAGCGATGAATACCAGCGCCCAGCAGATGTCTGCTACCGCAAGGGGCATTTCTGCTAAAATTACAGATGGTGAAAGAGCGCTGGAAAGAACGGTAACCCAAACGGCTGATCTGAGAGGGGATTTGGAAACCCTATCAGAAAGCATTACGAAACTGGAATACAGTTCAAATGAGATTCAAGATATTGTTGAGGTTATTCGGGAAATTGCTGAACAGACCAATCTTCTCGCCCTCAATGCTTCCATTGAAGCTGCAAGAGCTGGTGAACATGGTCGAGGATTTGCAGTTGTGGCCGAGGAAATCAGACATCTCTCTGATCGATCAAAACAAGCTACCGTGAATATTGCCCAATCCATGGAAGACATTGGTAAGGAAACCCAAAACGCGTTAGAGAATATGAATCAAGGTATTCGAAAAGCACAAGACACAGCCAGCGTTGTGCGGCAGAGTGGCCAGGTCCTCCAGCATGTGCTAGAATCTACTACAGAACTTGCGGACCAAATACAGGAAATCACCAGTGGTATTCTGGTAATAGGTGACGGCAGTCAGGAGTTAGCGGCAGCAACAGAAGAACAATCTGCAATTATCCAGAATCTTGCTTCTTCCGCTAACGAACTGAACGGGATGGCTGACGAACTGCGCACTACAATCGCTAGGTTTCAGACAAGAGAATAGCCCAATATGATGCTCGCCCCCAAGGCGAGCTTTTTTCTATTTATTAAAGGAGATTCTTCTCCACTGCAGAATGAATTAATTATTGATCCCGAACGAATTTTGCGTTTTACCAATTATCGTTCGGAATGATGTACCATTATGAACAAAATAGGAGGATTTTCTATGAGCTTTTCAGACATTCTAGCCGCCTCAGCCGTTGTGCTCAATGGTCTGCCACAGGCACTCTTAGCACTCACCTATGGTTTTGCCGCTCTTCCTACTACCCTCGCTTTTATTGTCGGTGCAGTTGGAGCCATTGTCTTCAAATCTGTAATGCCCATTTCATTTCAAGCTGAAACCATTGTTATGGCAGGAAGCTTGAGCGACAAGCGTGAAGAACGCCTAAGTATGGTACTTTTAACCGGAATAGTCATGACCATTATTGGCGCAGTCGGTCTGCTTAATCCCACCATTGATTTTATTGGAGCTACCATTCTCAACGGTATGATGGCTGGTGTAGGCATTATTCTAGCTAAAGTGGCCATTGACATGACCAAAGCTAATCCTTTAGTAGGCGGCGTGTCCGTTTTAAGTGCCCTGCTGATTTATGTTTTTACAAATGACCTCGTTTATACCATTGTGGTGAGCGTAGTCTTAAGTTCTATTGCTGGTATGATGAAACACGGCCAAGCCCAAATTGGTTCGCAAGCACTCCAATACGAGAAGTTTTCCCTGACTAAGCCAGTCTGGAACAAACGGGTTCTACGAGGTGTACTTGCTCTTACCACCTTAACCATTGGAGGCAATATTGCCTACGGCAGCATTACTGCTTCCATCGCCAATTCTGGGGCCAATATCGACCAGTTAACCCTCTATTCTGGAATCGCAAGTGCTGTAAGTGCGGCCTTTGGTGGAGGACCGGTGGAAGCCATTATCAGCGGTACAGCAGCTGCACCCAATCCCATGGCCAGTGGAATCCTGATGATGGTCATTATGGCCGCAGTTCTCGCCTTAGGCTTACTACCGAAAATGGCGAAATATGTTCCGGCCCAATCCATAGCAGGTTTCCTACTTGTGTTAGGAGCCATTGTAGTATTTCCAACTAACATGAGTGCTGCTTTTGAAGGAAATCCTATAATCGCAGGTGTTACAGCAGTAGTCACCGCTTCAGTAGATCCATTTACAGGCATGCTTGCAGGCGTTGTATTACGCACATTACTAATCATGACAGGAGGATTCTAAATGTCTGACGTTTATATCCTTGAATTGGAAGGTCTAACCCGCCATTTACCTATTGTAGCTGTTAGTGACAAGCTCAAAATTGCCAGTTTTGTCATTCTGGGCGATACCGAACTCGTCTGTCGAGCTGCTGAAGCTCTAGTTAAGAAACTGCCAGAGGTTGATTATCTTATTACAGCTGAGGCCAAAGGGATTCCATTGATTTTCGAAATGTCCCGCCTTCTAGGAATGCCAAAGTACTTTGTAGCTCGCAAGAGTGTGAAAGCGTATATGGAAAATCCCCTTGAAAGTACAGTCAAGTCCATCACAACCCACGGACGGCAGCATCTCTATCTTGATGAACGGGATGCCCAAGAACTGAAGGGTAAACGAATTGCCATTATTGACGACGTAATCAGTACGGGACAATCTCTGGAGGCAGTAGAAAACTTGGTAGTAAAAGCTGGCGGGGTCGTCACAGCTCGAGCTGCTATTCTAGCTGAAGGTGATGCGGCCTCCCGAACGGACATCATCTTCCTTGGTGAACTTCCTTTGTTTCCTCAACCGTAACCCACATAAAACGCCCCTACAAAGGGGCGTTTTATAAAGTAAAATAATAGGAATTAAGAAGATACTCTTCCCTGTATTTTTCAGCTAACCGCTTCAGTTGGTTTTTTACCGCTCGCAGAGAACCATGACCGTTCTTATAAGCTTCCACATTTTTTCCAAAACGTTTTTTCTCGCAAGTAGATGCTTTTTCGTTGAAATAACCCCAAACATGGAGCATTCCATTAACTTCCTGACCTATAGTAGGTTCTTGTTTTAGAGCATCCTCGATTAACCTATAAAATTCCACGGTAGGGCAGCTTTTTTTGTCCTTGAGTAATTGACGAATTTCCACATAATCTTCGGGAGAGCGCTCGAGGACTGTGTACTTATACTTACTCCACTCTTTTTCCAGCTGATTGATTTTTAAGTCAGACTTAGTGCAGTAGATGCACTTAACAGCAGACAGATTCTTGTCTTTTACCTCCAACATAATATCTACTTCCGCCTGAAGGCCTTGATAAAAATCAAGAAACTCTTCCACCCTAATCGTTTGAGAATGGGCGCCGCTCTTTTTCGCTGGATCCTGCTGTGAATAATGGATTTTCTGACGTCCATGGCCCTTATCCCAAGTTTCAGAACAAGCCTTAATCCAATCGTGATCGGTCAGTACACTATCTTGAGGCCGATTTAGGTCATGATGGAGATTATCAAATACAACCGGTATACCCAGCCGTCTGCCAACAGCGAGCACTTCTTCAATGGTGAAGAATCGTCCATCGTTTTCAATCACTAGACGTCTCTTTACATTCTGGTTTAAGCGGGCGAAGTTTTCAGTAAAACGCTTAACTGCCTCTTCCTTATTGCCGTACACACCGCCAATATGAAGCACAATCTTAGAGTCTAATCCTACCTGTAGACTATCTAACACTAAGGCGTGATAAGTAAGGTCCCGGATAGAGTTTTCTACCACCCTCTCATGGGGGGAGTTTAAGACAGTATACTGGCCGGGATGCATAGAAACCCGCATATTCCCTTCCTTAATTAAGTCACCTAATTGGGCAAACTGAGGGGCAAAATTCTCCCACCACCGTAAGGTATTTACAGAACTTGACCCAAAAGGGATCAAATCAGACGTGATTCGAAACAGGCCGATCCCTTGGGCTCGATTATAGTGGAGCAGGTTTTGGAGAGAGCGTAAGTTATGCGATACTAATCTCTCCAGGTTGGCTTCGGTAGCGTTTTCCCTGCGGCAACTCTTAAATCCCGTGTCCCGAACCCCTAGAGATAGACAGGCATAGCCTATGTTTATCATATACCTCTCTCCTATACTTAAAGCGAAGCATACTGCCGAACTAGTCCCATTAGGCCACCAAGCAAGACAAGACGAACCCAATAGTCCCCAACCTCCAAAGCAAAGGATACAGCTGCAACTAATAAAACAGCTACCACAGAAGAATTGATTCCTTCCAAAATCCCTCTGCCCTAGGGATTTTTATGAAGGATGCACTTTGCGGCCAAAAACTATCCCAATAAGGGCGCCGTCTGAGTTAGGACCAGGAATAATATTCAACAGCCCCATCATATCTAGAAACTCCTCATCTGTCAGAATTGTAGGAC
>DUTM01000010.1 GCA_012842085.1 Mycobacteriales bacterium | reverse complement strand
TCTGGAAGTGGTTACCAGCCGAACCGACCGCCACGCGTTGAACCACGCGCTTGCCCAAGTGCCTTCTCCGACAGAGGAAGAGAAGGGGTGACGATGTCCAGACCGCGCGGTCTTAGCCCCGCCACAATTAAGCGGCTGCGGCGCCGCACCAAACGGCAGGCCCGCCGCCGCTGGTTTACTAGCGCCGTGCAGGATGTTGCGCAAGCTTTCCGGCCCCGCTCCCTCGCTGCTGAACTGGATGACTTCACCCGCGCCCAATGGCGGCTGCGCTACCGAAAAGCCTTGCGATACGGACAGATTGGTATTCTGGCGATCGGCGCTATGACGATTATTGTCGCTGTGTTTATGGTGGTCGGCTGTTTCATGAGCGACCTGCACATTGACCGCCACTACGCCACCACTTACGCGCGCGTCGAGTCCGTGGAGCGCACCAATGCCTATGTGAGTTTTACGGATCGCACCGGCAAAGTCATTAGCCCCGACCGGGGTGTGTTTTATCCCACTGGTGTGCACACCGGACAACAGGTGCGGATCGACTACGACTACACCAACCCGAACTTCGCCCGTATCTCGGGGCGCAGTTGGCTCCTGTCCTTTATCCCGGCGCTTTCCGTGCTGGCCTGCGTGCTGCCGTGGTGTGTGTTGGCCTTTGCCGTCTTGGGCAGATACCGGCTGAAAGCAGGCGGCAGAATTCGGCGCACCCACTGGCGTGGCAGCATCGCCGGCATCCACATCAACACCCGTCCGACAATTTTGAGCTTGCGCGCAAGTACTGCTCCACCCACAAAACAGGTACCCTAACTCTTGTGTCACGAGCTAGCTTAGAGAAAAAACCCGCCGAAGTTGCCCACATGTTTGATGGTGTGGCGAAACGCTACGACGTCACCAACACTGTTCTTTCCTTTGGGCAGGACAAACTGTGGCGGCGCAACACCCGCAAACTACTCGGCCTGCAGCCGGGTGAAAAGGTTCTAGATTTGGCTGCTGGTACCGCAGTGTCCACTGTGGAATTGGCTAAGTCTGGAGCGTGGTGTGTCGCGGCTGACTTTTCGCAAGGGATGCTTGCTGCGGGCAAAGATCGGGATGTCCCGAAAGTAACTGCAGACGGCATGTTTTTGCCGTTCAAGGACAATACTTTTGATGCCGTCACCATCTCCTTTGGGCTGCGCAATATTGTTGACTTTCGGGCTGCATTGCGAGAGATGGCACGAGTCACAAAACCAGGCGGCCGGCTGGTCTTATGTGAATTTTCGACACCCACCTGGAAACCTTTCCGCATTATTTACATGGAATATTTGATGAAAGCGTTGCCGTGGGTGGCGTCCAAAGTGTCATCTAACCCAGATGCCTATGTTTATCTGGCAGAATCTATTCGTGCCTGGCCCAACCAGCAGCAAATGGTGCAGGAGCTGAAAGCTGCAGGCTGGTCGGAGAACGTACATTACGTGAACCAGACTGGCGGGATCGTGGCTCTGCATTACGCGGAACTGCCACAAGATTAACGCCCGGGTAGGGGGTACCTACTAGGCTAGGGTAGTGAAATATCAGCGAATTCCCGCCGTGGGGAAGGAAGTTGACGAGAAGGAAGTTCAACGGATGGCAGACGAGACTCAGGTCGCAGGGATCAACATCGGTGACGCCGCTATTGCTGCGCGAACCGAAGAGAGCCTTCAACGTACCGAGGACATGTTGTATGAAGGATTGAAACGTGGGCATGACTTGCCTACGGTGACTGCCTCCTACCTAGCTCAAGCTGGGGGTAAACGCTTCCGTCCGCTTACTGTTTTCCTGGCTGCCCAAGTGGTGCTGGCCCAGAACAATCCTGAACTGCTGGCTGAGCCGCTCCACGAGAATGTCATCAAAGCGGCTACCGTCGTCGAAATGGTGCACTTGGCCTCGCTCTACCACGATGACGTGATGGATGAGGCGGAGCAACGCCGCGGGGCGGAATCCGCGAATTCGCGGTGGGACAACTCGGTCGCCATTTTGGCGGGGGACTATCTGTTCGCCTGCGCCAGTATGTTCATGGCTGATCTGGGTGCTGAAGCAGTGCGGATCACTTCCCAAACCTTCCTGGAACTGGTTAATGGCCAGATGGAGGAAACTATTCACGCGGGGGATCGTGGCAGCGTTGAGACCTATTTGAGTGTGATTGATGGCAAGACCGCGTCACTTATTGCCACCGCTGGACTTTTTGGGGCGCGTGAAGCTGGCGCCGATCAAACCCAGCAGGACGCAATGCACGATGCTGCCCGCGCTATCGGCATGGCCTTCCAAATTGTGGACGACATGATTGATATTGCCTCCGATTCGGACCAGTCCGGCAAAACCCCCGGCACGGACCTGCGTGAAGGTGTTTTTACTTTGCCCGTGCTGTACGCCCTGGAGCAAGAGGATGAGGTGGGGGAGCGCCTCCGCGAAATCCTTACTGGTCCGGTGGAGGACGAAGCACTGGTGGAGGAAGCTCTCGCATTGTTGCGGAATTCGGAGGGTATGCGGAGAGCTCGCGAGGTTGTGCACAATTATCGCGGTATGGCACTGGAAGCTATCTCTGTTTTCGTGGAGTCCCCAGCACGCGCTGCTTTTGAGAGCCTGATCGAATTCACTGTCGCTCGCGCTGGCTAGTTTCTCGTTTCTGAGCTGCTGGTTTGCTATCAGCACTAGAAAGTCGCTAAAGTTCTTTGAGCACACCTTAATAATTCCTGCCAGATTGCCCGAGCGGCCAAAGGGAGCGGACTGTAAATCCGCCGGCATTCGCCTTCCAAGGTTCGAATCCTTGATCTGGCACTCTTCAACCCCCGCCACAAGTGGGGGTTGAAATCTATTTGGGCCAGTTTGTGCAAGTGCGCAGTTTCACCAGCAATTTTCGGTAGATTAGGGTGCTATGAACGCACCGCAAAGGCATCCCAGGCCGGCAAACGACCACGTGCGTTCTGATTCTTCGCAATTGGGCTACGCCAATTGGAAATTCTTGGCCACGATGCTGATCGTCTCCCAAGGCATTTCTTTGTTGGGGTCAGAGGTAGTCCAGTATGCGATGGTCTGGCACATTACGCTGACCACCAAATCCGGCACCGCCGTGGCGTTGGCCGTCATTTTCGGTTTTCTTCCCCGCCTCATCTTGTCGCCGATCGCAGGAGTGTGGGCGGATCGCTACAACCGGCGAATGTTGGCGGTAACTGCAGATGTGGTGGTGGCTCTCGCAACGGTTGGCATTATGGTGGCTTTTTTAACGGGCCACGAGTCGCTTCCCCTTATCTACTTGGTGTTAGGGTTGCGCTCGGCGGGCGGGGCGATCCAAAATCCTGCCGTTTCCGCCATGATTCCCCAGTTTGTACCGCAAGATCAGCTGGTAAGGGTGAATGGCTTCTTCGGTTCATTCCAGGCGGTGACGGCGGTGTTAGCTCCTGCGATTGCCGGAGTGCTGATGGCGTCGTCCCCATTGGGCTACATCTTTCTGGTTGATTTGGTGACGGCAGTGATCGGTATTTCGCTGTTTCTCGCGTTTGTGCGGGTGCGCCAGGATCATGTTAATCCCGATGATCGGACTGGCCAGTGGAGCGAACTGAAGGATGGTTTTCGGTACTTGGTGCGCCATGAGTTTTTGGGTCGTTTCATGGCGTACTCCGTATTGGGCGCCTTTTTTGCGTCCCCGTTGTTGGTTGTCGTCAACCTGCACATGGTGCGAATGTTTGGGGACGAGCCGTGGCGGCTTTCGGTGATGGAAGCTATTTTCGGTGTTGCCCTTATCGTGGGTGGCCTTTTCGTGGGACTGTGGCCGGGCTTTAAACGGGAAACCACCACTATTGGTGCTGCCATGCTCATTATGAGTGTTTTTGTGCTGGCGATGGCGTGGGCGCCCCACTATTGGCTGTATGTGTTGCTCTTTGCTGCTGCGGGATTGTTCTTGCCCTATGAGAGTGCCCCTACTACTGCTTTGATTCAACGTGTTACGGACCAACGGCAGGTTGGTCGAATGCTCTCTATTTCCAGTACTTTCGCGGCAGCGGTGTTTCCGCTCGGGGCAGCAGTGTCTGGACCACTCGCCGATGCCATTTCGATTAGTTATATTTTGGCGGCTTCCGCTGTCGCTTTGTGCGTCATTGGTTTTGTTTTCCTGGGGGACTCTAAATTCCGGAAGATCCCTCCAATTCCACGGCGATGACCTGGCGATTTGTGCCTTGTCAATAAGTTGGGTAATCTTTTGTAGGCTTAGTTCGGGAGGTTAACTTCCTGCAGAGCGTTGCCCCCTTAGCTCAGTCGGCAGAGCGTTTCCATGGTAAGGAAAAGGTCGACAGTTCGATTCTGTCAGGGGGCTCTCTTTTTGCGAGTCGCACGTTGGGAAACTAACGTTAGATTCCACAGCTTGGCGATGTAGCTCAGTTGGTGAGAGCGCACGACTCATAATCGTGAGGTCGAGAGTTCGAATCTCTCCATCGCTACAAATACAAAAGCCCCGCAGCGTACGGCTGCGGGGCTTTTTGTTGTGTTGAAAAAGACAGAGGGTGTTTTGGGAAACTACCCGCTGTGGCTTACTTGAATCCGTAGACCAGGAGGCGGTTCACGAAACGAACGATGAAGTTCGGGGTGAACTGTGAGCCGAGGTAGAGGATGCGGGTTTGGAGGCCGACGGGGAAGTGCTGCATGGGGAAGTAGCGCGATATGCCGTGGGTGGCTTTCCACATTTCGTGCGCTACATCCTCGGGTCCGATACGAACACCCATGCGGCGGGTTCCTTGGGTTTCTACGTTTTCCAGCATGGGGGTCTTGACGTAGAGCGGCATCATGTCGAGGACGCGAATGTCGTATTTCTTCCACTCAATGCCAAGGGCTTCGGTGAGGCCGCGAATCGCGAATTTACTGGCGGAGTAGAGAGCCATATCCGGGGTGCCGACAATGCCGGCGGCGGAACCCATGCTGACGAATTGAGACTTGGGGGTGCGTTGCAGGTAGGGGAATGCAGCGTGGGCGCTGTAGGTAATGCCTTTGACGTTCACGTCAATAAGGGCTTCTTCCCGTTTCTCGTCGGCGTCCAGGAAGGGACCATCAATAAGAAGACCAGCGTTGTTGAACAAGATGTTGAGTTGACCGCCGGTATGGGAAGTGAATTCGGCGAGTGCCTCATCCCACTGGTCGCGGTCGGTGACGTCAAGGGTGCCAGTGATGACATTGGGGTTGCCTTCTGCCCATTCGACTGGGGCGACGTCGTAGGCGCCAACAAGGTAGCCTTTTCGTGCGAATAGTTCTGCTGTTGCCTGACCGATACCTCGTGCGGCACCGGTGATAAAGATTGATTTCTGCATGCGCCTATAGTCACATAGAATGAATTGAATATAAATAGATAGAAGAAAATAATTAGATATTTACTCTAGTGGCGAAAAATAAGTCCCAAAATCGGTGAAAGAGCTTATTTGGAAAGCTTTTTCAGCTTTTTAGCGGGCGCCGCAATAGTGCTGTACGATTCTGGCGTAGCAATCGCCGCGGGTGACCCGCGAAGGGGTAAGAGGCACCGTTGTTTGTCACTTGCCCTGTTTCTCGCGTACTATCGCAGATGGCGAAGCAATCGTCTGTTCGGTTTTGCCTGAAATTACTTCAGAATGCAGAACATGAATAGAGGGGTGTGGCTCAATTGGTAGAGCAGCGGTCTCCAAAACCGCAGGTTGCAGGTTCGAGTCCTGTCACCCCTGCCAGGATCCCGCTATTGACGGATATCCTACGTAAACATTGGAGGACAACGAGTGAGCGACGAGAAGAACCCTCAGGACGACGTCGTTGAGTCTGGGGACGCCGCAGTAGAGGCTGAAGACGCTACTGATCTGCGCCCGACTGGCAAACGCCGTCGTAAGGGTGCTACCGCCCGTCCGTCTGCGGAGGAAGCAACTCCGGAGAAGATTGAGAAGAAGGACGGTTTCTTTGCCCGTGCCGGCAAAGGTATCGCTAATTTCTTTAAAGGGATTGGCGGCTACTTCAAGTCGATCTGGGAGCAAATGCGCAAGGTCATCTGGCCAACCCGCAAAGAACTCCTGATCTCGATCATTGCTGTCTTCATCTTCCTAGTGCTCAGTGTGGCGCTGGTATTTGGTGTTGACACCGGAGCGGGCGAACTCGTGCGGTTGATCTTCCAGGATCCCAACGGGGGAGCCGGAGACCTATCGGGCATCCTCCCGGGAATGTAAAACCGGTTAAGCGAACGCCCTCCCGAATGGAGGGCGTTCATTGTTTTAAACGTTATAGACTTATTAATGACTGGCTGACTAGACAGCCAACTGAACACCATCTGAAGGGATGATCACAGTGAGCACGACCGACGACGCGAAGCTCGCCGAAGAAGGCCAGGTGCCAGAAACTTCGGACGCTGCTGCTCCCGCTGTGGAAGCCGCCGCTGAACCGCTCGCTGTTGAAGCACCCGCGAAACCGGCTGTTGACCCGGAGCGGGCCTTTCGTCGTGAACTCCGCCGTCTTCCCGGCAAGTGGTACGTCATCCACTCCTATTCGGGCTACGAGAATAAAGTAAAAACAAATCTCGAAACCCGTATTCAAACCCTCGATGTCGGCGACTACATTTTCCAGGTGGAGGTTCCGCAGGAAGAAGTTGTCGAGATTAAGAACGGCCAGAAGAAGACCGTCAAGCGCAAAATTTTGCCCGGCTATGTGCTCGTCCGCATGGAACTCAATGATGAGTCCTGGGGAGCGGTTCGCAACACGCCAGGCGTCACCGGTTTCATCGGCGCTACCAACAACCCCACACCCCTCTCTTTGCGGGAAGTGGCTAAGTTCTTGATGCCGAAGGACACTGAGGTAGTGAAAGAAAGCGGCGAGGAGGAGACTCCGGAACCCGTTATTAAAGTCGACTACGAAGTGGGCGAATCCGTCACTGTTATGGATGGACCGTTCGCCACTCTGCCGGCCACCATTAATGAAGTTGATCCCAATACCCAGAAGCTCCAGGTGCTGGTGTCCATCTTTGGGCGCGAAACCCCAGTCGAACTTGGCTTTGATCAAGTAGAGAAGATCGACTAAAGAAACCTCCCTATACCCCCAGAAAACCCCACGATATGGGGTTTCTGGTGTTTGTAGGGTAGTATTGCTCAGTCACCTGTTACTGCCCTTTTCCGTTGCGGAAAGAGCGTCCTGGAATGGCGCACAGTAACCACATTGCAGGACTGAGTAGTAAAAACAAGGTGATGACGTTCATAACTGTGCGTCGTCATAGACACAAAGTAAGGAAGCAAGATGCCCCCCAAGAAGAAAGTCACTGGGTTCATCAAGCTGCAGATCCAAGCTGGACAGGCTAACCCTGCTCCACCGGTTGGTCCCGCTCTTGGTGCACACGGTGTCAACATCATGGAATTCTGCAAGGCATACAACGCTGCCACTGAAAATCAGCGCGGCAACGTCGTCCCTGTAGAAATTACCGTTTATGAAGACCGTTCCTTCAGCTTCATCACGAAGACCCCTCCGGCTGCCAAGCTGCTGCTTAAGGCTGCTGGCATCTCCAAGGGTTCCGGCCGCCCCAACACCGAAAAGGTGGGCACCGTAACCATGGATCAGTGCCGCGAGATTGCAAAGACTAAGGAACCAGATCTCAACGCTAACGACGTCGAAGCAGGAGCTAAGATCGTCGCTGGCACCGCCCGCTCGATGGGAATTGTCGTCGAGGGAGCATAACCCCCGCGTGGGAGAGCCGGCTCGGCTCGTACCACGTCCAACCGTCACCAAGTGACAGGAATGGAAGAAAATGAGCAAGAAATCTAAGGCTTATAAAGCCGCTGCAGAGAAGGTTGATCGCAGCCGTCTCTACACCCCTTTGCAGGCCGCCGAGCTTGCCAAGGAGACCTCGTCCCAGAACATGGACGCCACCGTTGACGTTGCTATGCGTCTCGGTGTGGACCCCCGCAAGGCCGACCAGCAGGTTCGTGGAACTGTCAAACTCCCGCACGGTACCGGTAAAGAAGTCCGTGTAGTTGTGTTTGCCGTTGCCGATAAAGCTGCTCAAGCCGAGGAAGCCGGTGCTGATGTGGTGGGCTCCGATGAGCTCATCGCCAAGATTCAGGACGGCTGGCTCGACTTTGATGCCGCTATCGCCACCCCGGACCAGATGGCAAAAGTTGGCCGCATCGCCCGCATCCTTGGCCCCCGTGGTCTCATGCCGAACCCCAAGTCCGGCACCGTCACCACCGATGTTGCTAAGGCTGTCGAGGACATTAAGGGCGGTAAGATCTCCTTCCGCGTCGACAAGGCCGCAAACCTGCACTTCGTTATCGGAAAAGCTTCCTTCGATACCGAGAAGCTTGTAGAGAACTACGCAGCTGCTTACGAAGAGGTTGCCCGCTTGAAGCCCGCATCCTCTAAAGGTCGTTACATGAAGAAGATCACGATTTCCACCACCACCGGACCGGGCATCCCGGTGGATCCGAGTGTGTCGAAGAACTTCCTCGAGTCCAACGACTAGAGAACGTTAGTCCCGAACTAACACTCACAACCTGAAAACTGGCCCCGCGTACTACGGTAGCGGGGCCAGTTTGGTATTTACGTGCACAAATGAGTAGTATCAGTACAGAAGTTTGACCCGATCAAGTTTCACCCAAGACCGTTGGTCACTATCAACACAAGTTGGTAGTTGAAGGTCCGAGATAATCGGCGGCCCACGCAGGTAGAACAGAGTCGATGGTCACGATGGCTTTTGCTGTCTGTGATTCACGCCTTGCGTCTCCTGCGCAAGGCGTTCGTTTTATTTCGGGCGAACGACAAGAGGAAGGAGGCAAAGCATGGTTCAGTCCGCGAAGGTTGATGCGGTAGCCGCAATCAAAGAGCAGTTTGAAAAATCTGACGCTGCGATTGTGACCGAATACCGCGGCCTATCCGTTCCAGACATGACCGAGCTGCGCCGCGCTCTCGGAGAGGGCGCAACCTACTCCGTCGCCAAGAACACCCTGGTCAAGCGCGCTGCTGCTGAAGCAGGCGTCGAAGGCCTCGAGGATATCCTGGTTGGTCCCACCGCTATCGCCTTCATTGAAGGCGAGCCCGTAGAAGCTGCCAAGGCTTTCCGCGACTTCGGTAAAGACCACAAAGAACTCGTCATCAAGGGCGGATTCATGGATGGGCAGATCCTATCCATGGACGAGATCGAGAAGCTGGCGGACCTGGAGTCCCGCGAGACACTTCTCGCAATGCTCGCCGGCGCGATGAAGGGCGGCCTGGCGAAGGCTGCTGGACTGTTCAACGCTCCTGCATCTCAGGTGGCTCGCCTTGCTGCCGCACTGCAGGAAAAGAAGTCCGCAGAGTAGTTCATCCCCTCCGCATTAGGCGGAAACCCATCTGGCACAGGCCAGGTGCTTACAACCACAAACGTAAGAGTCCACTAGGACACACAGAAAGGAAGCCACCATGGCTAAGCTCACCAACGAAGAGCTTCTCGATGTTTTCAAGGAAATGACCCTCATCGAGCTCTCTGATTTCGTAAAACTTTTTGAAGAAACCTTCGACGTTACCGCTGCTGCTCCGGTTGCTGCTGTTGCTGCCGCTGCTGGTGGCCCGGCTGCTGCCGCTGAGGAAGAGAAGGACGAATTCGACGTCGTTCTCGCCGAAATTGGTGACAAGAAGATCCAGGTTATTAAGGTTGTCCGCGAGCTCGTCTCCGGACTCGGCCTCAAGGAAGCCAAGGATCTCGTCGAGGCTGCCCCGAAGGCTGTTCTCGAAGGCGCCAACAAGGAAGACGCCGAGGCTGCCAAGGCCAAGCTGGAAGAGGTCGGCGCCAAGGTCGAACTCAAGTAAGTTTCTGGCGCGCAGTAATACAACTGCGTTTCACAGTCTTACCGCACAACCCCTTGCTGTTGATAACAGTGAGGGGTTGTGTTTTATTTTCACTCCGCACCACGGAAAACTTTCCAGTAATTCCACAGATTCCCTGAAGTTTCCAGTTAAATCCTTGACATTTCAGCTGATCGGGGTGAGTATGAATTAACCGCAGACATTAGCGGTACACAATTTGTTCCCTCCCCTTGGGGGATCTCGCACAAGTGCGGGGGAGGCAGTACGCAGCCAGCGGCGCTATCGCCGGTGGACATAAGACGGATTTCGTTATACTATTGATCTTTGCGTTGACCTCGTTACGCCTATTTGGCGTCATCTGTTTAGGAAGTGATTGAGGGGGACTTCCCCAAACCCATTCTGAGCAGGTGAAATGCGTGTATTTTTGAGCAGACGAAGTGCTTTAGTTGGAGAAGCATGGACCCTGTTTCGAGAAGCATGTAGAGGCCAACAACGGAACCATTGAAGATACGCCGCAGCTAAAATATGGCTTTTTTGTTGCCAAATTCATGGCAACAAATAAATATTTTTCTGCGCATGAGGTCCTGGAAGGACGCACCTTGGCAGTCTCCCGCCAGACCAGTTCAAAGGCCCAGATCCCTGGAGCCCCCAAGCGCCCGTCGTTTGCTACTATCCGTGAGCCCCTAGAGGTTCCGGATCTGCTTAGCATCCAGACTGACTCTTTTGCTTGGCTAGTCGGTACAAAGAAGTACACCCAAAGCGATGCCGATCAGTTCACCGGTGAACAGAAAGTCACTGGTGGTCTAGAGGACATCCTGGCTGAAATCTCTCCTATTGAGGACTTCGCCGGATCGATGTCGCTCTCATTCTCGGATCCGCGATTCGATGAGGTGAAAGCCTCCATTGCGGAATGCCGCGATAAGGATATGACCTACTCGGCACCCCTATTCGTCACCGCAGAGTTTGTGAACAACAACACCGGTGAAATCAAGAGCCAGACCGTCTTCATGGGCGATTTCCCCATGATGACCGACAAAGGCACCTTTATTATTAACGGCACTGAGCGTGTCGTGGTGTCTCAGCTCGTGCGCTCTCCCGGTGTCTACTTTGACGAAACCATTGATAAGTCCACAGAGAAGGAACTTCACTCGGTGAAGATCATTCCGTCTCGTGGTGCATGGCTAGAAATTGACGTCGACAAACGTGACACCGTTGGTGTCCGCATCGACCGTAAACGTCGTCAGCCCATCACCCTTCTTCTGAAGGCACTGGGTTGGACCACCGAAATGATCACTGAGCGCTTCGGGTTCTCCGAAGTGATGATGTCCACTCTCGAAAAGGACAACGTCGAAAACACCGACCAAGCGCTCCTCGAGATTTATCGCAAGCTCCGCCCGGGCGAGCCTCCCACCAAGGAAGGCGCCCTCAACCTGCTTGACAATCTCTTCTTTAAAGACAAGCGCTACGACCTTGCCCGCGTTGGTCGCTACAAGGTCAACGCCAAGCTTGGTATGCCCAAGGGCGAAGAAGAAATTCTCACTCTCACCGAAGAGGACATTGCAACCACCATTGAATACTTGGTGCGTCTGCATGCCGGTGAGACCAAGATGACTGCACCTAACGGGGAAGAGATCCCGGTAGAGACCGACGACATTGACCACTTCGGTAACCGTCGTCTCCGCACCGTCGGCGAACTCATCCAAAACCAGGTCCGTGTCGGCCTGTCCCGTATGGAGCGTGTCGTCCGTGAGCGCATGACTACTCAGGACGTCGAGGCTATTACGCCGCAGTCCCTCATCAACATTCGTCCGGTTGTGGCAGCACTCAAGGAGTTCTTCGGAACGTCCCAGCTGTCCCAATTCATGGACCAGAACAACCCGCTGTCAGGACTCACTCACAAGCGTCGCCTCTCCGCACTCGGACCGGGCGGCCTGTCTCGTGAGCGCGCCGGACTGGAAGTCCGTGACGTCCACAGCTCGCACTACGGACGTATGTGCCCCATCGAGACTCCGGAAGGACCGAACATTGGTCTTATCGGATCCCTCTCGGTGTACGGCCGCGTCAACCCCTTCGGTTTCATTGAAACCCCATACCGTCGAGTTATTGACGGTGTTGCCACCGATCAGGTGGATTATCTCACCGCTGACGAAGAAGATCGTTACGTGGTGGCACAGGCCAACTCGCCCATCGATGCCGAGGGTCGGTTCCTTGATGATCGTCTCTTGGTTCGCAAGCGTGGGGGAGAAGTAGCAACTGTCACCCCGGACGAGGTTGATTACATGGACGTGTCCCCGCGCCAGATGGTGTCGGTTGCGACCGCCATGATTCCTTTCCTCGAGCACGACGATGCTAACCGTGCCCTCATGGGTGCGAACATGCAGCGTCAGGCAGTACCGTTGCTTCGCACTGACTCCCCGCTGGTCGGTACCGGCATGGAGCTGCGCGCCGCCTACGACGCAGCCGATGCCCTCATCACCGAGTCCGCTGGTGTGGTGGAGGAAGTGTGCGCCGATTACATCACCATCATGGATGATGAAGGCAAGCGCGAAACCTACCCGCTGCAGAAGTTTGTCCGCTCCAACCCCGGCACGTGTTACAACCAGGTTCCGATTGTGAACGCCGGACAGCGAGTGGAAGCCGGCCAGGTTATCGCCGACGGCCCCTCCACCGATAAAGGTGAAATGGCTCTCGGTAAGAACATGCTGGTCGCCATTATGCCGTGGGAAGGCTACAACTACGAGGACGCCATCATTCTTTCGCAACGTGTTGTGGAGGAAGACGAGCTCACCTCTATCCACATTGAGGAACACGAAGTTGACGCCCGCGACACCAAACTTGGTGCCGAGGAAATCACTCGTGACATCCCCAACGTGTCGGATGAAGTTCTCGCTGACCTAGACGAACGCGGCATTGTCCGCATCGGTGCCACTGTCCGTGACGGTGACATCCTGGTCGGTAAGGTCACCCCGAAGGGTGAAACCGAGCTGACTCCAGAAGAACGTCTGCTCCGTGCCATCTTCGGTGAGAAGGCCCGCGAAGTCCGTGACACCTCTATGAAGGTGCCGCACGGTGAAACCGGTAAAGTCACCGGCGTTCGTGTCTTCTCTCGTGATGAGGACGACGAGCTGCCCCCAGGTGTGAACGAACTGGTGCGCGTCTACGTTGCCCAGAAGCGTCGTATTCAGCCTGGTGACAAGCTTTCCGGTCGCCACGGAAACAAGGGCGTCATCGGCAAGATTCTGCCGGTCGAAGATATGCCCTTCCTGGCAGACGGCACCCCCATCGACATTATTCTCAACACCCACGGTGTTCCCCGTCGTATGAACATCGGCCAGATCATGGAAATCCACCTGGGCTGGCTGGCCAAGTACGGCTGGAAGATCGAGGGCAATCCGGAGTGGGCCAAGGCTCTTCCGGAAGAGATGTACGATGTGGAGCCCAACACCAAGACTGCTACTCCGGTCTTCGACGGTGCAGAGCCTGAAGAGATCGAAGGACTCCTCAGCTGTGTGCGCCCGAACCGCGATGGCGATGTTTTGGTTGGCCCTGACGGTAAAGCCACTCTCTTTGATGGTCGATCTGGTGAACCCTACTCTCACCCGGTGGCAGTCGGCTACATGTACATGCTGAAACTGCACCACCTGGTGGATGAGAAGATTCACGCTCGCTCCACTGGTCCCTACTCCATGATTACCCAGCAGCCACTGGGCGGTAAAGCCCAATTCGGTGGCCAGCGCTTCGGTGAGATGGAATGTTGGGCCATGCAGGCGTACGGCGCTGCCTACACCCTGCAGGAGCTCCTCACCATTAAGTCTGACGATGTGGTCGGACGTGTGAAGGCTTATGAAGCAATTGTGAAGGGCGAGAACATCCCGGCACCGGGTATTCCCGAGTCCTTCAAGGTGTTGCTGAAGGAACTGCAGGCACTCTGTTTGAACGTGGAAGTCCTCTCGGCAGACGGAGACGCCGTCAGCCTGACTGATGACGACGACGAACTCGAGCGAGCCGCCTCCAACCTCGGCATTAACCTCTCGCATGATGAAAGCTCATCCGTGGAAGAAGAGCTCGCCTAGAGCCCTTCGCCTCACCAGAGCCCAAAAGACTAGAGACATTAACCGATCCGGTTACTCATCCGGGTAACCACAATCCCACTGGGGAAAGGAAGTTACGTGCGCGACGTCAACTTCTTCGATTCACTCCGAATCAGCCTCGCCACTGCCGAAGACATTCGGCGCTGGTCATATGGCGAGGTAAAGAAGCCGGAGACCATTAACTACCGTACTTTGAAACCAGAGAAGGACGGGCTCTTCTGCGAGCGTATTTTCGGTCCCACCCGGGACTGGGAGTGTGCTTGCGGTAAGTACAAGCGCGTCCGCTTCAAGGGCATCGTCTGTGAACGATGCGGCGTGGAAGTCACCAAAGCCAAGGTGCGTCGTGAACGGATGGGCCACATCGAACTGGCCGCACCCGTCACCCACATTTGGTACTTCAAGGGTGTTCCCTCCCGCCTGGGCTACCTCCTTGACTTGGCACCAAAAGATCTAGAAAAGATCATCTACTTCGCCTCCTACGTTGTCACCAGCGTTGATGAACAGGCACGCCACGATGAAATGTCCACTCTCGAAGCGGAAATCACCGCCGAGAAGAAGGAAATCGAGGACGCCCGCGACGTCGACCTGGAAGACCGCGCCCAGAAACTGGAAGCCGACCTGGCAGAACTCGAAGCCGAGAATGCCCGCGCCGACTCCAAGCGCAAGGTGAAGGACGCCGCCGAGCGTGAAATGAAGACCATTCGGGAGGAAGCCGAGCGCGAACTCGATCGCCTGGACATCCTCTGGGATACCTTCATCAAGCTCGAGCCCAAGGATCTGATCCTTGACGAAAACATCTACAACGAGCTGGATGACCGTTTCGGCGAGTACTTCAAGGCCGGCATGGGTGCAGAAGCCATCCAAGATCTCATCGCCAACTACGATGTGGAAGCCGAAGCCGAGAAGCTGCGCGAAATTATTCGCACTGGCAAGGGACAGAAGAAACTGCGTGCCCTCAAACGACTCAAGGTCGTGGCAGCATTCCTCATGTCCAAGAACGATCCGGCTGGCATGGTGCTGGACTGCATTCCGGTTATCCCACCGGAGCTCCGCCCCATGGTGCAGCTCGACGGTGGCCGTTTCGCCACCTCCGACCTGAACGACCTTTACCGGCGTGTCATCAACCGCAACAACCGTTTGAAGCGACTGATTGACCTTGGTGCCCCCGAGATCATTATCAACAACGAGAAGCGCATGCTGCAGGAATCTGTAGACGCACTCTTCGATAACGGTCGCCGTGGACGCCCCGTTGCAGGACCTGGCAACCGCCCGCTCAAGTCCTTTTCCGACTTGCTGAAAGGTAAGCAGGGCCGCTTCCGTCAGAACCTCCTCGGTAAGCGCGTCGACTACTCTGGTCGTTCCGTTATTATCGTTGGTCCGCAGCTCAAGCTGCACGAATGTGGTCTTCCGAAGCTGATGGCGCTGGAGCTTTTCAAGCCCTTCGTCATGAAGCGTCTGGTGGACCTCAACTACGCCCAGAACATTAAGTCTGCCAAGCGTATGGTGGAACGTCAGCGCCCCCAGGTGTGGGACGTTCTGGAAGAAGTTATTGCAGAGCACCCGGTGCTTCTCAACCGTGCACCCACTCTGCACCGTCTCGGTATTCAGGCCTTCGAACCGGTTCTGGTTGAAGGTAAAGCCATCATGCTCCACCCGCTGGTTTGTGAGGCTTTCAACGCTGACTTCGACGGTGACCAGATGGCAGTCCACTTGCCGCTGTCGGCAGAAGCACAGTCTGAGGCCCGCGTCCTCATGCTGTCCTCCAACAACATCCTGTCGCCGGCATCCGGCCGCCCGCTGGCTATGCCCCGCCTGGATATGGTGACCGGCCTGTACTACCTCACCACCATTGACCCCGACGCGCCGGGAGCTTTGGACGAAGAAGTACACGCCGAATGCCCCACGAATGGCCACTACTCTTCCGTCGCGGAAGCCATCATGGCTCGTGACGCAGGAGCCCTTTCCATTCAGTCGCCGATCGTGGTCCGCCTCACCCACCAGCGTCCCCCGAAGGACGTCGAAGCCGAACAGTTCCCCGATGGTTGGGAACCAGGCGACGTGTGGGTCTGCAAGACCACCCTCGGCCGCATCATGTTCAACGACCTGCTGCCAGGTGACTACCCCTTCGTCAACGACCAGATGGCCAAGGGCAAGCAGTCCGTCGTCATTAACGACATGGCAGAGCGCTACCCGATGATTCTGGTTGCGCAGACCGTTGACCGCCTGAAGGATGCCGGCTTCTACTGGGCCACCCGTTCCGGCGTCACCGTTGCTATGTCTGACGTACAGGTTCCTCCCGTCAAACAGGAGATCCTGGATGCTTACGAGAAGCGTGCTGACAAGGTGGAGAAGCAGTACCTGCGCGGTGCTCTTTCCAAGGATGAACACAACGCTGCACTGGTGAAGATTTGGTCCGAGGCCACCGAAAAGGTCGGCCAGGCCATGGAAGACAACTACCCCGAAACCAACCCGATTCCGCTCATTGTGCGCTCGGGTGCGGCCGGTAACATGACCCAGATGCGGTCACTGTCCGGCATGAAGGGTCTGGTGACCGACCCGAAGGGTAACTTCATCCCGCAGCCGATTAAGTCCTCCTTCCGTGAAGGCCTTTCCGTGCTGGAGTACTTCATTAACTCTCACGGTGCTCGTAAAGGTCTGGCAGATACCGCTCTGCGCACTGCTGACTCGGGTTACCTCACCCGTCGTCTCGTGGACGTCGCCCAAGACGTCATTGTGCGTGAAGACGACTGTGGTACCAGCCGTGGCATCATCGTCAAGATTGCAGATAAGCAAGAAGATGGCACCCTGGTACGCGACCAGTTCATCGAAACTGGCGTATTCGCGCGCACCCTGGCTGAGGATGCTAAGGACGCTGACGGCAACGTCATTGTTGAGGCTGGAACTGATATTGGTGACCCCGAAATCGAGGCACTCCTCGAGGCTGGACTCACCGAAATCAAGGTCCGCTCTGTTCTTACCTGTAACTCCCAGAATGGTGTCTGTGCCAAGTGCTACGGCCGCTCCATGGCCACCGGCCAGCTCGTCGACGTTGGCGAAGCCGTCGGTATTGTCGCCGCACAGTCCATTGGTGAGCCCGGTACCCAGCTGACCATGCGTACCTTCCACCAGGGTGGTGTCGGTGAAGACATCACCGGTGGTCTGCCGCGTGTGCAGGAGCTTTTCGAGGCTCGTGTCCCCAAGGGCAAGGCCGATATCGCAGAAGTTTCCGGCACCATCAAGCTGGAAGAACTGGACAAGTTCTGGAAAGTCACCATCACTCCGGACGACGGTTCCGACGATGTCGTCTACGACAAGCTCTCCAAGCGCCAGCGTCTAGCCACTGTCAAGAAGGCTGACGGTACCGAAGGTGTACTGGAGACCGGAGACCACATCACGATTGGTGAGAAGCTACTCGAAGGTGCCGCCGATCCACACGACGTGCTGCGTGTCATGGGCCCCCGTCAGGTACAAGTCCACCTCGTCAACGAGGTTCAGGACGTCTACCGCTCACAGGGTGTGTCTATCCACGACAAGCACATCGAAGTGATTGTGCGCCAGATGCTCCGTCGCGTCACCATCATCGACTCTGGATCCACCGAGTTCCTACCCGGTTCTCTTGTGGAACGCCCCGAATTCGAGGCAACTAACAGGGCCGTGGTACGTGACGGTGGAACCCCTGCAGCCGGTCGCCCGGTGCTCATGGGTATCACCAAGGCATCCTTGGCTACCGACTCGTGGCTTTCCGCCGCCTCCTTCCAGGAGACCACTCGCGTCCTTACCGACGCCGCTATCAATGCTCGCGCTGATAGCCTCATCGGTCTCAAGGAGAACGTCATTATCGGTAAGCTCATCCCCGCCGGTACTGGCATTGCTCGCTACCGCGACATTCAGGTACGGCCTACCGAGGAAGCACGTGCAGCCGCCTACGCCATCCCGACCGGATTCGACGACGGCTTCTACGGTCCCGAAGATGCTTTCATTGACGAGACCGGCGCTGCGGTGCCATTGGATGACTTCGACTTTGATTAAGTCGTAACACCATAAACAAATAAGTGGGGCTGTCCCGGAAGGGCAGCCCCACTTTTTATGCATTTTTATGCCGTTTATGCAGGCCAAGATTTGTTTAGATGAACTTCAAATGGTGCTTACCCGCATTTCAGGACCCACACGTTACAGTTGTGCGAACCCCTGACTTAGAGGAGTATTTAATGCGGATCCGCACTAATTTCTCACGCCGACTAGCTGTGGGAGTCACTGCCGGCCTTACTGCCGTAGCACTGGGACTACCCGCGCTCCCGGCACATGCTGCCCCTGCAGTTGCTGAAAACATCATTGTGATGATTGGTGACGGAATGGGCTACAACACTCTCGATCTCACAAATCTTCACCTGCGTGGAACTACCGGTTACCAGGTAAACCCCAATGGCTCTGCGGTTAAAAACGAGAAGCAGCCCGGCTTCCAAAGCTATTCGTACGTGGGTATGTCCACCTACGCCATTGTCGGTGCTTATAACGGCCCTATCGCATGGACCTCCACCGCTGCTGCCACCGGAATTCCCACCGACTCGGCTGCTGCCGGCACTGCGATGGCCAGCGGGCACAAAACATTCCACGGCATTATCGGCATGACCCCCAGCGGCAAGCCGCTACCCAACATCACAGAACGAGCGAAGGCCCTGGGCAAGGCGGCTGGTGTGGTCAGTTCTGTACCCTACTCGCATGCCACCCCGGCTGCGTATGTTGCGCACGAAATAAGCCGCAACAACTACCACAACATCACCAACCAGATGATCAACTCCAAAATGGACGTGGTGATTGGTGCAGGACACCCCTTCTACGATGACAACAATAAACGCCTGGCTGAGCCTGACTTCAAATACATTTCGGCTGCCGACTGGAATCGTCTTGAAAAGAACACCACTGGCTACAGCTTTATCGAAAAGACTGCCGACTTTAAAGCTATCGCCGAAGGTAAAAAGAAAGTTAAGCGCCTCTGGGGAGTCCCCCAAGTAGCATCTACTCTGCAGCAGGAACGCTCTTCTGTCCGCGCAGATGCACAGCAGGAAAAAGTCGGGGAAACCCCTTTCAATAAGGTTCCCAACTTAACGGATCTTTCCCTGAGCGCACTGAACGTCCTCAACCAGAATCCCCGCGGCTACTTCTTGATGGTGGAAGGCGGCGCTATTGACTGGGCTGGGCACGCCAACCAAACTGCACGCTCCATCGAAGAAACAATGGACTTCATGGACGCTGTGGAAGCGGTAAGCAAGTGGGTGGAAAAGAATTCCAGCTGGGACAAAACCCTGCTGATTATTACTGCAGACCATGAAACTGGGTTCATCAACGGCCCCAGTGAACGCGCAATGGTTCCGCTAGCTCAAGATGCGCATGGCAATATTCAAATCCAGTGGCTCTCCGACCAGCACACCAACCAACTAGTGCCCTTTTTCGTGAAGGGAGCTGGCGCACAACAGGTGCTGCGCCTAGCTACCTCGCAAGACCCGTACCGTGGTGCCTACATGGACAATATTGACTTCCCACAGCTCGTAATGCACAAATGGTGGATCCAGAGCCAGGCGGCTGCCCCTAAGAAAGCTGCCTGACGTTAACCATCCTCGGTTTGTTACCCGCGACCCCCATGGTGGTGTGGCTGTAGGATACAGTTTGTTCATCCATGGGGGTATTCGCGAGTTACCCCAGCTTGGAGCATGCAAGGCGTTCGAGTACAATAGAAGATAACGGGCACAATAATTGGTTGTTTGCCGCAGTAATTAAGGGAGACCCTGACCGTGAGTTTTATAGAAAACCAGATCATCAAGCGAGGACTGGTAGCGCTGGCTGCTACTGCCGTTCTCAGTGTCGGTGTGGTTGTCCCAGCACAGGCGTCAACCTTCCGTACTGAATACATGCCTAATGACGATAAAAGTCGTCCAGTGCCATGTCAGTACACCGACCAGTACAAGGACCCCCGCACCAAAGCGATGACGGATCCCGATGAGCTTTGGGAATGGTACGAAATGTGTGAAGGGTTCTACGTCTCGCCCGTCCCGTTCTAGTACAAGACATGTGAAATGCCTAGCACAAAAGGGGCCAGTGGGTCCCTTTTTGCACTATTTGACCATTTCCCACTAACATAAGGGCTTGTGCTCACATGTGTGAGCGGGTTAATTGTCCCAGGTAAGCCAGCGAGAGCGGCCGACTGGTTAGTTTGCGCTCAAAATAAGCTCTTTACCAGGACTTATGCCCCATGTGCTTTATTGCGTCGTGGGGAGTACCCCCAGGACGCCAACTTCGACACCACCAGGTGTTGACACTAAACAATAAGGAAAGTCGGTTCATGCCAACTATTCAACAGCTTGTGCGCAAGGGCCGCCACGTGAAGAGCTCCGCGACTAAGACCGCAGCTCTGAAGGGCAGCCCGCAGCGTCGTGGTGTATGTACCCGCGTTTACACCACCACCCCTAAAAAGCCGAACTCGGCACTCCGGAAGGTCGCCCGTGTGCGTCTGTCTTCCGGAATGGAAGTTTCCGCATACATCCCCGGTGAAGGCCACAACCTCCAGGAGCACTCCATGGTGCTTGTCTGTGGCGGTCGTGTGAAAGACCTCCCGGGTGTCCGCTACAAGATTGTCCGTGGCGCTCTTGATACTCAGGGCGTGAAGGGCCGCAAGCAGGCTCGCTCTCGCTACGGCGCCAAGAAGGAGAAGTAAACATGTCGCGTAAAGGACCATCCCCCAAGCGCACGGTTGAAGCCGATCCTGTTTACGGCTCCCCGCTAGTTACCCAGCTTGTTAACAAGGTGCTTGTCGACGGTAAGAAATCCACCGCCGAGAACATCGTTTACTCCGCTCTTGAAATGTGCCGTGAAAAGACCGGCACCGATCCGGTGAACACCCTCAAGAAGGCTCTCGACAACGTTCGTCCTTCTCTGGAAGTTCGTTCCCGTCGCGTTGGTGGCGCCACCTACCAGGTGCCCGTTGAGGTGCGTCCGGGACGTTCCACCACCCTCGCAATTCGCTGGATTGTTATCTTCTCCCGTTTGCGTCGTGAGAAGTCGATGCCGGAACGTTTGGCCAACGAACTGTTGGATGCCTCCAACGGTTTGGGAGCCGCTGTGAAGCGTCGCGAAGACGTCCACAAGATGGCAGAAGCCAACAAGGCATTCGCACACTACCGCTGGTAATCCCACCGGGACGGACCACGTGGAGACGTCCAAAGTTGAAACAGTGGTCTTGTCCAACGTGCGGGGTAGCAGCCGCTGCGTCGCACTAAGAAACTGAAGACCTACTGAAGACCTATTGAAAACGAGGGTTCTTGAGAAAGAATCCGTGATCGGACGGAGAGTTCGAAGTGGCACTTGAAGTGCTTAAGGACCTTAAGAAGGTTCGCAATATCGGCATCATGGCACACATTGATGCCGGAAAGACCACTGTTACTGAGCGCATCCTGTTCTACACCGGTATTAACTACAAAATCGGTGAGACCCACGATGGCGCCTCCACCATGGACTGGATGGAGCAGGAGAAGGAACGCGGCATCACCATTACTTCCGCCGCCACCACCTGCTACTGGAACGACCATCAGCTCAACATCATCGACACCCCCGGCCACGTGGACTTCACCGTAGAGGTGGAGCGTTCCCTGCGTGTTCTGGACGGTGCTGTTGCTGTCTTCGACGCTAAGGAAGGCGTTGAGCCCCAGTCCGAGCAGGTTTGGCGTCAGGCTTCCAAGTACGAAGTCCCGCGCATCTGCTTCGTTAACAAGATGGACAAAATGGGAGCCGACTTCTTCAACTCGGTTGAGACCATTGAAGAGCGTCTGGGTGCCAAGCCAATTGTTCTGCAGATCCCGATCGGTGCTGAAGATGATTTCGACGGCATCGTCGACCTCCTCACCATGAAGGCTCACCTGTGGCGAGGCAAGGTTGCTCCGGGTACTCCTGCCGAAATTGAAGATATTCCGGCAGAGCTGCAGGAAAAGGCTGAGGAATACCGCGAGAAGCTCATTGAGACCGTCGCCGAAGCTGACGAAGAACTTATGGAGAAGTACTTCGGCGGAGAAGAAATCTCCGTTGAGGAAATCCAGAAGGTTATCCGTCGCCTTACCGTTAACTCGGAGGCCTACCCGGTTCTCTGTGGTACCGCCTTCAAAAACAAGGGCGTTGTTCCGCTTCTCGATGCTATTACTGCATACCTTCCATCCCCGCTGGACGTTCCTTCCATCGAAGGCCGTTCCGCAGACTCCGAACAGGCCGTTGTGGAACGTCACCCGAGCCTGGACGAGCCCTTCTCAGCTCTCGCATTCAAGGTTGCGGCACACCCGTTCTTCGGCAAGCTCACCTATGTGCGTGTCTACTCCGGTCACGTAAAGTCCGGCGACACCATCGTTAACTCCACCAAGGAGAAGCGCGAGCGGGTCGGTAAGCTTTTCCAGATGCACTCCAACAAGGAGAACCCGGTTGACGAAGCATTCGCCGGCCACATCTACGCTTTCATTGGTCTAAAGGACACCACCACTGGTGACACCCTTTCTGATCTCAACGAACCGGTGATCCTCGAGTCGATGACCTTCCCGGATCCCGTTATCCAGGTTGCTATCGAGCCGAAGACCAAGTCTGACCAGGAGAAGCTGTCCGTCGCCATTCAGAAACTGGCGGAAGAGGACCCGACCTTCACTGTTAAGAATGATGAAGAGACCGGCCAGACCATCATTGGTGGTATGGGCGAGCTCCACCTAGACGTTCTCGTCGACCGTATGCGTCGCGAATTCAAGGTCGAAGCAAATGTTGGTAAGCCGCAGGTTGCTTACCGCGAGACCATTCGCAAGACGGTCGAGAAGTACGAATACACGCACAAGAAGCAGACCGGTGGTTCTGGTCAGTTCGCGCGTGTCATTATCAAGCTGTCCCCCCTCGTTGCCGAGACGGAAGACGATCCGCACTACGAGTTCGTCAACTCCATTACCGGCGGACGCATTCCGAAGGAATACATTCCTTCCGTCGACGAAGGTGTGCAGGACGCCATGCAGTACGGTGTGTTGGCTGGCTACCCGCTGGTCGACCTCCAAGTCGAGCTTGTTGACGGTTCATACCACGAGGTTGACTCCTCGGAAATGGCCTTCAAGGTAGCCGGCTCCATGGCCCTGAAGGAAGCAGCCCGTTTGGCTTCACCTACCCTGCTAGAGCCCATCATGGCTGTAGAGGTCGTCACCCCTGAGGAGTACATGGGCGACGTAATTGGTGATATTAACTCCCGCCGTGGCCAAGTTAAGGCCATGGAAGAGCGCAGTGGCGCACGTGTGGTGAAGGCCGACGTCCCGCTGTCTGAAATGTTCGGCTACGTTGGAGACCTTCGGTCGAAGACCCAGGGCCGAGCCAACTACACGATGGTCTTCTCCTCCTACGCTGAGGTTCCTCAGAATGTGGGTAAGGAGATTATCGAGAAGGCTACCGGAGAATAATCCGTGGCTCTGAATTCTGCCGAGAGCCTAGTCAATTTTTATACTGACTAGGCACTTAGCAGTAAATATCGCTACACTTATTGGGTAGCAATTGACCAAAGATCTTAACCAGAGAGTATTGTCGGTAAACAAACTGGCAAACTCACGATCGTCCAGGAGGACACAAAGTGGCGAAGGCTAAGTTCGAGCGGACCAAACCGCACGTAAACATTGGCACCATTGGTCACGTCGACCATGGTAAGACCACCCTGACCGCAGCTATTACCAAGACTCTCTCCGTGAAGTACCCCGAGCTCAACGACGCTTTCGCGTTCGATGAGATCGACAAGGCTCCGGAAGAGAAAGAGCGCGGCATTACCATCAACGTTTCCCACGTTGAGTACCAGACCGAAAAGCGTCACTACGCACACGTCGACGCCCCCGGTCACGCTGACTACATCAAGAACATGATTACCGGTGCTGCTCAGATGGACGGCGCCATCCTCGTGGTTGCTGCCACCGATGGCCCCATGCCGCAGACCCGTGAGCACGTTCTGCTCGCTCGCCAGGTTGGCGTTCCTTACATCGTCGTCGCCCTCAACAAGTGCGACATGGTTGACGATGAGGAAATCCTCGAGCTCGTCGAAATGGAAGTTCGCGAACTGCTCGCTTCTCAGGACTACGACGAAGACGCCCCGATCTGCCGCGTCTCCGCTTTCCAGGCCCTGCAGGGCGACGAGAAGTGGATCGACTCCGTTGCTGCTCTGATGGATGCAGTTGACGAGTCCGTTCCGGATCCGGTCCGTGAGCTCGACAAGCCGTTCCTCATGCCTGTTGAGGACGTCTTCACCATTACCGGCCGTGGCACCGTTGTTACCGGCCGTATCGAGCGTGGCGCTGTTGAGGTCAACGACGAAGTTGAGCTCATCGGTATCCGTGACAAGGCTATTAAGACCACCGTCACCGGTGTCGAGATGTTCCGTAAGCTGCTGGATCGCGGCGAAGCTGGTGACAACGTCGGACTTCTGCTCCGTGGTCTCCGTCGCGAAGACGTCGAGCGCGGCCAGTGTGTCGTTGCTCCCGGCGCTTACACCCCGCACACCACCTTCGAAGGCTCCGTCTACGTTCTGTCCAAGGACGAGGGCGGCCGTCACACCCCGTTCTTCAACGACTACCGTCCGCAGTTCTACTTCCGTACCACTGACGTGACCGGCATCGTGAAGCTCGCTGATGGTGTCGAGATGGTCATGCCTGGTGACAACTGCGAGATGACCGTTGAGCTCATCCAGCCTGTCGCCATGGACGAAGGCCTCCGCTTCGCTATTCGCGAAGGTGGACGCACCGTCGGTGCAGGCCGTGTTACCAAGATCATCAAGTAGTGATCTGACTCCACTCTGGAGTTAACACGCTTAAACAAAGCAAAAAGAATCCCGCCTGGAAAACCAGGCGGGATTCTTTTATCTCTTGGGCGGAGAATTATTTAGTCCACAACAACACAATCAACTCAGCATCCGTTAGACGCAGCGTTATTCAGAGTCGGAGACAGGGTCCTCGGAAACCGTGTCCTTGTCTGACACCCCAGCGGTTTCTGAATCACGCGACGGAAGATCCTTTTCTTGTCGGCGCACCCTATCCAACTCCAAAAAGACGCGAGCAACCGGACCACAGTAGCTCACTGCAGCTGGAATATCAGCACTCACCTGTTCAGCAATATCCAGCAAAGTAGGAACTGGAACATGTGCCGGCGAAGTAAGGGTGACGTTCACAGTGGGAACCCCATTGTCATTAATGGTTTTGCTGGCGGCATCGCGTACCGTCGGCAGGTTCTCCAAATCCCGTGCGACCGCACGACCCACCAAAGCAGTATCAAGGAAGATCTGTCCCTTAGGGTCATCTCCGTCTAAAAGCAGCGGTGATACTGTACGGCGGCGCGTCAACACCACAATGTTGAGAATGATCAACAAAATAGCCACTACGGCAGTGCCGATCAGGGCGTGGATCCACCAGCTTTGGGCGGTAACATCTTCTAGCACCGCAGACGGCCAGTGGTTATCAACCACATTCGAAACACTTGCGACGTTGGCATGCCACAGAATCCCTAAAACACCAACGGCTGTTAAAACTGCACCCGCTAGAAAAGTAAGAATACGAAGAATTGCGGAAGGTCCACGATTCATTAATCTTCACCTCTCTTATTAACGGGACGGACAGTCAAGGTGATGGGAGTATCGACATACTCGAGAACGTTTGACACCGCACTCTGCACGTTATCTACTACAGCCTGCGAGGCAGGTCCGGCAGTGTCGATATTCACCACAGCCTTCTTACCGTTGAATGTGGTTTGTGCTCTGGTCACCCCATACACCTGCAAAGCAGCATTGGTGGACATGCGACACACGTCAACATGACGCATCCATACGGACGCAGAGTTGCTGCGTAAAGCCACATGCGTTTTGGGGGCGGGGAGCACTACTTGGATAAGCAGAATCACACCAATTATTGCGACCACAATAAACACGGCAAGCAACCACGGTGCGGGGCTCGGCTCAGCAGCTCTTTCGGCAACCCATCCAAACCACATCGGTTCTCCGACTTGGTCCAACGACACCAAAATGTCATGAATTGCGACAGCCGCAATAGCCGCCAAGACAAGTGTTAGAAAAATAATGGCGCCAAAAACAGCAGGTTTTCCGCGAGGAGGCTTCGCAGTGGCGGTAGCATCAACTGTTTCATTCTTCACTGTTATCGCTCTCCTCCTCGGTAGTAACTTTTTCCTGCTCCTTTGGGTTTTTAGTCAGCGCAGCAGGGGTGGGATCGAAATTGGCAAGTTCTTCAAAAGTTACGCGATCGGGACGTGCCTTAGAGCCGGGAGCAGGGGAGCAGGTGACGTCATCAACAAACACATCGACTTCCGTCACCTTGGCTTCCAAGAAAATCTCCAGGTGGGTACGGATAGTGTCGCGCACCGTGCGTGCCACTTCCGCCACTGGGGAAGGCCAACTAACAGCGATATGAGCTTCTGCTGCTACATAGGGACCATCCATAGTGAGGTCTGCTTGGGGAAGGGTTTTACCAGTGAGGTGCCCCATCCCAACGGCGTGTTCGATGCATCCCGGGACGCTTAAAGCAGCTTCCCGAATGATGACGTTCGCCACCGCTGGATCAACATGCAGCCCTCCAGCCGCGCCCATCTCTTGGGGTACAGCCCGATCCTGGTGCGTTTGAGACTTAGGATTTGATGAAGTCATTATCCCCGCCCGCGGGTATTCCCGATATTGCGAATATCAATTTTTCCATCCAGTTGAGCCCCAATAAGCCCACCGATCAGGCCGAGTAGAACGGCGCCCAAAAAAGCGCCAAATCCACCGACTGCGGCGGCGATGGCCAAAAGCAGCCCCACCAGGATGCCGTAGAACGTCATGGACATTAATTCTCCTTAGGTTTTGTGAGTTGTGGCTGGGGTGCAGGAGTTGGTAACGCAGTGTCCTTGGCTTCTGGTAGCAGCATATCGTTGACGTAGATATCGATGGGGACAGGAACGACGGTTGCAGCTGCGGCACGCACCGCTGCTGCAACAGCATGAGGAGGATGCGGCCAGTAGATAGCAATCGCTATCTTGAGCCGTGATTCCTGTGCATCGAAAGACACTCCCTGCACCAGTTCGTTAGGAAGATAAGTGGAAAATTGCCCAAATCGTCCTCCGTCGAGGTGTGCAACTCCTGGAACACGCGTCACAAGTTCAGCCAGTGCCGGAACTTGAGCAGTGTCAAAATCATAGGAAGTGTGAGACATGAGCACCTTCAGATGTGGTTAGGAACAGATCCGTTAGCTAGTGAACTAGTGGACCCGGGATTCCTCTTCTTCGTCTTCTTGTTCTGGAAGGTGAATGTCTACAACGTTAATGTTGACTTCGGTCACGGAAAGACCAGTCATACCTTCAACGGCGTCGATAATGTTCTTGCGAATCGCATCAGCCAACTGATGAATGGCGACACCGTACTCGGCGACAATAACAATATCTATGGCTGCCTCAGTTTCTCCAACCTCTACAGCGACGCCCTGCTGCACATCAGCGCCGGTGCCCGGGATACGCTCGCGGATAGCACCCATCATGCGGGCAGTACCTTGTCCAAGGTCATGTACACCAGGAACCTGGCGGGCAGCAATACCAGCTATTTTGGAGACCACCACATCAGCAATGATGGTTTGGCCGCGGTCCGTGGGATCGATTTCTGATTTCTCGATTTCTTTTTCGCTCATGAGTAGTCCTTTCAAGACTGAATAGCGCGATATTGACTGTCGTTATGAAGATATGTGGCCAATTGGCAGGTGCGAGAACTACTTTTGTTGATATTTTCGCAGGCTTTTAAACTTCAAAAACATTAGTTGATCTCGGTTTCAACATTAGCGTGCAGGTGTGATCTACGCACTCATTTTGCATTTAACTTGGGTTTGATGCATACTATTCAAGTTGCTTTAACAGGGCATTCCCTCCGGCCACAATCTCACGATGGCTAGGAAAGCGCTGGTAGAGCGAGCACGCAAGTGATGTGTTCTGAAGTGTGTTTGGCACTAGGAATTATCTAGAAAAACCACTAAATAAAGGGCACATCGGGAAAGGTGATCGGGCGACACGCCCGAGCGCGTGGACCGACGGCGTGACAGATGAACAGCGGATACGGAATATACCCCCGCGGTACTTCCGAATACTTGGTGTCATCGGTCTGCCTGACGATCACCGAAAGACACAAAGAATTAAGCCACCTGCCGGTGACTTACCGAGCAAGACAGACCCACATTATGTGGGTGAAGGAAGAGGAAAGCGTGGCGGGACAAAAGATCCGCATCCGGCTAAAGGCCTATGACCACGAAGCAATCGATGCTTCTGCACGCAAGATCGTCGAAACGGTTACCCGTACCGGCGCCAGTGTGGTCGGCCCAGTGCCGCTGCCTACCGAGAAGAACGTATACTGCGTTATCCGCTCGCCCCACAAGTACAAGGACTCACGCGAGCACTTCGAAATGCGCACCCATAAGCGCCTTATCGATATTCTCGACCCGACGCCCAAGACTGTCGATGCCCTTATGCGTATCGACCTTCCGGCTAGTGTCGACGTCAATATTCAGTAGTGAGCTTGGACAACGGCATCGGAGCAGAGAAACCAATGAGTAATACCGAGATCAAGGGCATCCTGGGCAATAAGCTCGGCATGACTCAGATCTTCGACGACGAAAACCGGGTTGTACCCGTTACTGTCGTCAAGGCTGGGCCTTGTGTCGTCACCCAGGTTCGCACCGAAGAAACCGACGGTTATAACGCCGTCCAGATAGCATTCGGCGCCATCGACCCGCGCAAAGTTACCAAGCCTCTGGCTGGTCACTTTGCAAAAGCAGGCGTGACGCCCCGTCGCCACATCGTAGAAATCCGTCTTAAGGATGCCGATGCGGCCGCAAACTACGAGGTGGGCCAAGAACTCACCGCCGATATTTTCGAAGCTGGCGCACACGTTGACGTCACCGGAACCTCTAAGGGTAAAGGTTACGCCGGTGTCATGAAGCGTCACGGCTTCGCAGGCCAGGGTGCCGCACACGGTACCCAGGCTGTCCACCGCCGCCCTGGCGCGATCGGTGCTTGCAGCACCCCGGGTCGTGTTTTCAAGGGTATGCGTATGGCTGGACGTATGGGCAATGAGCGCATTACTGCCGAAAACCTCGTCATCCAAAAAGTAGACAACGAATCTGGCCTCCTGCTCATCAAGGGTGCAATCCCGGGAGCTAAAGGAAGCCTGGTCATGGTCAAGAGCGCAACGAAAGGTGGTGCGTAAACATGGCACTCAAGCTTGATGTCCGCACCCCCGCCGGTGCCACTGACGGCAGTGTCGACCTCCCCTCCGAAATTTTCGACCGGGAACCGAACATCTCCGTTATGCATCAGGTTGTAGTCGCCCAGCAGGCAGCAGCCCGCCAGGGAACTCACTCCACCAAGACCCGCGGCATGGTCCGCGGCGGTGGTAAGAAACCGTGGCGTCAGAAGGGAACCGGCCGTGCCCGTCAGGGATCTATCCGGGCACCGCAGTTCGCTGGTGGTGGCACCGTATTCGGGCCTACCCCTCGTGACTACTCAAAGCAGGTTCCTAAAAAGATGAAGGCCGCCGCTCTGGCTGGAGCCCTCACCGACCGACTCCGCAACGACCGCATCTTCGTGGTCACCGAGGTCGTCGAAGGTCAGACTCCTTCCACCAAGGCAGCCCGCCAGTTCCTGGAAAGCCTCAGCGAGCGTGGCAAGTTCTTGCTCGTCCTCGGACGCGAAGACATTGCCGCTTGGAAATCTGTGGCCAACCTGAACTACGTCCACCCCATTACGGCTGACCAGCTCAACACCTATGACGTGCTGTACGCCGAAGATGTGGTGTTCACTGTGGAAGCACTGGATGCCTTCGTAACCGCCAAACAGGGCAAGAAGGAGGAGACCAAGTGAACAAGATCACAGATCCTCGCAGCATCATCCTCGCTCCCGTAGTTTCTGAGAAGTCCTACGGCCTCATGGAGCAGAACACCTACACGTTTACCGTTGCTCCGGAAGCCAATAAGACCCAGATTAAGATCGCCGTCGAGCAGATCTTCGGAGTCAAGGTTGCTAGCGTCAACACCGCCAATCGTCAGGGCAAGCGCAAGCGTTCCCGTCTCGGCTACGGCCGTCGCAAGAACACCAAGCGTGCCATTGTTACCCTCGCCGAGGGTAGCGAGCCCATCGAGATCTTCGGAGGAGCGGCTTCCTAATGGCTATTCGTAAGTACAAGCCGACGACCGCCGGTCGTCGCGGGTCGAGCGTATCGGAGTTCAACGAACTCACTCGCTCCAACCCTGAAAAGTCTTTGGTCCGCCCACTGTCTAAGACTGGTGGCCGTAACGTCCACGGACGTATCACCACTCGTCATAAGGGTGGCGGACACAAACGCCAGTACCGTGTCATCGACTTCCGTCGTGTCGACAAAGATGGCATTAAGGCCAAGGTCGCACATATTGAGTACGACCCGAACCGCAGTGCCAACATCGCACTTCTGCATTACGTCGATGGCGAAAAGCGCTACATCGTAGCACCCAAGAACCTCAAGCAGGGCGACTTTGTAGAGTCCGGTCCCAATGCTGACATTAAGCCCGGCAACAACCTGCCGCTGCGCAACATCCCGGTTGGTACCACCCTTAACTGTGTGGAACTCAAGCCCGGCGGTGGAGCCAAGCTGGCACGTTCTGCAGGCGCTGCTGTGCAGCTGCTCGGCCGTGAAGGTAGCTATGCTGCCCTCCGTATGCCGTCCGGCGAAATCCGCCGCGTCGACGTACGCTGCCGCGCTTCCATCGGTGAAGTCGGAAACGCTGAGTGGATCAACATCAACTGGGGTAAAGCCGGCCGTATGCGCTGGAAGGGCGTTCGCCCGAGCGTACGCGGTGTCGCCATGAACCCGATCGACCACCCGCATGGTGGTGGCGAGGGACGTACCTCTGGTGGACGTCACCCGGTTAGCCCGTGGGGTCAGCTCGAACAGCGCACCCGTAAACCTAATCGTCCTAGCGACAAGCTCATCATGCGCCGTCGTCGCTCTGGTAAGAGTAAGAAACGCTAAAAGGAGGGAATGAAATATGCCTCGCAGCCTAAAGAAAGGCCCATTCGTTGACGAGCACCTCCTTGCAAAGGTGGACGAACAAAACGAAAAGGGCACCAAGCAGGTCATTAAGACCTGGAGCCGTCGCTCCACGATCCTGCCTGACTTCATCGATCACACCTTCGCGGTGCATGACGGACGCAAGCACGTTCCCGTGTTTGTTACCGACTCCATGGTGGGCCACAAACTCGGTGAGTTTGCACCTACCCGCACTTTCCGAGGTCACAGCAAGTCTGATCAGAAGGGAACGCGTGCATGAGTAACGAAAACAACGAGCGGACCAGCGCCAGCGCTACCGCCAAGTTTGTTCGCGTAGCGCCCTTCAAGGCACGTCGCGTGATCGACCTTATTCGCGGAAAGTCTGTCGACGAAGCTGTGTCGATCCTGCGGTTCGCTCCGCAGAGCGCAGCTGAGCCGGTAGCTAAGGTTCTCAACTCTGCAGTTGCAAACGCTGAGAACAACTTCAACATGGATACGTCCAACCTCGTCGTCTCCGCCGCATATGCGAACGAAGGCCCGACGATGCGTCGTTTCCAGCCGCGCGCACAAGGCCGTGCATTCCAGATTCGGAAGCGCACCAGCCACATCACCATCGAGGTCGCACCGCGTTCCGCGCAAGACCGCAATAACCAGAAGGGAAGTGCTCGCTAGTGGGTCAGAAAATTCACCCCGTGGGCTTCCGCCTGGGCATTACCGCCGACTGGAAGTCGCACTGGTACGCCGACAAGCAGTACGCAGATTACGTCGCTGAAGATATTAAGATTCGCGAGTTCCTGACGAAAGAACTGGAACGCGCTGGTCTTTCCTCCATCCATATTGAGCGCACTCGCGACCGCGTGCGTGTCGACATCCACACCGCTCGTCCTGGTATTGCTATCGGACGTCGCGGCTCGGAAGCCGAACGCATCCGTGGCGAGTTGGAGAAGCTCACTTCCAAGCAAGTTCAGCTGAACATCCTGGAAGTCAAGAACATTGATGCAGACGCACAGCTCGTTGCCCAGTCCATCGCTGAGCAGCTTGCCAACCGCGTGGCTTTCCGCCGTGCAATGCGTAAAGCTATGCAGTCTGCACTGCGTCAGCCGCAGGTACAGGGCGTCAAGATTGTTTGCTCTGGTCGCCTGGGCGGTGCGGAAATGTCTCGCTCCGAGCGCTACCACGAAGGCCGTGTGCCATTGCACACCCTGCGTGCCGACATCGACTACGGCACCTTTGAAGCCCACACTACTTTCGGACGCATCGGCGTCAAGGTGTGGATCTACAAGGGTGACATCGTTGGTGGTCGCCGCGAGGCCGACGTCGTCGTCCCCGGCCGTGATCGTGCCGGACGTCGCGGCGGACGTCCTCGTCGTGGTGGACGCCGTGGTGGACGTCCCCGCGCTCCACGCGCTGCCGCAAACGAGCAGAAGAAGGAGGCATAACACATGCTTATCCCTCGTCGCGTGAAATACCGTAAGCAGCACCACCCGCGTCGTGGCGGTATGTCCAAGGGCGGCAACCGTGTCGTCTTCGGCGAGTGGGGAGTCCAGGCATTGGAGCCGTGCTACCTCACCAACCGTCAGATCGAGGCTGCCCGTATTGCAATCAACCGACACATCAAGCGTGGCGGTAAGGTCTGGATCAACGTATTCCCGGATCGTCCCCTCACCAAGAAGCCTGCCGAAGTCCGTATGGGTTCCGGTAAAGGTTCTGTCGAATGGTGGGTTGCAAACGTCAAACCCGGCCGAATTCTCTTCGAGATTTCCTACCCGGACGAAGCTACTGCCCGCGAGGCTCTGCGTCGCGCCCAGCACAAGCTTCCTATCAAGACCCGTATCGTCGCTAGGGAGGAGCAGTTCTAATGGCAACCGGAACTTCTGCCGCTGAGCTGCGTGAGCTCAGCAACGCTGATCTCGAAGCTAAACTTCGGGAGAACAAGGAGGAGCTGTTCAACCTCCGTTTCCAACTCGCTACTGGTCAGCTGGACAACAACCGCCGACTCGGTGTCGTTCGCAAAGACATTGCCCGCATCTACACGGTGCTGCGCGAACGCGAGCTTGGACTGAGCCCCATGCCTGGTGGTGACGAGTAATGAAGGAAAATACTGTGGCAAACGATACTAAAGAACGTGCAAGCCGCAAGGTTCGCATCGGATACGTAGTGTCCGACAAGATGGACAAAACCATCGTCATCGAACTGGAAGACCGCGTAAAGCACTCGCTTTACGGCAAGATCATCCGCCGCACTTCCCGTGTCAAGGCTCACGATGAAAACAACACCGCTGGTGTTGGCGACCGCGTACGGATCATGGAGACCCGTCCGCTGTCCGCACAAAAGCACTGGCGCCTTGTTGAGATTCTCGAGAAGGCTAAGTAAATAGTCATTCTCCGAAATTTTCGGAGCTCGTGAATTAATACAGCATATAAAGTGGCCCCGCACTTCGGTGTGGGGCCACTTTGCTATCACAACCACGACAACTGAAATTTTAAGAAAATTATTGCTCTCTGGAAGAGAACAGGGTATTCATGAGAGTATCCGGATTTACAATTTCATCCCTGGGAGAACCGTAATGAAAAAAGTCGTCGAGTTACTCGGCGCGACCCTAATCGCACTAGCTTTAGCCATCACCCCTACCAGCTCCACCGCCGCTGCAGCTCCTGCAGCAAACACGTCTGCCGACAGCATAGTAATTACCCCCATCACTAATCTGTGGCGCATTACCGGCGAGCGGAACGGGAAAAAAGTTGGTGTGCTCTGTAATGCGGGTTATCTATTCGAAAAAAACAACACTGTTTATGGACTCACCAGTGAGGGATGTGGGGAGCGCGGTGACCTTTTCATAATTACCCCCAATGACACCGTGCAGCATGTTGGGCGGATTGTCGCCAAAGATGCCAACAAAACATCGTTCATGACGGTGATCGAGTTCAATTCAAATGTGCAAATGGGACCGTCTCCGCAGGCACTTCCCACCGGCCTGCAAGCTCGTCCGTTTGTGAACACGGTTGTCTACCGGGTCACCGACAACACTTGGCTGAAACTTCCACTTTTACTGACCGGGGTGCGGGATGACCAATATGGAGTGTCTAGCTTCGACTTTTCCTGTGACACCCAAAAAGTTATTCCCGGTTCAGTAGTTTTGGCCCAAAATCCCACCGGTCCTTTCTTGGGTATTTTTACCGGATATCACAAGTTTTCCGGGAACCGTTTGGGGATCTGCTACGGCATCGCCAACTCCTACCTAGAGGACTTTGCGCAGTCTGGAAAATGGGACAGCACCCTGTAACGGCCCAGTTTCGGACACCTTCTCCGGTAGTTACTTCCCGCTAGCAGAAAAACTCTCCAAATTTGGCGATTTACCTGCAAGATTCTATACTTGAACAGTTGCTGTCTGCAGACAGAGCTGTCTGTAGCGACAGAGACATTGTAAGAAGACCGCGTGTGATGAGGTCGGTAATCTCGCACACGTACAAATTCCTGGTCAGGAGTACAAATGATTCAGCAAGAGTCGCGACTCAAGGTCGCCGACAACACGGGAGCCCGGGTTATCCAGGTTATCCGTGTCCTCGGCGGTTCTGGTCGTCACTATGCCGGGATCGGTGACGTCGTCGTCGCCAGTGTTAAAGAAGCCATTCCCGGTGGCACTGTGAAGAACAACGACATCGTGCGCGCTGTCATTGTTCGCACGAAGAAGGAAAACCGTCGCCCAGACGGCTCCTACATCCGTTTCGATGAGAATGCCGCTGTCATTATCAAGAGTGACAACGAGCCTCGCGGTACCCGCATTTTCGGGCCTGTCGCCCGTGAACTGCGCGACCGTCGTTTCATGAAGATCATTTCTCTCGCTCCGGAGGTGCTGTAAATGAAGGTACGTAAGGGCGACAAGGTTCTCGTCATTTCAGGCAAGGACAAGGGTGTCGAAGGTAAAGTCATCGAGGCTTACCCCAAGACCAACAAGGTTCTTGTTGAAGGCGTTAACCGTATTAAGAAGCACACTGCTTCCTCTGCCGATGAAACCGGTGCACAAACCGGCGGCATCGTTACTCAGGAAGCACCCATCCACGTCTCCAACGTCATGGTTCTTGACGCTGAAGGCACCCCAACCCGGGTGGGTTACCGTAAGGACGAGAACGGCAAGAACATCCGTATTTCTCGTCGGACTGGGGAGGATCTGTAATTATGTCTAATGCACTTACCCCCCGTCTCAAGACCCGTTACAACGAAGAGATCAAGGATACTCTGCTGAAGGAGTTCTCCTACGAGAACGTCATGCAGGTTCCTCGCCTCACTAAGGTTGTTGTCAACATGGGTGTGGGCGGCGCCGCACACGATGCCAAGCGCATGAACGGTGCCATCGAAGACCTCACTGCCATTACCGGCCAGAAGCCCGAGGTTCGTCGCGCCCGCAAATCCATCGCAAACTTCAAACTGCGTGAAGGACAGGCCATCGGTGCCCGCGTTACGCTGCGTGGCGACCGTATGTGGGAGTTCCTGGATCGACTGCTGAACACCGCACTGCCGCGTATTCGCGACTTCCGCGGGCTTTCCCCGAAGCAGTTCGACGGCCACGGAAACTACACCTTCGGTCTCTCCGAGCAGTCCATGTTCCACGAAATTGATGTCGACAAGATCGACTACCCCCGTGGTATGGACATCACTGTTGTGACCACTGCTCACAACAACGAAGAGGGACGTGCCCTGCTCCGTGAGCTGGGATTCCCCTTCAAGAAATAAAAATTCACAAGCTTTGTAGGACACAGCGCTGGGAAGTATTCCCGCTGCGGCGTGTTTACTTCCCAGACTGTTTCTTACTGGCATAGGACCGCACAATCTGTGCAGATCTATGCACCTATAAAGAGGATTTGCAGGCACGGAGCATAACACCGTGTGGTGCATTTCCGGCCAGTGCAGAAAACTGTTCTGGTTCGAATATCACTTCGCAGAAGGCCCACGGCGCGGGTACACAATCCCGCGTGTTGTATGGGAACCACGGCGAGAAAGGTAGCAGATCGCATCATGTCGATGACCGATCCTATTGCAGACATGCTGACGCGTGTCCGCAACGCCAGCAAGGCGTATCACCCCGAGGTCGTAATGCCGGCCTCCAAGATTAAGGTCAATATCGCCGAAATCTTGAAGAATGAGGGTTTCATTGCCGACTACCAGGTGGAAGACGCTAAAGTCGGTAAAAACCTCAACATTGAACTTAAGTACAACGATTCCCGTGAACCGGGCATTCTTGGACTGCGTCGCATCTCCAAGCCGGGTCTCCGCGTGTACGCCAAGTCCGACAACCTGCCTCGTGTTCTCAACGGACTGGGTGTGGCCATTATTTCCACTTCCCAGGGTCTGTTGACTGATCGCCAGGCAGCCGAAAAGGGTGTAGGTGGGGAAGTCCTCGCCTACGTCTGGTAAGGGAGGACTGAGCAATGTCACGTATTGGTAATAGCCCAATTCCCGTTCCGGAAAAAGTAGAAGTCAAGATTGACGGACAGAACATCGAGGTCAAGGGCCCGAAAGGCACCTTGAGCCGCACTGTTTCTCCCGTCACCTCCCTCTCCCGTGACGAAGATGGAGCCATCGTCGTCACCCGCGCTGATGACGAGCGTGAAAGCCGTGCCATGCACGGACTGACCCGCTCCCTCATCGAAAACATGGTCATCGGTGTGACCGAGGGATACGAGAAGAAGATGGAAATCTTCGGTGTTGGCTACCGCGTGCTGCAGAAGGGCAAGAACCTGGAGTTCTCCCTCGGCTACAGCCATCCGGTTGTCATTGAAGCACCGGAAGGCATCACCTTCACCACTGATGGCGCGACCAAGTTCGCTGTGAGCGGCGTTGATAAGCAGCTCGTCGGCCAGGTCGCCGCTAACATCCGCCGTCTTCGTAAGACCGATCCCTACAAGGGTAAGGGTATTCGTTACGACGGCGAGCACATTCGCCGCAAGGTCGGAAAGGCTGGTAAGTAACCATGGCTGCTGAAAAGCGTTTAACAGTTGGTACAGACCAATCCACCAAGCGCCGCGCTGACCGCGTACGCCGTCATGCTCGTCTGCGTAAGAAGGTTGTTGGAACCGCGGAGCGTCCTCGCATGGTTGTGAATCGCTCTTCCCGCAACATCCACGTTCAGATCATCGACGATCTGGCTGGACACACCCTCGCCGCAGCTTCCTCTGTCGAAGCTGATGTGCGTGCTCAAGAAGGCGACAAGAAAGCTAAGGCTGCTAAAGTTGGCGAACTCGTCGCCGCACGTGCCAAGGCTGCCGGTATCTCCGAGGTCGTGTTTGACCGTGGTGGCTACAAGTACCACGGCCGTATTGCCGCTCTTGCAGATGCCGCTCGTGAAGGAGGTCTGAAGTTCTAATGGCAGAACATCAGCGTCGTGAAGACGACAACCGTCGTGGTAACAACCGTCGTGGTCGTCGTGACAATCGTCAACGCGATGAAAAAGAAAGCAATTACATCGAGCGCGTTGTAACCATCAACCGCGTTGCCAAGGTCGTCAAGGGTGGACGTCGCTTCAGCTTCACCGCTCTTGTCGTAGTTGGTGACGGCAAAGGCATGGTTGGCGTTGGATATGGCAAGGCCAAGGAAGTTCCTGCCGCCATCTCCAAGGGTGTTGAGGAAGCTCGCAAGAACTTCTTCCGCGTGCCGATCATCGGAACTACCATTCCCCACGCCGTAACTGGTGAGGACGCTGCCGGCATCGTTATGCTGCGCCCGGCCTCTGAAGGTACTGGTGTGATTGCGGGCGGTGCTGCTCGTGCAGTGCTCGAAGCCGCTGGTATTTCCGACATCCTGTGCAAGTCGCTCGGTAGTGACAACTCCATCAACGTTGTGCACGCAACTGTTGCTGGACTTAAAGAACTACAGCGTCCGGAAGCTGTCGCCGCCCGCCGCGGTAAGGCTCTCGACGAAGTTGCTCCTGCCGGCATGCTGCGCAAGCAGGCTGCAGGACAAGGGGAGTGATTACGGTGGCACTAAAGATAACTCAGACCTACGGCCTCGTTGGAGCTACCAAGAGCCAGCGCAACTCTATGCGCACTCTGGGGCTCCGCAAGATCCATCAGTCTGTGATCCGTGAGGACACTCCGCAGACTCGTGGTCTTATCAACGCTGTTCAACACCTCGTTGAGGTAGAAGAAGTAGCGGGAGAGTAATCATGACCATTAAATTGCACGATTTGAAGCCCACCTCCGGATCTACCAAGTCTCGCACTCGTGTGGGCCGTGGTGAAGCTTCCAAAGGTAAGACCGCTGGACGCGGTACTAAAGGTACTAAGGCTCGCAAGAACGTCCACCCACGTTTCGAGGGTGGCCAAATGCCCCTGCACATGCGTCTTCCGAAGCTCAAGGGCTTCAAGAACCCCGCCCGCGTGGAGTACATCGTCGTCAACATTGTTGACCTCGTACGGTGCTTCCCCAAGGGTGGAGACGTTTCCCTCGAAGACATGCAGCAGGCAGGTCTTGTGAACCGCCATGAAGTTGTTAAGGTTCTCGCCGATGGAGACATCGACGTGGCCATGAACGTTAGCGCCCACAAATTCTCGGGTGCTGCCAAGGAAAAGATTGAAGCCGCTGGCGGTTCCGTAACCGTCGTCGAGGCCTAAGTTTTCCTTCAAGACACGAAAAGGTGGCCACGAGGTTGCGTTTCCGCTGGAAGGCGACCTGTGGCCACCCTTTTCCGTTAATCCTGATATTCTCGAATAGTCGCTGTATCAAGTACAGTAATTCCCGTAGGGAAACCGTCGCTCACATGTCACTGCGGCAGCACCCGCTGTCGTGACAGGAGGATAAGTGTCATCACGCATCGTAACCACCTGGAAGAATAAGGAACTTCGCAAGAAGATATTCTTCACCCTCGGCATCATCATTCTTTACCGCATTGGTGCCCAGATCCCATCCCCGGGTGTCAACTACACCGCCGTTCGTGCTGCTCTCGAAAATATGCAGTCGAGCAGCAGTTCTAGTGGCGTCTACCAGCTCATTAACCTGTTCTCTGGTGGTGCCCTCTTGCAGTTGTCAATCTTCGCACTCGGTATCATGCCGTACATTACTGCGTCGATTATTGTGCAGCTGTTGACGGTAGTTATCCCTCGCTTTGAAGAACTTAAGAAGGAAGGCCAGTCCGGTCAGAACAAGATGACGCAATATACGCGTTACCTGACCGTCGCACTTGCCCTCCTCCAGGCAGCCGGTGTTGTCGCCATGGCTGCATCCCCCAGCTCCAGCTTCCTCCCCGGAGTACAAGTGTTCTCCGCTGGGATGGGAAGTGACGGACTCCAAATCTTGGAGATGGTGGCCGCAATTCTCGTGATGACCGCGGGTGCCATCCTCCTGATGTGGTTCGGTGAGCTGATCTCCGAACGTGGCGTGGGCAATGGTATGTCGCTCCTCATCTTCGCCGGTATTGCTTCCCGTATTCCGGTGGAAGGTGCTGCCATCCTGAAACAGTCCGGTGGATTCCGCTTTGCTCTCGTCATTGTTGCCGCGCTGCTGATTATCGTGGCCGTAACTTTTGTTGAGCAGGGCCAGCGTCGCATCCCCGTGCAGTACGCCAAGCGGATGGTTGGTCGTCGTATGTACGGTGGTGCCTCCACCTACCTGCCTCTCAAGGTTTGCCAGGCCGGTGTTATTCCCGTCATCTTCGCTTCCTCCCTCATTTACGTACCCGTCCTCATCACGACCATTGTGCAGCAGGCACGCGGTGCAGTGCAGGAAGCATCCTGGTGGGATAAATACGTCATGACGTGGCTTACGCAGCCCGCCTCTTGGCAGTACACCCTGGTCTACTTCCTGCTCATCATTTTCTTCTCCTATTTCTACGTTGCCGTACAGTTCGATCCCACCGATCAGGCCGACAACATGAAGAAATACGGTGGTTTCATCCCGGGTATCCGTCCTGGACGCCCCACTGCCGACTACCTCTGGTTCGTCATGAACCGACTGCTCTTCGTCGGCTCCCTGTACCTGGCTATCATTGCTATCCTCCCGAACCTGTTCATGGACCTTGGCTCGGGCGATGGAGGCGGAAACTTCCCCTTCGGCGGTACCGCAGTTCTGATTCTTGTCAGTGTTGCTCTCGACACTCTCAAGCAGCTTGAAAGCCAGCAAATGCAACGTAACTACGAAGGATTCCTGAAGTGAGACTCGTACTCGTAGGCCCCCCTGGGGCTGGCAAAGGCACACAAGCTGTGCTCCTCGCGGAAAAGCTCAATGTTCCGCACATCTCCACTGGTGACTTGTTCCGCGCCAATATCGGCGAAGGAACCGACCTTGGTAAAGAAGCCAAGAGCTACATGGATGCTGGGGAGCTTGTCCCCGCTGACGTCACCAACCGCATGGTCGATGCTCGTCTCGACGAAGAAGATGCCCAGCAGGGTTTCCTCCTGGACGGCTTTCCCCGTTCCATCGAACAGGCTGATGCTCTTAAAGAAATGCTTGCCCGACGGGGAGTCGACCTGGATGCAGTCGTCGAATTCGCCATTGACGAAGACACTGTGGTCGAACGCATGCTAGCGCGCGGACGTGAGGATGATACCGAAGACGTCATCCGCAACCGTCTCGCCGTCTACCACAAAGAGACGGAGCCGCTGCTCGACTACTACCAAGAAAATATTGTTACCGTCGACGCAGTGGGCACTGTGGAAGAAATCCACGAGCGCACCATGCAAGCACTGCAGAAGTAACGTCTTCTGTAGATAATGCGTAGACGTACCACAAGTACTGTTCCCACCCGGACTCCCGCAGAACTGGAGGCCATGGAGGCAGCCGGCCGCATTGTTGGTCGCACCCTCCGAGCCTTGCAGAAAGCGGCAGTTCCGGGTGTCAGTACATTTGAACTCGATGAGATCGCGGAAACCCTCATCCGTGAAGCAGGAGCCACCCCCTCGTTCAAAGGGTATGCAGGTTTTCCCGCTTCGATCTGTGCATCACTCAACGATGTGGTGGTGCATGGAATTCCCCGCAAAAACACCATTCTGCAGGAAGGCGACTTGCTCTCCATTGACTGTGGCGCAATTTTGGATGGTTGGCACGGGGACTCCGCCATCAGCATTGAAATTGGGGAAGTAGCACCTGACGTTGCTGCCCTCAACAAAGCCACAGAAGAAGTGCTTTTCGCGGGAATTTCCCAAATGGTTCCCGGAAACCGGCTGACCGATATTTCGCATGCGATTCAACAGGCGACGCGAAAAGTAGGGAAGCGGGCCGGATACCGGTTCCGGGTTGTGAAAAATTTTGGGGGACACGGTATTGGTCGCGAAATGCATCAGGATCCGTTCCTTCCGAACGAGGGACGTGCCGGCAAAGGCCCGCGGATTGCGGAAGGATCCGTGCTTGCGATTGAACCCATGCTCAGCCTAGGAAGCCCCTGGACTGAAGAATGGGATGATGGGTGGACAACCGTTATTGAAGACGGTGCCTATTCAGCGCACTGGGAACACACTGTGGCAGCCACCTCAGAAGGACCGCGGATCCTCACCCCGCGCAGTGAGTAGGATAACTTCCCAACTCCCTCTGATTTGCGGCATTTCTGCAGGTCATATACACTATTATTTCGGCATATTTGCTTAAGTGTGCCCAAATAAGATCAGTAGCAATTGTTGTCATGCGCTAATAAAAGCGCAGGTCAGCGATGGATCTTAAAGATAATTGTCAACGAGAAGATCGTGTAAACGGTCTGGATAGTAGAAGAGGATATGGCAAAAGAGGGAGCAATTGAGGTTGAGGGCCGCGTTGTCGAGCCTCTCCCAAACGCAATGTTTCGGATCGAGCTAGACAACGGACATAAGGTGCTCGCCCACATTAGCGGAAAGATGCGCCAGCACTACATCCGTATTCTCCCCGAGGACCGTGTCGTCGTTGAGCTGTCACCGTACGACCTCACTCGTGGGCGAATCGTCTACCGCTACAAGTAAAAAGAATTCGCCTCCTAGCACCTCCGTCGGGTAGTTGCACTACCCACTAGACACCCTTGGCTGTGACGGCCGAGGCCTCGCCTCTGCGACAAACAACACAGAGATTCCGAGGATGGTCTGGGAGAAAACCGTCACTGTACTGGAAGGAAACTGCCTATATGGCACGCCTTGCTGGTGTTGACCTCCCACGCGAAAAGCGTATGGAGATCGCACTAACCTACATTTATGGCATTGGCCGGTCTACTTCCCTCGAGATTCTCGAGGCCACCGGCATTAGCCCGGATCTTCGGTCCAAAGACTTGACCGATGAGGATGTCGCCAAACTGCGCGACTACATCGAACGTAACTACAAGGTAGAAGGTGACCTCCGTCGCGAGGTTCAGGCCGATATTCGTCGCAAGATTCAAATCGGCTGCTACCAAGGTTACCGCCACCGTCGTGGACTTCCTGTTCGCGGCCAGCGCACCAAGACCAACGCCCGTACTCGTAAGGGCCCGAAGAAGACTATCGCCGGGAAGAAGAAGTAATGCCTCCAAAGACACGTAATCCTAAGGGCATCCGCCGTCGCGTCTCCAAGAACGTGACCAACGGCGTTGCTCACATCAAATCCACCTTCAACAACACCATCGTTTCCATTTCGGATCCGAGCGGTGCCGTCATCTCCTGGGCTTCCTCCGGCCACGTGGGATTCAAGGGCTCCCGTAAGTCCACCCCGTTCGCCGCACAGCTTGCCGCAGAGAACGCTGCCCGCAAGGCCATGGAGCATGGCATGAAGAAGGTCGACGTACTTGTTAAGGGTCCCGGCTCTGGCCGCGAGACCGCCATCCGCTCCCTCCAGGCTGCTGGCCTCGAGGTTGGCTCAATCTCCGACGTGACCCCGCAACCCCACAATGGTTGCCGTCCGCCGAAGCGTCGCCGCGTATAAGGAAGGGAGTTTAAAGAACAATGGCTCGTTATACCGGACCTATCACTAAGAAATCCCGTCGTCTCAAGGTAGACCTTGTCGGCGGTGACGTAGCGTTTGAGCGTCGTCCGTACGCCCCTGGGCAGCACGGCCGCAACCGCATCAAGGAATCTGAATACCTGCTCCAGATGCGCGAGAAGCAAAAGGCTCGCTACACCTATGGTGTTCTGGAACGCCAGTTCCGTCGCTACTACGAAGAAGCAAACCGTCGTCCTGGCAAGACTGGTGAGAACCTCCTGCAGATTCTCGAATCTCGCCTCGACAACGTTATTTACCGCGCTGGACTTGCTCGTACTCGCCGTCAGGCTCGTCAGCTTGTCAGCCACGGACACTTCCTGGTCAACGGCCAGAAGGTGACCATCCCGAGCTACCGCGTATCCCAGTACGACATCATCGATGTTCGTCCGAAGTCGCTGGAGATGCTGCCGTTCCAGGATGCTATGGATTCCCTTGGAGACCGTCCCGTTCCGGGCTGGCTCCAGGTAGTCCCCACGAATCTGCGTGTGCTCGTGCACCAGCTGCCCGAACGCGCCCAGATCGATATCCCCGTCCAAGAACAGCTCATCGTCGAGCTCTACTCGAAGTAATTATCTGATCGCGTTTGTGATCATCCCTCAATGGGCGTCATATAGCGGTCGCCCGTAAGGAGAAACAAAACCCATGCTGATCTCTCAGCGCCCCACCCTGCACGAAGAGGTTGTGACGTCAAGCCGTTCGCGCTTCACCATCGAACCTCTCGAGCCTGGTTTCGGCTACACCATCGGTAACTCACTTCGCCGTGCACTGCTGTCCTCCATTCCGGGAGCAGCCGTCACCTCGGTTCGCATCGATGGCGTACTACACGAATTTTCCACCATTACCGGTGTGAAAGAAGATGTCACTGAGATCGTCCTCAACCTGAAGCACCTCGTCGTGTCTTCTGAGGATGACGAGCCCGTCACCATGTACCTGCAGAAGCAGGGACCGGGTGAGGTTACCGGTGCGGATATTGTTCCGTCTGCCGGTGTTACCATCCATAACCCTGACCTCCACATTGCTTCCCTTACCGAAAAGGGCAGCATTGATATGGAGCTGGTTGTCGAGCGTGGACGTGGCTACGTCCCCGCACCGGACACCAAGGTTACGGGAGTAGAAATTGGCCGCATCCCCATGGATGCCATCTACTCCCCGGTGTTGAAGGTTGCCTACAAAGTTGAGGCAACCCGCGTTGAGCAGCGTACCGACTTCGACAAGCTGGTTATCGACGTAGAAACCAAGAGCTCCATCGCCGCTCGCGATGCTCTGGCTTCCGCCGGAACCACCCTTGTTGAACTCTTCGGCTTGTGCCGTGAGCTCAACACCGAAGCTGAAGGTATTGAGCTTGGGCCTTCCCCTGTGGAGCATGATCACATCGCCGCATACTCCATGCCTATCGATGACCTCGAACTGACCGTTCGTTCCTACAACTGCCTGAAGCGCGAAGGCATCCACACCGTTGGTGAACTGGTTGCCCGCACTGAGTCCGATCTGCTGGACATTCGCAACTTCGGCCAGAAGTCCATCCAAGAAGTGCAGCTCAAACTTGCTGAGCTTGGTCTCAACCTGAAAGGTGCAGAGCCCAACTTCGAGGAAACCATGTTGGACGGTTATGACGAAGGTGCCGACTGGGGTACAGATAACTAACTCGAGACTCCATAGAAGCAGTCTCGCCAACCCTTAACAGGAGAACATCATGCCAAAGCCCAAGAAGGGTACCCGCTTCGGCGGCTCGGCCTCTCACCAGCAGAAGATCCTGGCGAATATGGCCGCACAGCTGTTCGAGTACGGGTCTATTAAGACGACCGAACCCAAGGCCAAAGCCTTGCGTCCGTTCGCCGAAAAGCTCATCACCAAAGCCAAGAAGGGAACTCTGGCTGACCGTCGCAATGTTGCCAGCGTGCTGCGCAACAAGGAAGACGTCGCCTACCTCTTCGAAGAGCTGGCACCGATTTTCGCAGAGCGCAACGGCGGCTACACCCGCATTGTGAAGCTCGAAAACCGCAAAGGTGACAATGCCCCCATGGCGCAGATCTCTCTCGTAACTGAAGAGACCGCCACTGCGGAAGCAAACCGCGCTACCCGCGCCGCTGCTTCCAAGAAGGCTGCCGAAGAAAAGGCCGCTAAGAAGGCCGCTGCTGAAGCAGCTGAGGAAGCAGAAGAGAAGCCCGCAGAGAAGGAAGAGCCCCAGGCTTCTGCCACTGACTCTGACCTGCCTGCTGGTGCACACGCTCCGCTGGACGATCCCAACGAAGCTCCGGAAGGCTACCCCATTAAGGGCAACGCCAACTCCATGAAGTACCACACTCCGGAGTCCCCGTTCTACGGACGTACCGTTGCCGAAATCTGGTTCGCCACTGAGGAAGACGCTGAAGCTGCAGGCTACGAGAAGCCCAAGTCTCAGCAGAAATAAGTGATGGACCACTAGCGAACAACGTCGCTTAAAGTCTCAACTGTCCCCCGTTAGCTTGGCTAGCGGGGGACAGTTTTCTCTTATAAAGATTTGCAGGAAAAGTGGAAGACAACATTTCCTAATCGGCTGTGAGCAAACTATGCGGTGGGTAGTATCAGCATATAGAGAAGACTCAATAGAGGAGACGATAAATATGGCGCAAGACGATTTGGCTGCAGAGGCCAAAAAGGCTAAAAAGCTGGCAGATAAAACCGCCAAGCAAACTGCTAAAGCCGCCGAGAAGGCTGCCAAAAAAGCAGAAAAGCTAGCTGCCAAGAAGGCTGCCGACCTTGAGAAGGCTGCCGAGAAGGCACGTAAGAAGGCGGAAAAGAAAGCCGCCAAGTTAGCGAAGAAGGCCGAAAAGAAAGCCAAGAAACGCGCTGCTCAACTCGCCAAGGCGAAGGACAAAGCGGAGAAGAAGGCTGCTAAAAAAGCTGAACAATTAGCTAACAAAGCCAAGAAGGCCGAAAAAGTAACGGCCGAAAAGGCCGAAAAGAAGGCTGACAAAGTCGCCAAGAAGGCGGAAAAGAAAGCCGCCAAACAGGCCAACAAGTTCGCCAAGGCCAAAGACAAGGCAGAAAAGAAGGCCGCAAGTACTTCTCAGAAGCTGGAGGATGCTCTTGCGGACGCTAACGCCAACCTCAAGGAGCTGACCGGGGATGCCGTTGACGCAGCTAAAGACATGAAAGATGCTGCGCTCGACAAAGCTGGTGATCTGGTTGAGGACACCAAAGAGCTGAAGGATAAAACAGTCAAAAAGGCTGGTAAAGCTGCCGCTGCGGTAGCGGCTGCGGTGCCGGTTGCTGGTGTGGCACAAGCTGACAGTCTAGAGGATGCCGGAAAGGTCCTCACCAAGGCGGCTAAAAAGACCGCCAAGAAGGCCGCTAAGGCTGCCAAGAAGGAAGCTAAATCCGTGCAGGAGTCCGCTGAAGGACTAGTTGATAAAGCCTCCGGCGCCGTCAACAAAACTGCTAAAGCTGTAGCTAAAGAAGCTCCAAAGGTAGCCAAGAAGGCCGACGACAAGGCCGAAAAGGTCGCAGACAAGACTGAGAAGGCTGCCAAGAAGGCCGACAAGAAGGTAGATAAGAAGGCAGATAAAGCTGCCAAGAAGGCGAAGAAGGCCGCCAAGAAAGCGGACAAGAAAGCCAAGAAGGATGCCAAAAAGAAGAAGGACACCTCTGTCCGCAACGCTATCCTTTTTGCACTAGGTACCGCTTTGGTTGGCCTCGTCCTGTACGAAAAGGTGGATCCCGAATCGCCGGTAATGCGTTACCGGGGAATCAAGCGGTCTCCCACCAAGCCCTTGGAAGCCGATGAGCCCTACGCCTACCGCACTACTCGTCCCGCACCGGAACAGGTCGCGGAGGATGCTCCGGCTGAACCGCCCACCATCACCCCGCTAGCGGCCCAGGTTCCGGCTGCTCAAGAAGACGACAAAGCTGAAGAGCCAGCTGCGGAAAAGGAAGGGTGGCATGCGCCATTAGAGGATCCACACGAAGCTCCGGAAGGCTACCCCATTAAGGGCAATGCGGACTCCATGCTTTACCATGTCCCGGGATCCCGCCACTATAAGCAGACCATTGCGGAAGTCTGGTTTGCTACCGAAGAGGACGCGCAAGCCGAGGGCTACCGTAAACCTAAAAACTAAATAAGCACAACCCTCTGTTGAGGTCTTCAGAGGAAAGGGAGAGCACACCCAGCTGGACAGCTTGCGGTGTGCTCTCCCTCACTAATTTCCTATCCCCTCAGGGATCTATCAGGACTTTCAAATCTCTTGAGAGCTAACGAATACGGTTCCCTGTTTTTGCTTGTCATTTACCCTCGGAAACCCAGATTTCGCAGTAATATCCGACATATAAACACCTGACGGAAGGAACTTTTATGGCACAGAAAAAAGCAGGCCGGAAAGCGACATGGCTGACAGTCGCTTTGGCTCTCATTGCTTGGACTTTGGTTGAAAAGGTTGATCCGGAATCTCCTGTGATGCAATACCGCGGTTTGAAACGTTCCCCGACCAAACCGCTAGAAGCAGACAAACCAGGTGCATACCGCACCAGCCTTTAAGATTCACAATCCGCAACTAGATACACAATTGACTAAACCTTCACCTCGCACTGGGTCACAAATGGTCGAGGTGAAGGTTTTTATTTAGGCTCAACACCCCCTCTAGACTGGAACTAGTGAAACACCTGGAGAGGATTAACCTGTGGATCACGAGAACACTGCTCTCTTTCCTGATTCCCTACGTTTGCGGCTAGACATTGCCTACGACGGTACGGATTTTTCAGGCTGGGCAATGCAGACCACCCAACGCACAGTGTGCGGGGAAGTAACCCGTGCGCTCCAAACCATTCTGCAAACGTCCCTCCAACTCACCGTTGCGGGACGCACCGATGCCGGAGTGCACGCCACCGGGCAGGTCGCTCACGTGGATGTTCCCCGCTCCACCCTCGACACCAGGTCTATTCAAAACAATCCGCAGCGACTGGTGCGCCGCCTAGCGCGTCTCCTTCCCCACGACGTCACCGTCACCAGCGTGCAGGAAGTTCCGGAAACTTTCGACGCCAGGTTTTCGGCGCTGCGTCGCCACTATGTTTATCGGGTCGCCAATAATCCGGCGGGCCCAAACCCTCTGCGGGCACGCGACACCGCCCACTGGTTCCGGCCCCTAAATGTGGATGATATGCAGGAAGCATCACAAAAGTTATTGGGACTCAATAATTTTGGCGCCTTCTGTAAGCACCGTGAGGGCGGCACCACCATCCGGGAACTGCAGCGCTTCGACTGGGCAGTTTCGGAAGAACCAATGGGGCCGGTGTTGGAGGCTTTCGTCACCGCCGATGCATTCTGCTGGTCGATGGTGCGCAGCCTAGTTGGGGCCATGTTTTTAGTGGGTGACGGACGCAAACCGGTGGACTGGCCGGCCAGTCTTTTAGGGGCCGAGAAGCGTGACCCGCAAGTACCGGTCGCGGAAGCACGCGGCCTATGCCTGTACCAGGTGGATTATCCTCCATTGGAGGAGCTAGGGGAGAGGCAGCAGAAAACTCGCGATGTGCGAAGTGCCCATGAGGTTGATGAAAAACCGTAGCATGAAACCATGACTGGTTTTCGGCGCACATCCAAGTTCACCACCTTCACCCTTGCACTGTTTAGTGCCCTCATGTTGGTGGCGACAACCCTTCAACCTGCAGTAGCAGACCCCATAGCCACAGCTCCCATAAACTCAACGGGTTCCAGAGTTTTTCCTGCTACCAAACCCACCACCCGGCTGGACATCGTCCCGGAGGTACAAAAATTTCAAACCTTGCCGGGGAATGTCTCGAATAATACTTTCGAACTGCGCGAATCCAGTCGCATTATTGTGAAAGTTCCCTTGCATCAGCGTGCGCAAGTAAAAAAGGACGCTGAACGCTTTAGCGACGAGCTAGTTCACGCCGCCGGAGCTGCCGTCGGCACCACCAACATTAAAGTGGTGGCAGGGTTTTGGTATCTGCCCCGTCCGGGCGACATTGTGCTCCAACTTGGACCAGTGATGGGAGCATCTCGGGACTACCGCGATTCCGCGTACAGCCTCGGTATTACTGATACCGTCACCGCCACCGCCTACACTCCGCAAGGATTGTTCTACGCTACCCGCAGCATTGTGCAGGCACTCAAATCCGGGAAGCAGTTGCCAAGTGGCCTAGTGACAGATTGGGCGACGAAGCCGGATCGGATCCTGCACGTGGATGCGGGGCGGAAATATTTTTCTTTAGAGTGGTTCAAAAACCAGATACGCCGTATGAGCTACCTGAAAATGAACCAGCTGCAATATCACTTCTCAGAAAATGAGGGCTACCGCCTGGAATCCGATATTTACCCCCATATTGTGTCGCAGCAGCACCTCACCAAAGCGGAGCTCAGGGAGCTTATTCAGTTCGCTAAAGACCACTATGTGGAGATAATTCCCGCATTCGATATGCCCGGCCACATGGAAGCTATCCTTAACCACTTCCCGCACTTCCGAGCCTCCCAAACCCCGGAAGGAAAACGCATCCTCGACTATTCCAATCCGGAAGCTGTGGCCATGGTGAAGGCGCTCATTGATGAATACGCGGAGCTTTTCCCCTCCACAAAATGGCACATGGGTGGTGACGAAGTATTCGACCTGGAAAGCAGCATCACTGAAATGGGGGAGCGGTTCCCCCAGCTTCTGAAGTACGCCCAGGATCATGCGCAGGCCGGCGAAAAGGCCAATATCCTAGATGGCTACACCTATTTCCTGAACGAGCTGGCACACTATTTGCACAGCAAAGGCAAAACCAATGTGCGGGCATGGAATGATGCCCTCTACTGGGAGGGTGTTACCGAAACCCTCGACGCGCGTGTCACCATCACTTATTGGTCGCGCTGGTTTAAAACCTGGGTGTCGACGGAGCGGATCCGTCAGCACGGGCACAAGCTCATCAACTTCAATGGTGACGTTCTCTATTACGTCTTGACCAAACCCGGAAAGGCCTACTTCATTAAACCCAGTCCACTCAAAATCTATCTTTGGAATGTGGGGGTGTTCCCGAACCGAACGGGCATTACGCGGCTTCATCCGCAGGAGGAGCAGAACCGTTACCCACTTCCGACACCCCAGTGGATTACGGGTGCGGCTTTCTCCATCTGGGCGGATTACCCAAATGTGGCGACCGAACAGGAAGTCTCAGCAGATATCTATCCACGCCTAGCTGCTGCCGCCGCCCGCATGTGGAAGGAAGATCCAGACAGCTGTTACTTGCTGTTCCGCAAGAATCTGGCTGCGGTGGGGGACCCTCTTAGTTGGGTGAACCCCATTACTAGAGTGAACCTAAGCTAACTGGTTTTAGTAGACAGTTTGGGATTCGCGGATCGCGTGAATAACCCTGGTCTTCCCATCCGCAATTAATGTCCCCAGGTAGCTTTCGGGATGCTGCTCAGCAGTCTGCGGCCAGTGGCACTCCACCACATAGTTGGGGAAAAGCGGTGCTGCCTGCTTCAAACTGTGGGCCTGTGTCCACACCACGCTACCCACCTGCGAATAGCGGTTTACTAGCGTGTTGGTGGGCAAATCATGGTAGTCCCAGAGCAGCAGCTGACGGGGTTGGGGATCCTCGGAGGCCTCTTCAATGAAGGTGATTTTGTGGCGTCCCAGCTGGTTGCGAAGCGCAATCCACGGATTGGGGCGGTGTGTCGCAATATAGGATCGCAGACCGGATTGTTGGGAACGGAAGCACATGTCGTGGAAGAGGGGATGCCAATTGCCGTCAGGATCCTGGGCGTTAATGAACGCCACCCGGTGGCCTTGCCGCAGATTCAATAGGGCGACCTCGTCGTTCTGGTCCATACCCAACAAAATACTGGCGGTGGGTACCGGCAAGCTCCAGTGCGGACAAGGGTAGTAGTGGGTGAGGATGTGGTGCCGGGTTTCCAGTGGAGCTGTTTCTTGGCCGTTCAGGGATTTCGGATCCAAGCAGTAGGCCTCCGTCACCATAAAACTCTGGTGCTCCACCGACCACCACACTCGGTTGGAGATCACTAAATTGTCTTCCCCACTCATCGCGGTGGCGGTACTGCCGCACAGATAGCTGCCCGAAAAATTTTGCGGGATGGGCACAAATTGTCCCTTGGCTTCCCACACGCGCGCCAATTCCAGAGCTTTGTCCACAGAAAGTGGCATTGCGCCCACTGCCGCATGCCCCGCCCACATAAGAATCGAGTCCAGATCTGCGCCACTTTGGGTGTCAGTGTGTCCCAAATCCGGATAGCTCATGACGATCATTACTTTTTGTTCCGGCCATTCCACTTGCTGGGGGCTATTGGCCAATCCATAATGGCGCTTATCAACCGTAGTCAGAATAGTGAGCATACTGCCTGGAGTGGTCTGCAAAATATGCTGCAGCTCTTGGGAAACCGTATAGAGCTGGGGATAGTCTTTTTGCGGATTGAGCTGCAAAGCAAAGCCCGTGTTGTCCAGTTGAGGTATGTGCGGCATGGAGTCTTTTCCGAGATCTCAAAACTTTAATTGGGGCGAAAAGCGCGTATGGCCGCTACGGTGCGAAAAGTAGCAGCACACAACTTTCCTTTACCCCGGTATCGTACGTTCATCGGTAATTTTTTGGGGAAGCTACATTTATGGGAACTGAACAATCACGAGCACGCATGAATGCCTACAGCTACGTCATGAAGCACCTTTTGGAAGGGATGCCGGACGAGCAGTGGAAGTGGGAAGAAGAAATTAAGCCCCGTCGTTCGCGAGCACTCTATATCGGCTTAGGTTTAACCGCTTTGGTGCTTGTGGTGATCGGCGTTATTGCCGCCATTTCACCCCGCCACGCTGTCGCCAAGAGTGACCTGGTACTTTCGCGAGATTCTGGACAAATGTATGTTCAGCAGGAGGAGCGGCTACACCCCGTATCTGGGTTAGCCGCCGCCCGGCTGGTGCTAGGCACCGCTGCTAAACCGTCCGTGGTCACGGATAAAGATATTGAGGGTCTGGCGCAGGGCATTCCGCTTGGTATTGCGCAGGGGCCGCGTGCTCTTCCCGCACATGCTGGCCGTCTGGAAGACGCCGGGGTTGCCTGGGCCATGTGCGACTATGCTGAGCCCACCACGGACCGTTTCTTTAAAGTGCGCTCTACCATGCTGGTTGCCGCTACCGAAAAATCTTCCCTGGACCAGCTGCAAAAAACTACTGTGCTAGCGGTTCATAACGACGATGTTTGGTTCCTTTCCAATGGGCAGCGGCGCCGCGTCACCGGTGTGAAGCGCGATGATGCTTTGGATCATGGTGCCCGTATGGTGTCTGCAGCTCTCCTCAATTCCCTAGTGGACATGCCACCCACCCGGCTCAATCATTGGCCAGTGGACACTGGTGCTACCTCCCTTTGCGCTGTGTGGAGAGTGGAGAAGGGTTCTGGAGAACCTACGCTTACTTTGGAAAGCGGCAATTTGAATGAGCAGTGGCGCCAGGCAACTGATCTTTCCCAACAGGATGACGACGGCGACAAGGTGGATGCTTTCCTTCTGCTAGGCCGGCGCGCTGTGCTGGGATATGCCGCCCCATTAGTGGGTGGCGGCACTGTGCAGTCCCCTGTTGACAAGGAAGAATCCGACCAGTCTGAGCAGGTTGACCTGTGGTTGGTGGGGGATGACGGTATCCGCTACGGCACCCGCCGAGACATGCTGGATGTGCTGGGGGTAGGCACCGAAACTATGCCCATGCCGTGGGCCATGATTGCAGAACTCAGCACTGGTCCATATCTGGTGGCGGAGGAGAAGGTTTAGTTAAGACGGCGGTTGCGCCGGACCCACCAGACAAGAACTCCGCCAGCTGCAACCACTACGATGCCAATAAGAATGCCACCGAAAATAATGCTCGGTTGTTTTTCTTGGTAGTCGCGGAAGGGAATTCCGGCCCCCGCAGCAGCACGTGCCTTGGGGGTGGAGTTGACGGCAGCAATGGGATCTACCAGGCCGTAGCCCACTTGGGTGTTGCGTCCACCGGAGAGGGGACGCGCGGTTTCTTTAATTTGATCCATGACTTGCTGCGCACTCCAGTCGGGGTGCTTGGCACGAACCAAGGCGACCACACCGGAAACAAAAGGCGTCGCAAAACTGGTGCCTTGGAGATCACCGCGGTTTCCTTTGTCGTCTTGGACTGCGTCCACTAAACCTCTCGGCCCTAGAGACACTATCCCTTCGCCGGGGGCAACAACATCCACCCACGGGCCAGCTATGGAGAAATCAGAGGGACTGCCATCTTGTGCCACTGATCCTACGGTGAGCACCAAGTTGTCGAAATATGCCGGGCTGACAATAGTCTTGACTTTTTCCTGCGGAATGGAAGCGGTGGTGAGTGGCATGATTTCGTTTTGGTCGCGGCACTCGTCCACTAAGTTTCCAGCAGCAGTGACCACCACAATGTCTTTCACCTGTACCGCATAGCTAATGGCGGCACCAAGAGCCTCATCTCCCAATGAGTGCCCGCGGGGACGGCAGGCGGCCTGGGAAATATTGATGACCGTGGCACCTGCGTCGGCTGCTATCCGTACCGCTTTCGCGAGCGTAATAACATTTCCAGGATTACCTTCTAGCTGGGGTTCGGGGTGGCGAACACCGGGCGGTAGGCGCCGTTCACGGCCTTCAAACGGATCTTTTAATATTCCGTAATGGCTAGATGTTTGACGGATGGAAAGAATTCTCACTCCGGGAGCGACACCCGCAAAACCATCCTCTTGCGGTTGGGCGGCCAAAATAGCCGCAACCAGGCTGCCATGCTGGTCGCAATCATTAAGCCCGCGATCGGCGTTAAAGTCCGCGAGTCCTTCCAAGTTTTTGAGACGAGGGTGCGGGTTGATCCCGGTGTCGATGATTGCGACAGTTTGGCCTTCCCCTTGGGTGGTGGACCACACGGGGCGGGCATTGATGAGGGGCCGAAACTGCTGTTGGCGCTTATTTTTCTCAATATTGTCGCTGGTTGCCGGGCTGTTGCAGGGAACAGTCTTTTTGGTTTTTTCAGTAATACCGCCGTTGGGAAGAGCCGACGAATTCACTGTGGGAGGCATATAAACTTCAGCACGAGCAGTTGGCACTCCCATTTGGCTCAGCAGCGTGAGGCTTAGTACTGCGCTAATGACGATACGGCCGGTTGGAGACATCGGGGGCACCTAGAGGGACAGCAAGAACGGAACGAGGCCGTTTGCAACAATGCCGATGGGCAGTGCAATCGACAGCAAAATAATCTCGATGACCTCAATAACTTTCTGCACGATGGGGGTGATGCTCCATTGCGTCACCCACAGCCACAAGCTGCTCATCACAATGAGCGATCCGAGGAGTAGCGCAAAACCACCGGCGGGATGTGCTGCCACCGCGATGGTGACCGCAATAATTGAGAAAACTAGTTGTGTTCCTGCGAGAAGCCACAACGTGTGATGGCGGTAAACCGCGTGGACGGCAGAGGACAAAAGCGCGATGATCACGAAAGACAGCAGTAGCCACTGCCATACGTTCGGCATTTCGTAATGTTCGGCCCATGGCCATTCCATCATTGCGAGAGTAGACGCCACCACCAGATACACTGCGCCGATAGTGATCACGCTGTGAAGGTGGCGTGCGAGACTAATCTTCTTCTGTAAATCCGAGTTGAGAGGAGTTTGCGTAAAGAGCGGAAGATCAATATCTATGAGCGCAGTAATAGGTACTTTGACGCGTGCGATCCAGAGGGAAATCCGGGCTGAACCAAGCAGCAAGATGCAGCTAATAAGTAGGCCAGTGCTGCCAATGGAGCGAAATGTAAGGTCAGTGAATTCCACCAAGATAAGGCCGAGAAGTACAAATAAGACGGCTACCAGCAAGCCACCCACGCCAGGTTCTTTGATCGGTGCTAGGCGCAGCCCGTGATAAACGAGAATGAAGAACATGAGCACCACCACCCCAATAAGTAATTTTGTGGGTAGGGTGAGTGCTTCGTGAACAGTCGGAATAGCTAAACCGAGGGGGATGGCGAGAGCGAAAGCTATGGCGCTGATGCGCAAACTGTCGTTGTCACCTTGTCGGTATAGCACCACCATGTTGAAGGCCATGGTAGCGATAAGTGCGGCAGCAATAATTCCGAAACTCCACCAACTGGGGTGGAAGGCAGCAGCAAAAGCCCCCACCACCATCATGAGGAGAGCAACGAAACTAATGGAGCGACCCGACTGCCGTAGTTCCGACAGTCTTTCTTCGTCGGTGAGAGCGTCCACCAGCTCTTGTTTTGGTTTCGGGTTCCGTACTACACCCGCGGTGTGCAGGTTGTTGTCGAAGAGCAGCACATCTCCGTCACGAACCCCATTGTCGAAAAGGGTGCGGTCTTCGTGCAGTGGCCCCTGTGTGAGGTGGGAAAGCTGCCAAGGCGCATCAGTTACTTGTTCCACATACGTTGGGTTCAACGGGTCGTCCACGTCGCTGTTTGCTTTTTGCTGGCGCAGTAATTGCAGCAGGTAGGACGCAGCTTCGGTGGGAAAGAGCGTACTCGGGATAGCAATCGAAATACGTTCCTGCGGTGTATGGATGTTGACGCGCAAGGCGACCATAATTAACCCCCATTAAAGAGAGATGGACTATTACACCCTGATAGGCAGGCCCCAAAACGTCAAGGGTTTACTTTTCATTTATGATGGTTTCCTTTGCAAATAAAAGTCCTTGAGCAGCGGAAATGCGTAAAAAACAAGTGACTTAATTGGTGGGGTTTTATGGTTGATGACAATGTAGCGTCCCCACCAAAATAGTGAGTTGTTTATGATCGGCCGCAGAGTTCACTAGGGGAATTATGTCTGAACACCAATCTTCACAAGCGCATATGAATGGCAGCACGACGGGCTTCCGCGCGGAAGTCACCCGTCCGGTACGGCTGCGTCGTCTTCCCGATCCGGAATCCGCAGAGTTTGAGCCGATCGAGATTGAGCCTGCTCCGGAGGTGCCGACCGCAGATCCCACACCGCTGCTCCCCAAACTCATGCCCATCGTCATGGTGGTAGGTGTTCTTGGTTCTGTCATCTGGATGGCTCGATCTGGCGGCCGCATGAGCCCGATGATGCTGATGTTTCCGATCATGATGCTGGCATCTGCCGGCACGATGATTTCTAGCTCCCTGGGAGGCGGAAACACCAAACAGGAGATGATGCGCCGCCGCCGCGAATATATTCGTTATCTCGCAGAGCTGGAAGACGAACGGAATGAACTGCAACAGCTTTTCCGCAAGGAAGAAGAGGAGCGGTTCCCGCATGGTGCGCGCTATCGTTCAGTTTTTGATCATCGCTATTTTTGGGCGATTAGGGAAGATGACGATTCTTTCCTTTGCCTACGTATCGCCAGTGGGCCGCGTGCCACGGAAGAGAAATACATTTTTCCGGAACTACCCCGTGAAGAGGAACTAGAACCCATTTCGGTAGCTGCCCTGCACCTCTTTTCGCAGCAGGCCAATATGCTGTCTGACATGCCCATTGTCTTCAGTATGAAAGGCTTTGGACGGGTTGCGGTAACAGGGGATGAAGAGAAATCTCGAGCTCTCTTCCGGTCTATGGTGATGACATTTTTGCTTACCCACCACCCCGAAGATTGCCACGTTATTTTGGCTTGTGAAGATCCCGAATGGCTGGAGCTCATGAAGTGGGCTCCCCACGTCGTGCGTCAAGAAGCTGCTGACCTCTACCCGGTGAACTTGCTGGACAATGTTTTTGATATGCGTGCGGTGGTTCCAGCTACCGGCACCACCGTGCTCATCACCGACAGTGCAGAGTTTCTGGAAGCCCGTGGTCCCTACTTCAACAATGTGATCGCTTTCCTCCCTCATGAAGAAGATGATGAACAGGGCATGTGGCTGCATGTTGATGAGGAGAACGTTCTTACCGCCAGTTTCGAAGGTGAATACTCGGTGGTCGGATATGCCGAACAACTCTCCCATGCCGATGCCACTGCAGCGGCACACCAATTAGCTGGATTGTCGGTAGCCGCGAAGGGCGACACTGCCGCCGCAGGGGACGATGAGGAAACGACAAAAGAAGACCTCTTCACCCTGCTTGGTATGGGGGAAGTTGATAATTTCTTGGCCGACCGCGATTGGTCTTTGAAGGTGGGCCGGGACCGGCTGCGGATTCCTTTCGGCTTGGACGATGAAGGCAAGCCTGTTTATCTGGACTTCAAGGAATCTGCACAAGGTGGTGTGGGGCCACACGGACTCTGTATTGGTGCTACCGGTTCCGGTAAATCCGAGCTGCTGCGCACTTTGGTTGCTGGCTTGTTGGCCTCCCACAGCCCCGACCAAGTGAACCTTGTTCTTATTGACTTTAAAGGTGGCGCAACATTCTCCGGTATTGCGGGGGCACCCCACGTGGCGGCAGTCATCACTAACTTGTCTGATGATGCCCTGGCGGTGGAACGTATGTACGCCGCTCTGGAAGGTGAACTTCGGCGCCGTCAGGAGATCCTGCATGCGGCGGGCGGCTACGCCAATATTGATGAATACAATAAGGCCCGCTCACGGGGGCTGGTAGATGTGGAAAAATACCCGCACCTTCCCGCTCTGCTCATTATTGTGGACGAGTTTTCGGAGTTGCTGTCGGAACGCCCGGATTTTGCTGATCTTTTCGTGCAGATTGGTCGGCTTGGACGTTCCCTCCACGTTCACTTGTTGCTCGCATCCCAGCGTATTGATGCGGGTAAACTGCGGGGATTGGAATCCCACCTGTCGTATCGGATTGCTCTCAAAACTTTCTCCGCCGCGGAATCCCGCTCTGTTATCGGGGTGGCAGCAGCCTACGAACTCCCCCAGATGCCCGGTGTGGGTTATCTTTGCGGCGGCGGTGAAGAGCTACAGAAATTCCGCGCCTTTTACGTGTCCGGTGCGGTGCAAAAAAGAGTCCACCGCCGCGACCGAGACGAGCTCGAAGTCTATGACAAGGAAGATCGCTTCCTAGAGTTTTATGGTGTCAGCCCCCTTCGCGCCGGCACCTATGGATATTCCATTGAGGTGCGGGAGGAACAACCCGAGGTCACTATCGAAGCCGCGGAAGAGGAACATCCGGTCGAGGAGGACTCCGAGGAACGGACTATCTTTCACACCCTCCTCAACAAGTTCCCTGCGAACCTGCCGCGAGCACACCAAGTGTGGTTGCCGCCCTTGCCAGAGCAGATCAGCGTAACAGAAGCTGCACAACTGTTGGCGGTTTCCACTTCCGGGGTGATGGAAGTAGATGAGCTTTCCCAGCAAGGCGTTGTGGGACTGGTGGACGTGCCGGCGCAACAGATGCGTAAAGCAATGCGCGTGTCACTGTCCAGCGTGGAACATGCTCTAGTCGTAGGAACGACCCAGTCCGGTAAATCCGAGGCGCTGGTGACGATCGCCTCCGCGCTCTGCCAAGAGAATTCCCCCGAAAATCTTAAACTTTATGCGGTTGACGCTGGTGGTGGCGTACTTTCCCACCTGCGTATCTTGCCGCATTGCGCATCGGTTTGCTCAACCTCCGATACGGAACGTTTGGAACGCACATTTGCTGAGGTCGGGCAGGAATTGCGAGGCCGTGCAGATGGCGAACTGCCTATCGAGCAGCATATTGTCCTCATGATTGACGGCTGGGCCGCCCTCGTAGAAAACGACATGGAGATTGAGGAGAAAGTCCGGCAGATCGCCCGCGAAGGTCTTTCCTACAATATTCACCTTGTGGTTAGTGCGCAGCGATGGGCGGATGTGCGTGCTGCGCCGCGTGACAGTCTCACCACCCGGTGGGAGCTTCGCCTCGGCGACACCGCCGACTCCATGATGGGGCGCCGGAACGCTGAAAAGGTTCCCAAGATGCCGGGCCGCGGTATTACCGAAACGGGTCTCCATTTCTTGTTCGCTCTCCAAAACCAAGCTGGTTTGTTGCAGATTGCTGAGCGCTGGGAGTCTGTGCCTCCGGTGCAGCCGTTGGCGTTGCTGCCGCGCGTGGCCGATCTGGCAGAACTGGAGCCCATTACCCGCAGTGGCCATGGGTACCGAGTGCCTTTGGGCATCGAAGGAAACACCCTGGGGAACTACGTTTTCGACACTGGCCAAAAAGAGAATCTGCTCGTTATCGGTGACGGCTCCGGTAAATCCACGCTCCTGCGCACATTTGTGCAACGGCTAACTAAAGTGGCAGAGCCCAAAGACGCCAAATTCCTCATTGTTGACTATCGCCGTCAACTCCTAGGCGCCTGCCCACAAAGCCACCTGGCAGGATATGCCTCCACCAAGCAGGAAGTAATGTCTTTTGCTGGGCAGCTCAAAAAAGCCCTGGAAGATCGACTGCCATCGGGTGTTATCGATCCAGTTCAGTTGCAGAACCGCTCCTGGTGGGAAGGGCCTGACGTGTACCTGGTTGTCGATGACTATGACTTGGTCGCAAGCTCCTCCGGAAACCCCCTATTGGATCTCGTTGAGCTGCTGCCCTATGGCCGTGACATTGGTTTGCATGTCATTGTGGCACGCCGCTGTACCGGATTCTCGCGCGCCAGCTTCGAGCCCTTTCTCACTCGACTCCGTGAATTGCACCCCACCACACTTTTGATGAACGGATCTAAGGAAGAAGGTGCCATCCTCAACGGACGTAAAGCCCGTCCGCTGCCCGTGGGCCGTGCCGACACAGTTAATGAGAACGGCGAGCACATGGTGGTGCAGATTGCCTACCCCATTGATAAAAAGGACGACGCTCAATAATGACCACTTTTACGGGACTGTGGGGAACCGCAGTTGTTTATCACGGGGAAATACTGCCCATCGATCCAGACGATTTTCTGAAGGGATTGCTGGTTGCTCCAGCACATTCCCCACTTCTGGAATGGTTTTTTGAAGGCTGCCCCCAAGAGGACGTACTGATCGTTCCCAGCGCATGGGACAGTCCACTTAAACAAGAGTTCATGCGGATTTGCCAGACCACGGAGATGCCGCGTCCCAGCTGGAAGGTTGCGAACGACTGGATTAGTTTTGATGCCCGCTCCTGTCCTCCCCACTATGTCTGCACGGTAGAGTTCTCCGCCAAACACATGGTGATCTGCATCGCCGACCACTTCACTGGGAATCTGAAGTATCAAGAAATGTTCCCCGGCATGGGTTTTGCCGCCGGAACATTCAACTCCGAAGAATGGCGCTACTCCGTAGGATCTACGATTCGAGCGGCAGTGGACCGCTTCGATGACGATACGGACGTGCTGATCCTTGGCGAATATAGCGGCAATAAAGCAGAGCTCTGCCAACTGATTTGCGACACCCTCATTACTGCTGGTGTTATGTCCTACCGCGTCACCATTGATGACGTCAACGATGTGCTCACCGACCAAGCTTATTTGGAGAGCATGGCCCAGCAGGTCGCAGAGAAACGCCATGCTGACGAAACCCCAGTACGCAAAAAGTGGCCCTGGGTAGCAGCTTCGCTTGCGGTGGTGGCAGCAGTAGCAATCGGCGGGGGAGTAGCGGCTGTGAAAAATTCCTCCCCAACCGACGAAATAGTAATTTCTGAGAGCGGCGGAGAGCCGCTAGCAGCCAACGAGCCCCCAGAATCCGGCACTAAGGTGCAGGGTGAGTGGATTGAATTCCCGGGAGGAAAACTATTCCTGCCAACATCCTGGGACATCGATAAGGATTCCTCCCACAATATTGGGGACGAGAAATCTGATGGACCCGCAGCGACAGATTGGAAGCGAGTATTTCTGCCGTCAACAGAGCCACAGATGCGAGTGCTGGTGACGGTACAACCCGATCCGAAGAAGGAACTGGCTCAGCAGCTATCTCGAGAGTTGCAGAATCCGGACAGTATTTACCGCGAATGGAGGGACCCCTATTTTGGGATCCCCCTGCAGCTGCACTATCCGATTGCACTCAGCTACCAAGAAATTAGCGGTGAAGCATCTCGCGCCGAATGGGTAGTGATCTACAACGGCACTACCGCATTGTCCTTTGGGTGCCAATACCGGATGCAGGACGGCATGGTGAAGAGTAAAGCACTCCGCAAATGTGCACCTTTGCTATCCCAAATAAAATTCGAAAAACTATCCTGACCTGCGTAGAACCCGTAAATTCGAAAAATATTAAAAAATCTTTCAGATGTCGGGAACCCTTTTGGGCATAGTGGCGTCATATGTGGTGAGAAGCAAGCCGCAGCCAAAGGGGGTGTGGCGCAAACAAAACCCTTCTCCCGAACATATTACGAAGGAGTGAACATGGTGGCTCTTAATACTCAGACCGATACTATGTCGTCTGCCGCCAATCATGTCGTTGATATCGCACAGCAAGTTCAGACGGAAATGAACGGTCTGCAAATGCGCCTGGGTAGCCTTGACGCTGCATGGCGTGGCTCCGCCAAGGTCGCCTTCGACCAGCTCATGGTTCGTTGGCAAGACAGTGGCCGCCAGCTCAATGAGGCTCTCAACACTATTGCTGAGACCATTCGTGCCAACAGCGCCGCATACGAAGCATCCCAGGAAGACCACCTGGCACAACTCAACACCCTTTCTCTGTAAGGCTTACTGGAGATGATGAACATGGATACAATTCGCTACGACTTCGCCTCTATCGAGGCCTCTCGCATGGATATTGCTCAGTCTGCTTCCAAGCTGAACACCATGCTGGACGATCTCAAAGCCTACCTGCAGCCGCTAGTGTCCACCTGGGAAGGTGAGGCCGCCGAAGCTTACAAGGCTCAACAGCTGAAATGGGACCGCGCCACCGCAGAACTCAACCAGGTTCTGGATCGCATCGGGGTTATCGTTGGCCAGGGTAACGACGCCATGAACGACACCAACCGTCGCGCTGCCGCCTCTTGGATGTAAAGACTAAAGACCAAGTGGTATAAAACCTCTATAGCCTGTCGTGACAGGCACAATCTCATACAAGCTAAAACGCATCATCGAGCTTCTCGGTGGTGCGTTTTACAAATTTTTATACGCGCATAACAACTGGTAACATTGCTGAACGGTGTCTCTTCACCACTTCCACAATCTGCGGAAGTAACAAGGTTTCACAGGTCCCAACCGGCCGCTGTTCTAAACCGAGGAGATACTATTGGCCGGCAGATTTCAAGAGACGAGGAAGTCACTTTGTCTACTTATGTACCTAAAGGCGGTGACGTCGACCGTAAATGGTACGTCATCGACGCCACAGACGTGGTACTGGGTCGTCTAGCAACCCAGGCCGCCAAATTGCTCCGCGGCAAACACAAGCCCACCTATACCCCCAACGTTGATGGCGGAGACTTCGTCGTCATCATCAACGCTGAAAAGGTTGCTGTTTCCGCTAACAAGCGCGAACAGGTCAAGCTTTACCGCCACTCCGGCTTCCCGGGTGGACTGCGTGCCGACGTTTTGGGCGACATGCTGAAGTCCAATTCCCCTTACGTGGTTGAGAAGGCTGTGAAGGGCATGCTCCCGCACACCCGCCTCGGCAGCAACATGATCGGACGGCTCAAGGTTTACGCCGGTTCCGAGCATCCGCACGCTGCACAAAAACCCGTTCCCTACGAGATGAAGCAGGTGGCTCAGTAATGTCTGAAGAAAAGAACATCGACGAGACCGTCGCAGAAGATGCCGCAGTGGAAGCAGCCGCTCAGGAAGCTGCTGAAGAACTCACCGCCGACATCACTGTTGAAAACATTGAGGCAGAAGTTGAGCCCGCTCCGGTATCTGGTCCGGTGCAGGCTGTGGGACGTCGCAAGCAAGCCATTGTTCGCGTCACCATGACCCCGGGCTCCGGCAAGTTTGATTGCAACGGACGCAGCCTCGAAGACTACTTCCCGAACAAGGTTCATCAGCAGCTCATCAAGTCCCCGCTGGTACTTGTTGACCGCGAAGAACAGTTCGACGTCAAGGCTATTCTGGGTGGCGGTGGACCCTCCGGACAGGCTGGCGCAATGCGTCTAGCTATTGCCCGTGGTCTCAACCTGGTCAACCCGGATGATCGCGCTGCCCTGAAGAAGGCTGGATTCTTGACTCGCGACTCTCGTGCAGTCGAGCGCAAGAAGGCTGGTCTCCACGGAGCACGTCGCGCTCCGCAGTACTCCAAGCGCTAAATTCATTACTGCTTGTGGAATGCCCCGACCCTCTATGGTTTGTCGGGGCATTTCCCATATTCTTCCTTCCCCTGTCAAAGACACTCCACCCTGCAGAGTAGGATTACAACCATGGCACGACTCTTTGGAACCGACGGTGTACGTGGGCTTGCAAACGATACGCTCAGCCCGTGTCTCGCAATGCAACTTGGAGCCGCTGCAGCCCAAGTGCTAGCAGCACAGCAGACAGGCGCAGAAAGGCCACGCGTTGTAGTGGGCCGCGACCCGCGAGTTTCTGGAGAAATGCTGGAAGCTGCCCTCGCCGCTGGACTCACCAGCAGGGGAGTGGATGTTGACTTACTGGGGGTACTCCCCACCCCGGCGGTTGCCTACGAAACCGCAAAACGTGACGCAGCACTCGGCGTCATGATCTCTGCCTCCCACAATCCCATGCCCGATAACGGCATCAAATTCTTTGCGGCAGGAGGCCACAAACTTGATGACGCGGTCGAGGATGCTATTGAAGAACGCCTCAAAGATTGCTTCCTCAACCCACCTACTGGTGCGGCTGTCGGACGTATCCGCCAAGCCCAGTCCGAAGCCCTCGAAACATACTTGGAGCACCTTCTCAAAACACGCACCCACGACCTTTCCGAAATCACAGTAGTGGTTGACGGTGCGAATGGCGCAGCTTCCACTGCCGCCCCACTCGCCTATGAACGTGCGGGTGCGAACGTAATCCAGATCCACACTTCCCCCGATGGCCTCAACATTAACGACAACTGTGGCTCTACCCATATGGAGGATCTGCGTCAGGCAGTCCTCGACAATAATGCGGATCTTGGTATCGCGCACGATGGTGATGCAGATCGGTGCCTAGCTATTGACCGCGACGGGAATTTGATCGATGGCGATCAAATTATGGCCATTTTGGCTGTGGCGATGAAAGAAGAGGGTCGCCTTGCCGAAAACACCCTTGTCGCTACCGTCATGTCCAACCTGGGCCTTCATATCGCTATGCAGGAACAGGGCATCCAACTGCGGTGCACTGCAGTAGGTGACCGCTATGTTTTAGAGGATCTGCGAGCCAATGATTACAGTCTCGGCGGAGAACAATCCGGCCATATTGTGATTCCTGAATACGCCACTACTGGTGACGGAATTCTTACCGGCCTGCAGATCATGGACCGAATGGCTGCTACCGGCAAAACCCTTGCGGAACTGGCCAGTGTAGTGACTGTTCTCCCACAGATTCTTATCAATGTGACCGTCTCTGACCGCGACGCCGTTGCTAATGATCCGGCTGTCGTCGCCGCCACCAAGGAAGCGGAAGTAGAACTTGGTGACACTGGTCGAGTCTTACTGCGTGCTTCTGGAACAGAACCCTTAGTGAGGGTGATGGTGGAAGCTGAAACCCAGGAGAAGGCCGACGCTGTGGCGGAGCGACTCGCCCAAGTTGTTGGCACTGTTTAAAACACTTTTTTAAAACAATATTTTCTGTTCGGGAACCTCCCTCATGCGAGTGACGTCATATTAGTTAAAGACACGTCAACTCCACTCAAAAGGGGGGCTCATGAGCCAGGTAGATATTGACACCGGTGCGGTTCGCGATCGAGCCCGCGAATTGGGCTGCGAGGTGAATAGTGCCGAAGAAGCGCTGTATGCGAATCGGGTCGCTGTTGAGGGCCCTTTCCTAGGGTTGCCTCGCGTCGACTCAGCATCAGCAATATTGAGTTGGTTCAGAAATCATGAGCAAGCTGATGCGGTTTGTATTGCCCGTGTGCGGGATCAGGCCCAGTTGCTTGAATGCAATGTTGATGACTTCGAACAACAAAACATTCAGCATGAAACTGACCTGAAGGTAAAGGCGGGGAAATAAGTGTCAGCAGGCATTGGTTCATACGAAGAAAGCATCCAACGGTTTAAAAATGCCGCTAAATTGGTGAGAGTTAAAAGCCAATCTTATGGCACGATTAGCCAGATGATTGGCAAGGCGGTATCGCGCATTGACCCAGACTATATGATCAAAGCGAACCGTGCGATAGCCCCATTGGAACTGGATATTCCTAAAATTGTCCAGTTGGCTGCGGAGGCGGGCGAATTAGCTAAAATTTGGAGTGCATTCGGAGCTGAGATTAAAACTAACTCTGACAGTTTGAAAAAGCTGTGGCAGGGTGAGGCTGCTGATGCTGCTCAAGAAAAAATTAAGAGAAGCAGTGAAGATGCTATTCGACACAGTGAAGCTTACGAAATAGCGCAAAAGAATATTGTCGCCGGAAAGATCGCGTCTGAAAAACTGCTCCACCGGGCTTCCTTGAAAGCAGAAGAAATTTCAAAACGAGAGACAGTCATTACTCTTGGCGATGTCTTCAACACTTCATCAAATATCCAAGTGGCCTATGCAAATGGCGAGACCAGTATTGGTTATGAAGTAATATTTGATGCTTCCGCAGATCCGGAAAAGAGCATATGGAATCTGTTAGTAGCGTCTGATGAAGTCAAGGCGATGAAGGCAGAATTCGAACAACTACTTGCTGATACTGAGCAGACGGTCAATAAAATTTGGGCCGAAGTGTCCGGTAGTCTGCAGCAGAAGGAACTTCCCTCTGCCACGCTGCCGTCAGATGGCAAGTGCTCTACAAAGTGCAAAACTCCCAAAACTGATGGTCATGCCAAAACCAGTAAGAATGATGGTGCCGATCAGTCTAAGGGGAAAGACACCAGTAAAGACAGCGGCTCCAAAGACAATTCTGAGAATGCCGGCCATAGCGGCAATCAAGAAAGCTTTCAATACACAGGCGGTTCGAGCGGCGGACAAGCGTCAACTATTCCAGCACCTCCTACCGACACGAAAAATGTCGGTATTGGGCCGGAAACTGATACTGCAAAGATAAAAGAAAAAACAGAGATTACCGACACTTACCGGTCCAATAAAGAGGCACAGGATAGTACCGATCGTCTCGCAAAAATAATTCAGGAAGAGAACCAAAAGTACCGAGACCTGGTGGACCAAATCCTCCAAGACAAATCCCAAACAGCTCCCATAGGCGGACTACAAACTCCTCCATATGGTGGGGGAGCAGGGTTCAACTATCAGACGTACAACCCATTACCGGCAGAATCCGGTCTCGCTGGGGGCTTCCAAAGTGACGGAAGCAATGCACAAACCCCAGGAATAAGAACCGAAATCGAAGGTCAATTCGAATACAACAGAGAAGATAGTTCCGCAGGTGAACCGAGCCAGTCAGGTGACCGGAGTTCATCCACCAATCGTCCAAGTTGGGGACTAAAGGTTGGAGGTGAATTAAATATTGATGGCGAAGGTGTTCGCATCTCTGGTGATCTAGAAGTCGGTGAACTTAACGACAGTACAGAACTCGACACCGAAGCCAATGAGGACTCGGATGAACTGAAACACTCAGATTCCAAAGAAGAGCTAGAAAACGACGGTACTGAAGACACCGAACAGGTCGATGAAGACAATTCGGATACGGAAGACACCGATTCTGAGGACGAGAACGAAGAAAAAAAATATCAGCGATTCCGAGGCTAAAACTGAGCCAGAAAACGAAGAGTCAACAGACACTTCAGCTACCACTGTGGAAACCAAAGCTGCTGATCAAAGTGTTAATAGCCCATCAGGTGGAGCGGACGCACAGGTGATATCTGGTGTCGGAGAAGACAATCAAGAAACCGCTCTTGGTGACCAACAATCCGAAAGTAGCACCCCACAAACAGGGTCCACATCTAATACAGTTTCCTCGTCAAGTTTGGCTAACTCAGGAGGCTGGTAAAGGTGTCCGTATTTACAGGTAGGAAACAAACTACCCATCGTGACCCTTACGAGGAAAAGGCAGAAAAAATCCTCGAAGCCCTAGACCTCAATGAGCCAATCGAAATAACCGATGAGGTAATAGAAGACATCGACCAAGTGCTCCTTGGCATCCAAGAACTAGTAGACAACGGGTTCTTGAGCGTCGAAGACCTAAAAGTCTCCTCCCGGCCAGAAAATAAAAACTCCACAAAGCCAAGAAGGTGGGACTGACAATTGTCAGTCCCACCTTTTTATAAAGAACCAAAACTATGGCAGATCAGTCATCGTGCTTGCGCATAAACTCGTCATGGGCAGTCAGAAGCACCTCGGAGCCCTTAATCTCCTCCTCCGTGGTGAACGCTTTATAATCCTTATCGCCCATCACAGCGGCCAGGAAGAAACCAGTAATCGTGGCCTTCTGCTTCTTCAAAACCTTTGGATCATCCTTCTCCGTCAAACCAAGACGCTCAAAAATGGAGGATGACACCAAACCGACCCGAGTAGCGCCAGGGAAACACCGGACAATGGCATTCTCGCCCCAGGTATTACCCAGCGCCCGTGAAATATCAATATTGACCAGTGCAGGCTTCTCCGGCGCAACAAACAACGCCGGAACCTTACAACCAGCCGCCTTCACCACAGGATCCGGCACACACTCAGTTGGATAAGCAGCCACAATACCGTTCAAAGAAGGGCGGCGCTTAGCCAAAAGGGCAGCAACACTGCCACCCAGGCCATGCCCAAAAACACCCACACGGTTACGATCCAAAGGTGCCGCGCCCTTACCAAGCGGACACGTCAACAAACGCTCAATAACGTCCTCAGTCTCGTCCGCCAGCGCTGCCGCATCAGTAAGAAGTGCGCGATCCAAAGAGGGAACTACGCAAGCAATACCCCACGAAGCAAGATGCCGTGCCCACTCCTTATAGAAAGAGGCAGGGGACAACCAGTCATGCAACAAAAACACGACAGGGGCCTTAACACGGCCAGTCGGGGCAAAAACGTAGCCCTTCAAACCGATATCAGCCAAATCGCCACGCAGGACACGACGACGTCCAATGTAGGACAGATCAGAGACAAGTTTTTTAAGTTTCTTAGCCACGCTTCTAGCCTAGTCAAAAACAATCCAGCAGAAGCAGACAATAACCAAAACTTGCCCCCGAATTAAGCCAACCCCAAAACAAAACCCCAAAAAAAATTGTTTTAGGAAGGCACCACGAGCAAACCGAAGCACACATAATCGCCATAAAGCAGTAGGCTATAGGTTATGTGTGGAATCGTTGGATATGTAGGAACGCCAGGCAAGACCCCCTCCGCTGTGGGCTTAGTACTAGATGGCTTGCGGCGCATGGAATATCGCGGATACGACTCAGCTGGAATAGCTGCCCTTGATGGCAAAGGTGGCATGGCAGTCGAAAAACGCGCGGGTAGATTAGACAATCTTGCCGAGGCTGTCGAAGACGCAAACCTCAATAATTACGAGTCAACGACAGGTTTAGGGCACATACGCTGGGCAACCCACGGGCGCCCCACCGACGTCAACGCCCACCCGCACGTAGACAGTGACAACAAGATCGCTATCGTGCACAACGGCATCATCGAAAACTTCGCCGTACTGCGGGCAGAGCTAGAAGCAGACGGTTTCGGCCTCCGCTCCGACACTGACTCCGAAACAATCGTGCACCTCCTCCACCGTGAGTACTACGGGGATGGCGAAAACCGCGGCAGCATCGACAAATCTGTACGCGCCGTCGCCAACATGCTGGAAGGTGCCTTCACCATCGTCATTGCCCATGCCGACCATCCCGACCGGCTTCTCGCCTGCCGTCGCAACACTCCCCTTGTTGTCGGCATAGGGGAAGACGCCATGTTCCTGGGATCCGACGTCGCAGCCTTCATCGAATATACGCGGCAAGCTGTCGAACTCGGCCAAGACAACATCGTCACCATCACTAAAGACGGCTACACCATCACCGACTTCGCCGGAACCGAAATCGAAGGACGCCCCTTCACCATTGATTGGGACCTGGAAGCCGCCGAAAAAGACGGCTACGACTACTTCATGCTCAAAGAAATCGCAGAGCAGCCCCATGCCATCGCCGACACCCTCCGTGGACACCTCCACAATGGCCGCATCGTCCTAGACGAGCAGCGCATTACAGATGAGGATCTCCGCCAGATCGAAAAAATCTTTGTGGTGGCCTGCGGATCCGCCTACCACTCTGGCATGCTCGCCAAATATGCGATCGAACACTGGACCCGTGTCCCCGTCGAAATTGAACTGGCCAGCGAATTCCGCTACCGAGACGCCGTACTCGGACCGGACACGCTAGTGCTTGCGATATCCCAATCCGGGGAAACTGCCGACACCTTGGAAGCGCTCCGCCACGCCCGCGCCCAAAAAGCCCGCGTGCTGGCCATCTGCAACACCAACGGTGCACAGATACCGCGCGAATCTGATGCCGTGCTCTACACGCACGCCGGACCCGAAATCGCCGTCGCCTCTACCAAATCCTTCCTGGCGCAGGTGACCGCCAACTACCTTGTGGGGCTGGCGCTAGCACAAGCCCGCGGTACCAAATACGCAGAAGAAGTCGAGGAGATCTTCCAAGACCTGGAAAACATGTCCGCAAAGGTAGAAAAGACCCTCGAACAGTGGGACAACGTCAACGAAATTGCGGGACACTTCGCCCAAAACGACACCATGCTCTTCATTGGTCGCAACGTGGGCTACCCGGTGGCACTGGAAGGCGCGCTCAAACTTAAAGAGCTCGCCTACATCCATGCGGAAGGATTCCCCGCCGGTGAACTCAAGCACGGACCTATTGCGCTTCTGGAAGAGGGCGTACCGGTGATCGTCATCATGCCGTCCCCCAAACGTCACCCCCTCCTGCACTCCAAGATGGTGTCCAACGTGCAGGAAGTTCAGGCCCGCGGAGCCACCACCATTGTTATCGCAGAAGAAGGAGACGACTCCGTCATCCCCTTCGCAGATCACATTGTGCGGATCCCAGAATGCCCCAGCCTCCTGCAGCCGCTAGTGGCCACCGTGCCGCTTCAAATGCTGGCCGCCGAAATCGCGACCCAGCGCGGCTACGACGTGGACAAGCCACGCAATCTGGCCAAATCCGTCACCGTTGAATAAACACACACCGGAAACACCCACATGAAACGCTGGATCCAGGGACTCAGCCCAGTCGCCAACCTGCTTGCCATCATCTGCATAGGGTTGCTCATAGCGGCCGGGGTGTGCATCGGCATCATCGTCATCGCGGAACGACTCGCCCCCACCAACGGCTCGGCAGGAGTCCTTCCAGCGGTTGTGGCTGCCTGTTTCCTTGCCGCCGTCGCCCTCCTCTACCTGCTTATCCGCGGGAAACTGTGGGCACGGGTGGTGTTCACGGTGCTTTCCCTGGCTGCCTGGATCGGAGGACTGGTAGTGGTTACCACCAATCCCCCCATCGCGGGCGGCATTGTGGCGTTCTTCGGGGGCATCATTATCTTGTCGAGCCTGGGACTAGGCCTCCTGTGGAGCCCCATACCGGAGCGCAACAAAACGCAACCCCACACACTCAACGAATCCGAGGAGTAGATCACCATGGTTGGTGTTTACAGCGCAGACAGTATTCGCAAAGCCGAAGAACCTCTCCTGCAAGCACTACCAGAAGGGGATCTCATGCAGCGGGCCGCCTACGGCCTCTACACCCACACCGTCCAAGAACTCCGCCACCACACCGGCAAAGTAGCTGGCAACCGGGTGCTGCTGCTGGTGGGAGCCGGCAACAATGGGGGAGACACTCTCTGGTGTGGCACCTTCCTGCGCCGGCGGGGAGTGGCCGTCACCGCCATCCTCCTCAACCCGGACCGCACCCACACCGCCGGGCTCACCGCATTCCAAGATGCGTTTGGTGATGCCATACCCGTCCACGACCAGGACGCAGTGGCGGTGGCAGTGGAACGCTGCACCTTCGCAGTTGACGGCATTGTGGGTATTGGCGGAAAAGGGGCAATCCGGGAACCCGCCGCCACCATCGTGCAGAAACTGGCACAACAAAACACCCCCATCCTCTCCGTCGACATCCCCACAGGTATTGATCCGGACACGGGCGTCATTCACGAACCACACGTTGCGCCGGTCGCCACCGTTACTTTCGGTGCCCTCAAGCCCTGCCACGTGCTTGCCCGTCCCCAATGCGGACGCCTCTACCTGGTCGATATTGGGCTGGATTTCACCGGGGACACACCGGCTTTCCAACTCCTATCTGACACTGATGTTGCAGACCGCTGGCCCATACCCAGCATTGACGACAACAAATACAGCACCGGTGTGGTGGGAATCTGCGCCGGATCCGTTACCTACCCGGGTGCTGCACTGTTGTCAGTCGCCGGGGCGTGTGCCGCCACCTCCGCCATGGTTCGTTACAGCGGATCCGCCACCGACCTGGTTCTTCACCACCATCCGGATGTGGTGTGCACCAGTTCGCCCAAACAAGCTGGCCGCGTGGATGCCTGGGTGGCTGGCCCCGGCATGGGAACCGATGATGCCGCCGCCGACCGTCTCGAATGGATTTTGCAGCGCAATGAACCGGTAGTGCTGGACGCGGACGCCCTCACCCTCATTTCGGAACGACCCGAACTTATGGATGAGCGTCCCCGCACCGCCGCCACCCTACTCACCCCACACGCAGGGGAGTTCTTGCGGCTATGTGCCACCTATCCTGCTGCTCCAGATACGCCTTTGCCCGAAACCACAGAAGATATCGCAGAAATGGGACGCCCTGCTGCTGTTGCCGCATGTCGAGCCGCATGGGCTGCGCAAGGAATAAATATTTCCATCCTGCTGAAGGGCCGTGCCACCTATATTGCGGGTGACGGCGGCTGTTTCGCCGAAGACACCGGTAGCTCTTGGGCGGCCACACCGGGTTCTGGAGACGTACTAAGTGGTGTTATCGGGGCCCTGGTGGCACACGGAAACACTGTGGGGCGCAGCGTGGAAGAAGCAGCAGCTTTAGCAGTGCGGGCACATTCCCGAGCCGCCATGATGGCAGCAGGTGGCACTGGAACCGGACCGAATCCGGGCAGCCCCATTACTGCTTCCGATTTAGCACAGCATCTTTCTGCAGCTATACGGAATTTACAGCTCTAAGGTGCAGCACCTTTCCAGTAGGATGAGGTGCATGGCTGAGAAAAAAACTACTGCTGAAAATCCTGATGTTGCAGCTGCCGCCAAGGCCGCCGAAATTGCTCGGCTGAAAGCTGAAGCCGCTGCAGCAAAAGCCGCTGCCGCCGAGGCAGCCGCCAAAGCCGCAGAATTAGCTGCCGCTGCTGCCGCCGCCGAAAGTGCCAGTGCCAACGCCGACGAAGACACCCCTGAGAAAGCTGACAAGAAGGAAGCTAAAAAAGCCGCGAAGAAGGCCGCATCCGATGCGGGCGAGAAAGCTATCGCCGCTGACAAAGCTGAAGAAGCGCTAGAAAAAGCCGAAGCAGAAGAGCCGGAAGCAGACACTCCTGCGGAATCGGCAGTAGCAGACGCTGAGCCAGTAGCGGACGCTGAGTCGGAAGCCGAGCCGGATCCGGAAGAAGAAAAAGATCCGCGCGCCGTCACCCTCGCAGAAGGATATGCCTTCGAAGACCCCACTCTCACTTTGGGCTGCGGGCTTATCGACGAAGAGAACCACCCAGATATTAAGATCGGTATTCCGCTCAAAATGATGAACCGGCACGGCCTGGTGGCCGGCGCCACCGGTACCGGTAAAACCAGAACCCTGCAGCTCATGGCAGAACGCCTCTCCGCAGCTGGGGTGCCGGTGTTCATTACCGACGTTAAAGGCGACCTCAGTGGATTGATGACCCCCGGTAAATCCAGTGACAAGATGTTGAAGCGCACCGCCGCGCAAGGGCAAGACGACTGGGAGCCCACCGCATTCCCCACCGAAATACTCAGCCTGGGTGCCCCCTCCGAGAAATTCCCCGGAGTCCCAGTGCGCACACGGGTGGAAGATTTCGGTTCCCTCCTGCTGGCCCGAGCCATGGACCTCAACAACACCCAAACCCAGGCTCTGCAGCTGCTTTTCGAGTTCGCCAAAAAACAAGGCTTGCCGCTGGACGACCTGAAAGACCTCCAGGATGTCCTCAACTTCCTCACCAATACGGACGATGGCAAGGAACGGCTCAAAAAAATCGGTGGCGTTTCCACCGCCTCCGCCGGTGTCATCCTCCGTGCCACAGCTGCGCTCAACAGCCAGGGAGGAGACCAATTCTTTGGTATCCCCAACTTCGATACCGATCACTTCCTACGGAAAGACTCCGATGGGCGCGGCATTATTAGCCTCCTCGGCATGACCGGACTCTCGCAACGCCCGGCGCTAGTCTCCGCCTTCGTTATGTGGTTGCTCAACGACCTGTTCAGCAACCTTCCAGAAGTGGGAGACGCAGAGAAACCCAAACTGGTGTTCTTCTTCGATGAAGCGCACCTGCTTTTCGAAGGTGCATCGAAGGCGTTCCTGGCGCAGATCGAACAGACCGTAAAACTGATCCGCTCCAAAGGTGTCGGAATTTTCTTCGTCACCCAAACTCCCAAGGATGTTCCTTCCGATGTACTGGGACAATTGGGCTCCCGGGTGCAGCACGCACTCCGTGCATTCACCCCCGATGATGTGAAAGCCTTGAAAGCCACCGTCTCCACCTTCCCCATCTCGGATTTCAATTTGGAGAAACTCCTCACTGAGTTGGGTGTGGGAGAAGCAGTCGTGACGGTGCTGGACCCCAAGGGGCGTCCCAGCCCAGTGGCACCCACCAAACTGTGGGCACCGGAATCCGTCATGGGCCCTGCCGACCCGACCCAAGTGCAGGCCACAATCCAGGACTCTGACCTTGCTGAAAAGTACATGACCGCACAGGATCGCGAATCAGCTTCTGAGCTGTTGGCGGCCTACGCGGAACTTCGTCGCAAAGAAGCGGAAGCCGCTGCGAAAGCCGCCGAAGAGGAGAAACGCCGCGAAAAAGCCGCGAAAGAAGCGGAGAAGAAAGAACGCGAACGCGAAAAGAAACGTACTGAGCGGCGCAACTCCAAATTCGGTAAAGCTACCCGTGCTGCTGCCAAGACCCTCGGCACTGAACTCAGCCGCGAATTAACGAAAGGGGAATCCAGTAAACGGATCCTTGGTAAGGTACTTAAGAATTTCTTTAAGTAAGGAATAGGATATTTGGCGTGACTCTCTACACCGGTGAGACCATCCTCACCCCCTCCACCCAGCTGTTTGCCACAGTAAACCTGGATGCCATCGCACATAACATCGGCGTCATGCAGAAGTTTGCCGGCGATACCCAAATTATGGCTGTGGTGAAAGCGGATGCCTACGGGCATGGTGCCATAGAGGTCTCCAAAACTGCCTTGGCTGCAGGTGCCGTGGAACTCGGCTGTGCCACTTATGAAGAGGCCATGCAGCTGCGCAACTCAGGAATTGTGGACGCCCCCGTCCTGTTCTGGCTGTGGGGTCCGTCAACCCCCATTGAGGAAGCATTACGGGCCAACCTCATGATTGCGGTGGCCGCCGAATGGCAGCTGGACCGTGTGCTGGAGGCAGTGAAAGCCACCGGCATTTCTGCGCTGCTCACCGCCAAACTGGATACCGGCATGGGGCGCTCCGGTTTCAACATCCCGGACTGGCCGCACATGGTGGAGCGGTTCCTAGAGGCGGAAGCATTCGGCATGATCCACCTGCGCGGACTTATGGCCCACTTCTCCAGTGCTGACGAACTGGGCAACCCGGTGACGGACCGGCAAGCCGACGCACTTCGAGCCGCCATAGATATGGGGCGTCGCGCCGGGCTGAAACTAGACCACAACCACCACGCCAACACGGCAGCGTTACTCACCCACGGTGGCATGGGATTCGAATTGGCCCGCCCCGGTCTGGGGATCTACGGGATTTCACCGATGCCGGAGCTGGGTGACTTGGATCTGGTGCCGGCAATGACCTGGTCCGGCCGCGTCGTGCTCACCAAACAGTTGCCCGAAGGCACTGGCGTGAGCTACAACCATGATTGGCATGCCCCCACCGACACGATCACTGGCATTGTTCCGTGCGGATACGCAGACGGTATTGACCGCCGACTGGCCAACAAACTCGAGGTGGCGATCAATGGGCGCCGGTTCCCCGAGGTAGGCCGTATTTCCATGGACCAGATTGTGGTGGATCTGGGACCCGACGGGGGAGGCGTGGAACCCCACGACGAGGCTTTCCTGTTTGGTGACGGGAGCCGCGGTGAACTTACCGCACTTGACTGGGCGGACCTCATGGAAACCATTCCCTACGAGGTGATTTCCATGGTGGGTGGTCGCACCACCCGCCGCTACGAACACCGGCCAGTCAAGATCGACCCCGATACAGTTCCCAGTTCGCAGTCGCATCCGGCAGGTGAAGCGGGCTTGCGTGAACTCCCACATGAGGATGACACGTTGCAGCTGGGCCGCGAGCTTGCCGCCCAACTCCGCGCTGGGGATCTGGTTATTCTGGACGGCGCTTTGGGTGCCGGCAAAACCGTGTTGGCACGTGGCATTGCCCAAGGCCTGGGCGTGCAGGGGCGCGTCACCTCCCCCAGTTTCGTCATTGCTCGCTCCCACAAACCGGGTACCCCGGGTGGTGTGGGAATGGTGCATGTGGATGCGTACCGACTGTTGGACGGCATGGGCGAGGGCCCCGCTGCCGGACAGGCGCTGCTGGATGAGCTGGACGCGCTTGACCTCGACACGGCGCTTACTGACTCGGTTGTGGTGGTCGAATGGGGTGGGGGACTTGCGGAGCGTCTCGTGGAGCGGTCGCTGGTGGTGACGTTGGCGCGTTCCCCCGCATCCGATAAACGCCACGCCACCTGGCGCTGGGTGGATGACCCGTACCGCGTGCTCCCGTAGCATAAGCGGGTTTTCTGGCGATAGCTGCCGAGGACCACTGTCGAGGATAGCTGCCGCGAATAGGTAAACTCTGCAGCTATCCGAGTAGGCTTTGGGGCAGATATTTACCGTGTGGAGAAAGGACACGTCCATGTTGGTCCTGGCGCTAGATACCTCAACGCCGGCAGTTACGGCTGGTTTGGTGAAGGTAGAACGCGAAGGTGCCCCAGAGACTGTGGCGCGGCGCGTCACCATCGATGCCCGTTCCCACTGTGAACTGCTCACTCCGCACGTGTTGGAATGCTGTACAGATGCGGGCGTGGAGCTTACCGACATTGACGCTATTGTGGCCGGCAACGGGCCGGGACCTTTCACCGGGTTGCGGGTGGGGTTAGCTACGGCCGCATCTTTGGGGGATGCCCTGGACATTCCCGTCTACGGGGTGTGCAGCCTGGATGCTATTGCCGTGGATGCTTGGGATGAGTTGCGCACCGCACAGTTAGCAGCCCGCACCGCCCAAGATGAGACTGCCCTGGCTGCCCAAAAACTGTTGGTGGTGACGGATGCCCGCCGCCGCGAAGTGTACTGGTCAACATATTCCCTGCAGGGCTTGTTGGTTGACGAGCTGCGGGAAGGTACCGAAAATCCGGAGGAGCTGCTGCGCTGGGCGGTACCTGCCCGGCTGGATGGGCCGGCAGTGAACAAACCCGACGACATTCCGGTGACGCGGGTTGCTTGTGTAGCGGGAACCCGCAAATACCGCGGCAGTTTCCTGTCCCCCCACGTCGATATTGAGTATCCGCAGCCGGCGGGGCTGGTGACGGTCGCGCGACTCGAGTTGTTGGAGGAGGCGGAGCCGGAGCCGCTGCAGCCCCTTTATTTGCGGCGCCCCGATGCGGTACCGCCGCGTCCCCGCCCCGTGTCCACTGCCATCACCGGCCTTTCCGACGAGTTTCCGGGGGTTTAGCATGTCACGATTTTTGTGCAGAATAGGCCCCCTTTATTTGGCGGATGCGCCTGCCTGCGCGCGTATTGAGGAAAAGGTTTTTGCTGACCAAAGCCCCTGGAGTGAGCAGTCTTTCCGGGACGAGATCAACCAGAAAGCAACACGGTTCCTGGCGCTCCGGTTAGCAAATGCGGAAGATTTGCAGTCTGCCGGAATTAAACTGCCGGGGGATTTGGAGCCGGGCCAATTGGTGGGTTTTGCGGGGATTGCCCAGCGGGGGAGAGCCAACGAGATTCCCGACTATGAGATTTTGACGATTGCCGTGGATCCCCGGGTGCAAGGTGCTGGGTGGGGACGGCTCCTGTTGTCTGCTCTTTTGGAGGGGACGGAAGCAGGTGCTGTTTTCTTAGAGGTGCGGCAGGGTAATGAACCTGCAATTAACCTCTATAAAACGTGTGGTTTTGAAGTTGTCGGTGTTCGCCGCGGTTATTACCAGCCGCAGGGTGCCGACGCGATTGTGATGCGACGGCTACCTGTCGCAGCTTCTTAGGAGCGTGCAATGTCTGCTCAGGTGAAAGAACCTTTTACGGTTTTGGGTATTGAGAGTTCCTGCGACGAGACGGGGGTTGGGATTGCGCGGGTGACACCACGGCCTGGTGAAGAGCCATTGGTGGAGCTCATTGCCGATAAGGTTGCGTCCTCTATGGAGGAGCATAAGCGTTTCGGGGGTGTGGTGCCGGAGATTGCGTCCCGCGCACATTTGGAGGCCATGGTTCCCACAATGCGGGCTGCCTTAGAGGAGGCCGGTATCGAAAAGCCGGATATGGTTGCCGCTACTGTTGGGCCGGGTTTGGCGGGTGCTCTGTTGGTGGGTACTGCGGCGGCGAAGGCTTATGCAGCGGGGTGGGGTGTGCCCTTTTATGGTGTGAACCACCTGGTGGGGCATGTGGCTGTGGATGCGTTCGAACATGGTGCGGCCAAGAATGCGATTGCGTTGCTGGTGTCCGGTGGGCATACCCAGATTTTGCGAGTGCGTGGTTTGGGGGAGCCTTTGGAAGAGCTGGGGACGACGTTGGATGACGCGGCTGGGGAGGCCTACGACAAGGTGGCTCGTCTGCTTGGGTTGGGATATCCGGGCGGCCCCATTATCGACAAGCTTGCCCAGCAGGGGGATCCGGAGGCGATTCGTTTTCCGCGGGGCATGATGCGGCCGCAGGATTCCCGCTACGATTTTTCTTTCTCAGGTCTGAAAACTGCGGTCGCCCGCCACGTGGAGCAGGTGGAGGCGGCCGGTGGCACGGTCGATGCTGCCGACCTGTGCGCGAGTTTCCAGGAGGCCGTAGCTGATGTGTTGACGGCTAAAGCGCTACGCGCATGTGAGGACACGGGTGCGGATACTTTACTGCTCGGCGGTGGTGTGGCAGCTAATTCGCGGTTGCGGGAGCTAGCTGCGGAGCGCTGTGCCGCGGCGGGTATTACGTTGCGTGTGCCTTCTCCGCATTTTTGTACAGATAATGGAGCAATGATTGCAGCGGCAGCCGCCTATTTGATTGCAAATGGGAAAGATCCGAGCCCGCTGAGCTGTGCAGCGGACCCGGGTCTTCCGGTCGAAATCTCAGTCGTTAATGAATAACGTCGGAGTCTTTGGTGCCTCTTAGAACAGCATAGAAGCCATGGCGATAGTTCCGTCGCTAAGATCTTTAATGTCTATGTTGACGTTGCCGAAAGCTACCACCAAGACAACCAACACGATCGCGGCCAGTATAGCCAAAACCGCTAGGCCAATAATGATGTAGCCCAGAATGAGGCCCGCCTTGGCGAGGCTGTAGCCGTCTTCGTTAGTTTCTTTGATTTGATTCAGGCTGATGTGTCCGCAGACCACTGCCGGGATGGCAGTAAGAAGACCCGTCACAAATCCGGAAATGCCGAGGACGAGCGACACGATAGCCAGCGTGTTCATACGCTGCGGTGCTGGCCCAAAGTTGGAAACGTAGGGGCTACTTCCTTGGTAGGAGGGTTCTGGGGGATGAGGGAATGCTTGAGTGTCTTGGTTTTCGTCCATAATGTTGCCTCTTTCAAGGGTGGTCGAAGCGATACGGTTTTATTTTAGAAAATTGCAGCCAAAAGAATTACCAAAATTATCAGTGCAATGTTTGCGTAGCCTAGTGAAAGGCCAGCGATAGCCATGGAGCGGCCTTCTGCGCCAGTCTTTTCAATTTGGCTGACACCGATGTGGCCACACACAACAGCCACGATGGCGCCAATCATGGGCAGCATGAAGAAGGACAGAATGCCGAACACGAGGGAAACAATGGCGAGAATATTGGTGCCACTTTCGGTTGCTCCCTCGATACGTGGACGACCATAAGGTTGGTATGCCGGAGGAAGCGGAGCTCCATATTGCTGTGGAGGCGTTCCTCCGGGGTATTGCGGCATTTGTCCACCGTACGGCTGCGCCGGTGGGTATGCACTAGCTTGTGGCCAGCTTTGCTGCCCATAGGGATTGGGGGAGTATCCTTCGGCTCCGGGGCGCGGTTGTTCAAAAGAGTACGGTGGGTTTGCGTCTGCGGGGTTTGGTCCTGCAACACCCTGAGGGTTCGGGGTGATGTTGTCGGCCATGGAGGAATCCTCTCGAGAGTAACTAGATGCGGCACTTACTTATATATAACGATACTTAAACTTGTTTCGTTCCCATTAGCCAAGATATTTTTGCCCCTAAAAGGTGCGTCATTACTTCCGGAGGGTAGTTGTAGAAGAATGTTGAAGGCTAGCACTCAGCGATGTAGAGTGCTAAATAGCATTGAATGAGCTAGCTACCCGCGACAGCTGGTTCAACCCTTCAGTGCAGATAAATCGAAATACTTCTGATCTTTTTGGAGGGTCATCGTGGCGAACATTAAGCCGCTCGAGGACAAGATTCTCGTTCAAGTCATCGAGGCTGAGACCACCACCGCTTCTGGACTGGTGATTCCGGATTCCGCTAAGGAAAAGCCTCTTGAGGGCACTGTCGTGGCAGTCGGCCCCGGCCGCTGGGACGAAGACGGTAAAAGCCGTATTCCGCTGGATGTGAAGGAAGGCGACGTCGTCCTCTACAGCCAGTATGGCGGAACTGAAATCAAGTATGAGGGCGAAGAATACCTCATCCTTTCTTCCCGTGACCTGCTCGCAGTCGTCACCAAGTAGTAATCGACAGGGAGTCGCGTAGTGTCCAAGCTCATTGCTTTTGACGAAACTGCCCGTGCCCTGTTGCTTTCTGGCGTTGATCAACTTGCCAACACCGTAAAAGTCACATTGGGTCCACGTGGGCGCAATGTTGTGATGGAGCGAGAAATCGGCGGCCCCACCGTCATCAACGATGGTGTCGCTATTGCTCGCAACATTGACTTGTCGGATCCTTTCGAGGATCTTGGTGCCCAACTTCTGAAAACCGTTGCTATCAAAACCAACGACGTAGCGGGAGACGGCACAACCACTGCAACAGTCATTGCGCAACACCTCATCCGTGAGGGGCTCCGCAATGTGGTTGCAGGAGCGAACCCTGTGAAACTGAGCCGCGGCATCCAACTTGCTGCGGAGAAAACCGTGGATGTGCTACAAGCGGTAGCTACTCCCGTTGAGAACACAGATCAGGTTCGCCAGGTGGCAAGCGTATCCGCGCGAGACGACAGTATTGGCGACATGGTAGCGCGCGGCATGGATTTGGTTGGTCTCGACGGATCCATTGCCGTTGAAGAGGGCCAATCAACTGAAACTGAAGTAGTTCTCACCGAGGGTGTGGAATTCGACCAAGGCTATCTGTCACCCAGCTTTGCCGAAAATTCCGAAACACCCCGACTGGAACTAGAAGACCCCTATATCCTCATCCACCGCGAGAAACTCAGCTCACTGCCCACTCTCATTCCGCTTTTGGAGAAAGTGATGGAGAGTAAGCGGCCTTTGCTGGTCATTGCGGAAGATGTCGAAGGTGACGCACTTACTGCGCTCATCATGAATGCGCTTCGGAAAACTCTGAATGTGGTGGCCGTCAAGGCCCCCTACTTCGGGGAACGCCGCACCGGATTCATGCATGACTTGGCGGCAGTGACGGGAGCGACCGTGGTTGATCCCGAAACTGGTGTTTACCTTAAGGATTCCGGCCTCGATATTTTGGGCACCGCGAAACGTGTCGTAGTGACCAATAAGAGCACCGTCATCACCGACGGTGGAGGAACCCCGGAAGAGATTGAGGAACGCCGCCAGTACCTCCGCACCCTTATCGAAAACTACTCCTCGGAGTGGGATAAGAAGAAGATGGGCGAACGGTTGTCCCGTCTTGCTGGAGGAGTTGCTGTCATCAAGGTGGGGGCAAGTACGGATACCGAGTTCACCGAAAAGGTATCCCGCGTCGATGACGCCATCCACGCTGCACAAGCAGCAATCAAGGAGGGCATCATCCCGGGAGGCGGAGCCGTTCTCGCCCAGATATCCACCCGTATTGAGGAATATGCGGATACCATCGAACAGCCCGATGAGGCTCTCGGTGCCCGGATATTGGCGAAAGCACTGTGTGCACCGCTTTATTGGATTGCCAATAATGCTGGTGTTGACGGCGCAGTCGTCATGTCGAAGGTAAAAGACCTGAAAATTGGCGAAGGGTTCAACGCAGCCACCCGTGAATACGGTGAATTGATGCCTGCTGGCATTATTGACCCGGTCATGGTGACGCACTCAGCAGTAACGAATGCAGCTTCTGTTGGGCGCATGGTTCTCACCACGGAGGTATCCATCGTGGAAAAACCAGGCCCCGGCGGCAAGAAGCACGAAACTGACGCTGGAGTTTCTACTCTTCACTAAAGCCATAACCGAGAAACCCCGCCCACCAGTGGCGGGGTTTTTCGTGCCGTAAAAAGGTAGCCTGGAAGCTATCGCCTAAGCACAGACAACGTGCAGGAGGATTCATGGATACAGCACCTACCGCGTCCACCGGCAGCACCGAGACTTGGTCCTGCTTGCAACAGTGGTGGACCGCCGTCGACACCGCCGGTTTCGGCTTCTACGGTAACGCCACAGGGATGTTGGCTACCGTCATGGACACAGCCCAAAATCTGCCTGCTCCGGATCGCTACCTGGTGACGGCACTCTGTTCCGCCACCCAAGCATCCTGGGAGAGGCAAGCCGGACGCCACCAGGATGCCGCCGCACTAGACGACCAAGCCAGAGAACTCATGCGGCAAGAACTGCCGCGGGAAGACACGGGACTGGCACCCGACACTGCCGAATATTTGCAACTCCTGGCCCTTGCTGATGCCACCACCGGAAGGACGGCAGACACCTTAGGGGAAAACGTTTCCGGGTCGGCACAGGAGCTCCTCTACCAGGGTGATGATGTTCTCGCGGCCCTCCACGAATACCCATTCCCGATGGAGCTGCAACGCATGGTGGGAACCGAGGCAGACAATTCTCTATGGGTCTACTGTGGCCTGCATACAGTGCGTGCAACCATCCGCCACTCCTGGGTGAGTGCCGAGGTTGCCATGGCGGAAGGAAACTGGAACGAAGCCCAAACTTTTGGCAAACAAGCGGTAGAACTTTCCTCACACTGGTTTTCCCCCCGGCATCAAGTCAAATCTTTACTTGTAGAAGCTGCCGCCACCAGCGGACTAGCGCCAGAAGAGGGCCGTGACAAGGCCAAAATTGCTTTTTCAGCAGCACGAAACAACAAGTTTCTGCCCCTTGAGTGGGCTGCCGCCATGCTGCTACGCAATCTCCCAGGTGAAGATGCCGCCTACTGGGATGAGCACATTGGACAGCTGCGCGAACAGTTGAATGAACGCGGTGCTTACTACCCTGAATAAACTCTTCGCTATTGTGTAGGTATATGGCTACGGGGACGTCCCTTGTCCACCGTTCAGTCCACACGGGAAGGACCAATGATTGGTAGCACCGCCGGATGATACTTTAGCGCCGCTCGTGGCCGCCGCCCAAGAGGGCGACGCTGCTGCCACGAACGAATTGTTGCGCGCTATTTTCCCGGCCGTCATCAGCTATTGCCGATCCCGCATAACATGGTCCGCGCCGGGCTTCGCGACAGCAGATGACGTGGCCCAAGAGATCTGTTTAGCGGTAGTGACGGGGTTGCCTCGCTATGAGGATCAAGGCTCCCCTTTCATGGCTTATGTTTATGGCATTGCCGCCCACAAAGTTGCTGATGCAAAACGTAACGCTTTCAGACATCCAAACGATGTTCTAGATGAGAGCATTGAATTAGAAGAGAAAAGTGACGGTCCCGAATCTTTAGCTCTGCAAAGTGAAAGTGCGGAAGAGATTGTGGACCTTCTCAATACCCTTTCTCCTATGGCTCGCGAAATTGTGCGGCTGCGTGTCATCGTGGGCATGTCCGCCGCCGAAACAGCCTCCGTTCTGGGGTCAACTCCCGGTGCGGTGCGAGTAGCCCAGTTCCGCGCCCTCAAGAAGCTCCGAGAAGAGCTGCACGAAAGAAAACAAGAGCTTTCGGCTATGCCGGAAGACGAGGTGGAAGAAGACACCGCAACACCTGGAGAGGAGGAAAAGTAAATGGCTGATCAGCAAGACAATTCACGCACGGCTCCCAGCGAAGAGGATCTGCGTGCGCTGCGTGCTGCCGACCGTTACTTTGATTTCCTCGCCGCCGGGCAGACTCCCGCCAGTGATGAAGACATTGCGCCCGAGCTCACTGAACTCTTCACCGCTTGGCGTGGCCACATCGGTGCCACTCCCATCCCGCCCACTCCGACTCTGGATTCGCTTTTAGGGCTAGGGGATGAAACTCCTCTTCCACAACCCGCGGTAGCCTCCGCAGAATCTGCTGCAGAAGCAGCAGACGACGATAAAGTCGTAGACATTTCCAAACGCCGCTTTGGCCGCACCTGGAAGCAGGAAGCCATGCGTGCCCTGGCAGGGGCGGCGGCCTTCCTGGTTTTGGCTGCAGGTGGTCTCACCGTAGCTATCCAATCTGCTGGTATTAACGATCCACTGTGGTCAGTTAACCAGGCGCTCTTCACTAGCAACGCCCAAGATATTGAGCTCGCCACCTACCTCAACCAGGATATTGAGCGGGCGCGTGCGCTGGGTGAAGCCGGGCAGGAAGAAGAAGCCAACCGCGTCCTCGATCGGGTGCAAGGCCGACTCGATTCCATCGGAACTGACTTCCGGCGTGACGACGTGCAAAAGAATTTGGATGATACGCGCAAAGCCGTGAATCAGCCGAAGGAAAAAACAAGCACCCCACCGTCAACCCCTGCTTCCCAGAGTGTAGAAACCACCTCCGTGGAAACCACTGAAGACACTACAGAGGACGAGGAAACAGCAGTAAGCTCCGCCACCGCTACATCTGAGCCGCGGCCAGTCGAAAATCCGGACACCAACCGGGAAACTAAAGAAAAGTAGAAACAGCCAGCAGATCAGCTGTTTTCGTGCCGGTGCTCCTGCCGGAAGGGATTCGGTTTCCCAAACATTTCACGGTCGCAATATCCGCGGCAGTAATCCCAGCTCACATAGAGTGACGGATCCACCCCATAGGCCGGTTCGTGTGGCTGCGATTGTCGCTCTACCAGCAGTTGTTGGTAGTGGGAGAGCAGAATACTCCAGTCGTAATAATGGAATTCTCCACAGTCTTCGCAGTAGTTGACGAGCCCCCGGATACCCTGCGAACCCAGAATTTTTTTGAACATATTCAGTTCCCGCAACTCGGTTTGAATCTCCACCAGATCTTCCGTGGAAAGTTCCATAGGCGGATCTACCGGATCCAGGAAAAACGAGGGATCGTCCTCTTTGTTAAAAGGATCCGGCGGCAAATCAAACGGGTCCGCGGGACTTCTCATAACATAAGCGTAAACCGCATTTTGAGCACTCGTGTCGAAATAGAATTCTTTCGTTCGGAGATATGCACTGGGACGGGTATTCTATTTAACAAGAGACCATAGCGGCGTATTCAGCTTGTGCTTTCAGGAGGTAACATGCCCACTTTTCGGAATCGGATTTCAACCGGGGGAGATGATCCTGAAAAGGTCGCCATGATTGGGTTGACCTTTGACGATGTTCTACTACTGCCGTCGGAATCAAATGTCATTCCTTCAGCAGTTGATACCTCCACCAAACTCACTCGCGAAATTACTCTGCACACTCCCATTCTGTCCGCCGCTATGGACACCGTCACCGAGTCCCGAATGGCCATTGCGATGGCTCGCAACGGTGGGCTCGGTATCCTGCATCGCAACCTCTCTGTAGAAGATCAGGCTGCACAAGTAGAGAACGTGAAGCGATCCGAGGCCGGTATGGTCACCGACCCCGTCACCTGCAGCGCAGATATGACCATTAAAGAGGTTGACGACCTCTGCGGCAGATTCCACATTTCGGGTCTTCCAGTAGTGGAAGAGGACGGCACCCTGGTCGGTATTTGCACCAACCGCGACATGCGTTTCGAAGTCGACCCCAATACCAAAGTGGCCGACATTATGACCCCCATGCCGCTGGTCGTCGCACAAGAAGGCGTTACCGCAGATGCTGCTCTCAACCTGCTGCGCCGCCACAAAGTCGAAAAGCTGCCGATCGTAGACAGCAACAATAAGCTCACCGGTCTTATCACTGTGAAGGACTTCGTCAAGACCGAGCAATACCCGCATGCCACTAAAGACGACGACGGTCGTCTCCGGGTCGGTGCTGGCATTGGTACCAACGAAGATTCCTGGATCCGCGCCCACGCTCTCGTGGATGCGGGAGTAGACGTGCTGGTAGTTGATACTGCGCACGCTCACAACAACCGGGCTCTGGAAATGGTGTCCCGAGTGAAGCGGGAATTCGGGGATCGGGTCCAGATTGTTGGTGGCAACCTGGCCACTCGGTCAGCAGCTAAAGCCATGATTGAGGCTGGTGCCGACGCCATTAAGGTGGGTATTGGTCCTGGCTCCATCTGCACCACCCGCGTCGTTGCTGGAGTGGGAGCACCTCAGATCACTGCCATTATGGAAGCCGCCAGCGTCGCCAAAGAGGCCGGCGTTCCGATTATCGCCGATGGTGGCATGCAGTACTCCGGCGATATTGCTAAAGCTATTGCGGCTGGCGCAAACGTCGTCATGTTGGGCTCGATGCTGGCTGGTACGCCCGAGGCGCCCGGCAAGATTTTGCTGATCAATGGTAAACAGTTCAAGACCTACCGCGGCATGGGCTCACTGGGAGCTATGCAAGGCCGCGGCCTGACGGGAGAGAAGCGTTCCTACTCGAAGGATCGCTACTTCCAGGACGATATTCTTTCGGAAGACAAGCTTGTTCCAGAAGGAATCGAGGGCCGTATCCCGGTTCAAGGACCCCTGGAAAGCGTCCTACACCAGCTTGTTGGTGGTCTGCGTGCCGCCATGGGCTACACCGGCTCACACACAGTGGAACAGCTTCAAGAAGCTCAATTCGTTCAGATCACTGCTGCTGGTCTGCGGGAAAGCCACCCGCATGACATTAAGCAGACTGTGGCTGCTCCCAACTATCAAATTCGCTAAAGGAGCGAGAATTTAAATGCGCGATGTCGTAGAAATTGGAATTGGCCGCGAGGCTGCTCGAACCTACGAGCTTGAGGACATCACTATTGTCCCGTCCCGTCCGATCTGCAGCCACCGGGATGTTTCCCTAGACTGGCAAATCGACGCCTATCGCTTCGATATGCCGATTGTGGGACACCCCACCGATGCATTGGCCTCTCCCGAATTCGTTATCGAAATGGGCAAACAAGGCGCACTCGGTGTTTTCAACGGTGAAGGACTGTGGGCTCGCTGGGAAAACCCAGAAGAAAAAATCGCTCAAGTTCGAGAAATTGCTCTTGACAACGACAACCCCACCGCCGCCGTGGCGTTCCTGCAGGAACTCAATAAGGAACCCATCAAGGAAGAACTCCTGACCGCTGCGGTTAAAAAGATTTACGACTCCGGTGTTGTGACCGCCGTGCGGGTCTCCCCACAGCGTGCCAGCGAACTCGGTCCGCTACTTGTGGACGCAGGCATGGACATGCTGGTCGTGCAAGGCACCCTCATCTCCGCCCAGTACACGACTGACGGCACCGAGCTGCCCCTCGACATCAAGGATCTGGTGCACGGCACCGACATCCCAGTCGTGGTTGGCGGTTGCGTGAACTACCACACTGCCAAGCACCTCATGCGGACCGGCGCTGCCGGTGTCATTGTGGGATATGGCGCCACTGAAGGCATCACCACCACCGGAGAGGTCCTCGGTATTAACGTCCCCATGGCCACCGCTATCGCCGATGCAGCTGCTGCCCGGCGCGACTATATGGAAGAAACTGGTGGCCGCTACGTGCACGTCATAGCGTCTGGCGACCTGAACTCTTCGGGTGATATTGCTAAGGCGATCGCTTGTGGTGCGGACGCAGTCATGGCTGGCCCCATGCTGGCGCAGGCACAAGAATCTGCCGCCCACGGCGTTTACTGGCCGATTGTGGCTGCTCACCCCGCCAACCCGCGTGGTGCAGTAGTTCCAGTGCTCGACGAATACGAAGAAGAGGGGGAAGAATACTCTGGCCCCTCCCTTGAGGTGGTTTTGACTGGCCCCTCCTCAGAGCCCTTCGGAACCTGCGATCTGGCTGGTGGTCTGCGCCGCTCTGTTGCTAAATGCGGATACACCAACCTGAAAGAATTCCAGCGCGTACAGCTTTCTGTGCACTAATTGGAGCTAAAGAAGGGATAACTGGTGAGCTCACCACAACCTGTTCTCGTTGTTGACTTTGGGGCACAGTATTCGCAGCTGATTGCGCGGCGGGTACGGGAAGCCAATATTTACTCTGAGGTCATCCCGCACACTGCCACGCTGGCGGAGTTTCAAGCCAAAAACCCGGCAGCAATTATTCTTTCCGGTGGACCATCCTCCGTTTATGCAGAGGATGCTCCTGCCATGGATACGGCTGTTTTGGATATGGGTGTCCCGGTTTTCGGTATTTGCTACGGGTTCCAGTACTTGGCTAAGCACTTAGGTGCGGTAGTGGAGAAAACTGGTGGCCGCGAATACGGACGTACCCAGTTGCAGCTGCTGGACACTCCCTCCGGTAAAGGTGGGGTGTTGCAGCAAAACCTGGAGGAGACCCATCCGGTATGGATGAGCCACGGTGATGCAGTACAAAAAGCCCCGGCAGGGTGTGTTGTTTCTGCTGCTACCGCAGGGGCGCCAGTTGCTGCGTTTGAGGATCTGGAGCGGCGCGTTGCTGGTGTGCAGTATCATCCGGAGGTTATGCACTCTCCCCACGGCCAAGAAGTTCTTGTTAATTTCTTGACCAAGGTAGCGGGGTTGGAACAAAACTGGACCACCGAGAATATTGTCAGCCAGCTTGTTGACCAAGTGAAGAAACAGGTCGGAGAGAGCCACGCCATCTGTGGTTTGTCTGGCGGAGTGGACTCTGCCGTTGCTGCCGCTTTAGTACAGCGTGCCATCGGGGATCGACTCACCTGCGTTTTTGTTGATCATGGTCTGCTGCGTGCCGGTGAAAAGGAACAGGTCAAAAAGGATTTTGTGGAGGCTACCGGGGCTCGGCTCGTCACCATCGACGCGGAAGAGAAATTCCTTTCCGAGTTGGAGGGCGTCACGGATCCGGAAACCAAACGCAAGACTATTGGTCGGCTGTTTATCCGCACTTTCGAAGATGCCGTCAGCATTGTGCTTGGTGATAATGCCGACCAGGATACAACCGTAGACTTTTTGGTGCAGGGTACGCTTTATCCCGATGTGGTTGAGTCTGGGGAAGGTTCGGGTACTGCAAATATTAAGTCCCACCACAATGTTGGTGGTTTGCCGGAAGATATTGAATTCAAGCTTTGCGAACCGTTGCGTGCACTGTTTAAAGACGAGGTGCGGGCAGTAGGACGCGAGCTGGGGCTTCCGGAAGTTATTGTGTCTCGGCAACCGTTCCCCGGCCCTGGCCTGGGTATCCGCATTGTGGGCGCAGTGACCAAAGAGCGTCTTGAAATTTTGCGTGCTGCGGATGAAATTGCCCGCACGGAACTTACGGCCGCCGGTCTCGACGATGAGATTTGGCAGTGCCCAGTGGTGTTGTTGGCGGATGTTCGCTCTGTGGGAGTACAAGGCGACCAACGCACTTATGGGCACCCCATAGTTCTGCGCCCTGTCAGTTCCGAGGATGCAATGACCGCCGATTGGACGCGCATCCCCTATGACGTACTAGAAAAGATCTCTACCCGTATTACCAATGAAGTCCCCGAGATTAATCGCGTGGTTTTGGACTGTACCTCCAAGCCACCAGGAACAATTGAATGGGAGTAACACCCTTCTAGGATGTGACTCCAGCATTATGCACTGAAGCCTTCCTGCGGAACTTCTCCAGATGGAAGGTTTCTTTGTAGTTTTTTTAGAAATGAAGGAGTTTTGCATCCTCACAGGCAGCACGTATCGAAACTCTCTATCAAGTACGTTAGTCTGAAGGAAGCTTCCATAAACTTTGAGGAATATTTGATGAGCACAGACCCCAAAGATACGTTAACCGTGGTCTTTGTCACTGATATGTTCAAGGACACACGAAACGGGGTAGTTACCTCTGCGCGTCGGATGCGCAAACAGCTCCAAAAGCAAGGTCACACGGTGCGTGTGGTGGCACTGGACCGGAATGCTACCTGGTGGAATAAACGCAAAGGCTATCTTGAAGAGATAAAAAAGGTAGATGAAAATTTCTTCCCGGTAAAAGAGCGCCAGATTCCCATTGTGCGACACTTTTCTGAGCGGCAGTATTTTCAATTCGCCAAAGCCGATAAGAAAATTTTTAATGAAGCATTCGATGGGGCTGACGTCGTCCACGTTTTTATGCCGTGGCAGCTTGAGAAAAAAGCCATCAAGTTTGCTCGCAAAAAAGGGATTCCGGTCACGGGAGCTTTCCATATTCAGCCGGAAAACATTACCTATAACGTAAGTCAGGCTATTTTTGGCACCAACTACATGACGCATGCCCTCTACCGTTGGCTCTACCGTAGGTTTTATCAATACATTCCTTTCATCCACTGCCCCTCCGAGTTCATTCGTTCCCAGCTGGAGATGAATGGCTATGAAGAATCCGCGAAACTTTTCGTTATCTCTAATGGGGTTGGCAGTAACTTCAAGCCGCCGCTATTGCCGCGCAAACAGTATCCGGAAGAAAAATCTACTTTCGATATTTTGATGGTGGGTCGGCTAGCCCCCGAAAAGAACCAAAAGACGCTGATCGACGCAATTCCTTATTCAAAGTACGCCAAAGATATCCGCATCTTTTTTGCAGGTAGTGGTTCCGACGAGGAGATGCTGGAACAGCGGGGCAGTAGCCTCGATCGGCCCCCAAGTTTTGATTACTACGACCATAAAGAGCTCATTCGGCTCATGCAGAATTGTGATCTGTATGTGCACACGGCCACTATCGAAATCGAAGCCATTGCCTGCTTGGAGTCCATGGCGACGGGATTAGTACCAGTAATTGCTAACTCCGAAAAGTCTGCAACAAGACAGTTCGCACTGGATAAGCGGAGTCTTTTTGAAACCGAGAATCCCCGTGACCTCGCCCGCAAAATTGATTACTGGATTGAGCACCCGGCCGAGCGTCAGGAAATGTCAGACGCGTATGCACATTCCGCCGAGCAATACCGCATGCAGAAATCCGGTAAAGAGATGGAAAAAATGTTCCACGATGCTATTGAGGCCTACTGGAAGAAGCCTCCCCGCAAGAGCTTCTTTAGGTGGACTGCTCGTTGAGCCAATACGTAAGTGTTAAGGAATTTCTACAGGCTTGCCTTTACCGCTTTGCTGTTGGTTTGGGAAAAGTAATTTTGATTCCTTATATTCTGCATTGCCGCATTGTTGGTAAACATAACCTGGAGAAGTTTTCCTCCGGCATTGTGGTTGCAAACCACACCCACGCTCTCGATTGCGGCATGGTGTCAGTGCCACTTTTACCCCGCTACCTCCGGTTTACTACGCAGCAGGAAAATTTCGATATTCCTATTGCAGGCAAAATTCTTGCCGGAGTGGGTTGTATTCCGGTGCTGCGCGGCAGCCAACAGGCGCGGGACCAATTCAATCGGAATGTGGAGGAGCAGATTGATAGGGGTAATTCGGTAGTCATTTATCCGGAGGGGGATATCGGTCCGTACGAACGCAACCTGCAGCCATTCCATAAGGGGGCTTTTCACGTTGCGGTTACTTTGCAGGCACCGGTTTTGCCGATGGTGGCGGTGCCGGAGTATCGGGACCCTAGCCGCAGCTTGCGGAACAAAGTTATAACTTTTCTGCGGCGCGGACGGTTAGGTTATCGCATAGAGATCCTGCCACCCATGTACCCTCCCGCTCCTCACAGTGAGGCTGATTATGGGGCTTGTGTTACCCAGTTTCGGGATGATGTTGCGGCTGTGATGCAAAAACATCTTATGGGCTTGGAGACACAGGAACAGTAAATCGCTCTTTCGGGGAACTTTTTAGGGTTACCTAACTAAATAGGAATAGCGGTGGGGACTTTTTGGTTGTAAGGGGTGAACCACGCTTCTTGTGGCACAACTGCTGTAATCAAAATTTATAGCAGAAACAAAGCCCCCGATACTCAAGGAGACTTTATGACGCAGTCCACTCAGACCGAACAGTTCTTGCAAACTTTGAAAGATCGGCGTAGCCGCTACGCCATTAACGATAATCTTCCTGTCTCCCGTGAAGAGGTTGAAGATTTAGTCGCCGAGATTGTGGAACACACCCCAGATGCCTACAACATGAAAAGCGCACGTGTTGTCATTGTGTGGGGAGAGAAGAACCAGGCGCTTTGGGATGCAATCTACGAAGCTTTTGATGGCAAAGTAGACCGCTCGAAGATTGATGGTTTTGCTGCTGGTGACGGCACCATTCTGTACTTTTATGATGAAAGCATCATTGAGGGCATGCAGGAGCAATTCCCCTCCTACGCTGGTAACTTCCCGATTTGGTCGCAGCACGCCAACGGCATGCTCCAGTCCAATGTGTGGTCTGCACTAGCTTCCCTCAAAGTGGGGGCGAGTCTCCAGCACTACAACCCGGTTATCGATAACTCGGTACGGGAACTTTTTGGTCTTCCCGAAGAGTGGAAGCTGGTAGCCCAGATGCCGGTCGGCGGTATTGTTGAAGAGCCTGCACCGAAGGACGCAGAAGAGGTTCGCGGCAACCGCCTCATCATCCGCGACTAATGTCCGGCAAAAAACGTAGATAAAACTTGAAGAAAGAAGCCCCCGGAGTTTCCGGGGGCTTCTTTTGACCTACTGTAATAGCTCTAAAACAAGGAGAGAAAAGTACTTAATAGTTACTTGTTCACTCGCGCGCGAATAGCTGCGAAGTAGCCGTCACCAGTGCCTTCGCGAATGGGGTGACGGGTAGCGGTGTTGCTTTGGTCTCCTGCCATGGTGAAGACAGTTTGGCGACTCTCTTCCACAGTGAAACCAGCTGCGGCCAGCTCCCGTTTGATGTCTTCTGCGCTGTTAAAGTCGATGCCTTGGTAATAGGGGCTGTCCGCATGGCTTTTGCGGCGGGCTTTCCCGACCGGGGTGGACCAGTCGAGAGTTCCGATGACGACGGCGCCATCTTTCTTCAAAACACGTTTCGCTTCGCTGAAAGCCTTGGGAAGGTTTAGGTAGCAATCAACCGTGATGAAGTAAACACCGTCAAAGCTATCGTCTTCATAGGGAAGCTCCTCAGCGACCCCTTCGGTAACTTTAATTCCCCGTTGAGCTGCTTTTTCTAGCATTGGGGCCGAGGGGTCTAAGCCATTTTGAGTACCTAGCTTTTCAGCAAAAAGACCGGTACCTACTCCTACCTCAAGAGCGTTGTCAAAGTTAGGGCTGACGGCTTTTACCGCCTCTACTTCTGCCTGAAAAATCGCAGAATTATCGACATACCACTGTTCATAGTCGTCGACCAGCGGATCATATTGTTGTTCGGATGCGTTGCTCATACCCGTTCCCTTCGCTTATTTAACGCATAGACATTGGATCGGCACTCTATTCAACCGAAAGTGCAAAATGTTTATTCCAGGGAATCGCTCTGGGTTGTTAGAGGGTTGCCATTCTGATGTTTTTGTTACACCTATTGACTAAATTTTAAATCGAACGTATGTTCTAAATACTTGGAATTTAAACAGTTAAATAGAGAAGATATAGCACTGGCATTCGATAGTTGTAACGAATGTTTTCATCATGTGGGAGGAGGTGTGACGGCATGGAGAATGCGTTGGCGGCTGTTCCAGAAGGAAGTACTAGGGAAGAAACTATCTCCTTTTTGAAGGCCCAAATAGCGCAGTTTAATAACCCCAACAGAGGTGTCCAGCGGTCACATCTTCCCGGCGTTACCGCAGTGGGTGCGTGGCAAGAAATTATCGGAACAGAGGGACTGCCCCGCCATAAGGTGACACAACTGGATGGTTCTATGCAGGGGCTTATGGGGTGTATAGCGGGGATAAGTGCTGCTGACCAGACTATTGCTTTGGTGGGTTTTCCGGATGCGAGTTGGTCGGCTGCTTATGAACTTGGAGCCAAACTGGACAACCTCGTATGGGTACCGCACCCAGGCCCCGATAGTCTCGGGATAGCCATGGTGCTAGCTGCTGGTTTCGATTTAGTGGTTGTAGATTGTGCAGACACTTTTCTCACTCCGCAAAAAGTGCAGCGCTATGAAAGCAAAATACGGGAAGCTGACGGCACCTTATTGGTGATGCATACCTCTTGGCCGCAGGCTGCACTACATATTTCTACAGAGCTCATAGCAGGGGAGGGGATGCAGCACGGTTACGGCCGCCTCTCCACCCTCACTTTTCGGGTAGATATTCACAAGAAGCAAAGCCCACCGCGCACCCTGCAGTGGACTATTGGTAGACCTTCCTATGATGTGGCTTTACCTGTGCAGACAGTGCAGTCGGTACCATCCCGGCCCAAGCAGGTGGTTCTTTCCCATGCCATCTAAAACTGTTTCGATTGAAGCCCGCACAATCGCGTGCCTTTTTCCAGAGTGGCCCACCACAGCACTTCTTTTGGAAACGCAACAAGAATTTACCACTCCAGTTTTTATCACCCGGCAGCACTATGTGGTGGCAGCTAACCGCGCAGCACGGCAAAACGGAGTAGCGGTAGGGGATAAGCAACGTGATGCGGAAGCAGCATGTCCCGAAGCCTTAGTTGCAGTGGAGGACCCAGATCGAGATGCACGCTGGTTTGAAGAAATAGTACAGCGCTGCTTCAGCGTTACTCCCCGGATGGAGATTCTGCGCCCCGGACTCATCACCATTACTGCTGCCGCAGTGGCTAGGTTCTACGGTTCCGAAGAACAGGCCTGTGAAGTGCTGTTGACGGAGCTGGAAGACGCCGGAATAGAGTGCCACCTGGGGATTGCAGATAATGTACCCGCTGCCATTTGGGCTGCACCCCGCGATATACAAGTTGCGCCTTTCCGCACAAACGATTTTGTGGAAAAGCTTCCTCTTGCTGCCCTTATCGAAGAAGAAACACTGCCCTACCCGCAAACTCGCGCCTATCTCGCAGAAACACTATCCCAAATGGGGTGCAACACGCTTGGCGATGTGCAGCGAATTCCGCGGCGCGATATTGTGCAACGCTTCGGAAGAGGGGCCCGTGACGTCTATGACATGCTGTCTGGACACGCTAACCGGAAAGTTCTCCCCCTCCCGGTGCCTCAACAAATGGAGGTGCGTGAGGAATGCTCTCCGCCCCTCGTGAAAATAGATGAAGCCGCCTTTCTGGCTCGCCGGTTGGCGGTAAAACTACACGCCAAACTTAATGCCCAAGGGCTCTGTTGCACGGCCGTAGAAATAGGTGCTACCACTACCGGTCACCACACGCTTACCCGTGTGTGGAGGTGTGAAGAACCACTTTCCGCAAGTGCCATCGCAGACCGTATGCGGTGGCAAATCGATGGGTGGTTCACTGCCCGGAAAAAACAGCACACAACACCGTCAGCAGCATTGCAATTCGTGTGGATTGCCCCGGTAGAAACCCACTACGCTGGCGAACACCAACCAGACTTATGGAGTGGTGATACCCAGCAAGACGTCAAGCGCAAAAAGTGTGTAAGCAGAGTTCAAGGTTTGCTGGGCGGGGCGGAGGTTTTGCATCCGGTGCCCAGTGGAGGGTGGGGTGCCGACAGTCGCATCATGTGGCTTCCTTACGGGGACGAACCCACAAAAGACAATAAAAAAGCAGCGCACGCACCCTGGGAAGGAAAACTATTAGCGCCCCTGCCGGTTCACCGCCAGCACCAAAAAATAGGACTCTATGACTCTTCCCAGCAGCACATCACAGTCTCCGGAAGAGGCACCCTCAGTGCGCCACCACATCATGTAAAAGTCGGCAACGTCTCCCACAAAATCATTAACTGGGCAGGCCCGTGGACTATTAATGATGCCTGGTGGAGCGCCCACCCCGAACGATATGCGCTGCTGCAGGTGGCAGTACACAACAACCTATTTCTGCTCAATTGCCAGCAAGGAACCTGGTACATAGAGGGGGAGTACTAATGTGTTCCCAGTTCGCAGAATTGCATGCGCATAGTTCCTACACCTTCCTCACCGGTGCTGCGACCCCCCAAAAACTTGTGCAAGAAGCCTGGAACTTGGGGCTAAGTTCCCTCGGTGTCCTGGAACGTGACGGATTATATTCGGCTGTGCAAGTAGCAGAAGCAGTGCGCTACTTGGAAGAAGACTGTGCTGCCGGAATAATTCCCAAAAGACCAACCCTAGGAACCGTTTTCGGGGCAGAACTCACCCTCAGCAAAAAACACCACAAAGCAGACGAAACAGCCGCGTTGCTACCCATCCTGGTACGCGACCACACCGGATACAGCCAACTGTCCCGCATCATCGGGGAAGCACATCTGCGGGGACAAGACAAAGACCAGGTCCATTACTTAACATCGGAACTCCAACAGCTAGCGCAGCAAGGCCACTGCTGGTTCATCACGGGAGGCAGAAACAGTACCCTTCGGAGAGTCCTTGACACCGCTGGAAAGACTGCAGCGGCACGGGAACTAGCCGCCTTTGTCGCCAGCTATGGGGCCGACAACACTTTGGTAGAGCTGGTTTTTGAAGGCATTGTGGGGGAAGCAGAACGCAACGATATTTTGGTGGAACTTTGTCAACAGCACATCCCACCCATTCGCTACTTCGCCACCACCAACCCCACCACCGCATTCCCGCGGCAAAACAAAAATGCTGCCGCCGCTGCTGCCCTAAAAAAGAGAAGCACACTCGACGATAATCGTGGATACGGACTCCCCCAGGGCGGCTCTTTTCTCCGTTCCGCAGCAGAAATAAAACGCCTCGCCGGCCCGCATCACGAAGCCATACAAAGAGCCCACCAAATTGGCCAAGAATGTGCCTTCGACCTGCAACTACTGTCCCCAGGTTTGCCCCCCCTACCCACTTCCTGACGGCGAAAATGAAGACAGCTACCTGCGCATACTATCCCTCAAAGGTGCGGCAGAACGCTACGGCGACTCCACCCAGCACCCAGCAGCCTACGGGCAGATCGAACACGAACTTTCTGTCATCAAAAAACTCGGCTTCGCAGGGTACTTCCTCATCGTTTACGACATTGTGCAATTTTGCCGACGCAGCAATATTCTCTGCCAGGGGAGAGGCTCCGCCGCGAACTCCACTGTTTGCTATTCGCTGGGGGTGACTGCCGTTGATCCCATCGCCAACGAACTGCTTTTCGAACGATTCCTTTCCCCCGAAAGGGACGGACCTCCCGATATAGACATTGATATAGAGTCTCAGCGGCGCGAAGAAGTAATCCAATACGTTTACCGTCGATACGGCAGAGAATGTGCTGCACAAGTGGCCAACTCCATCACCTACCGCAAACGATCCGCAGTGCGAGACGCTGCTCGGGCACTCGGCTACTCTCCCGGACAACAAGATGCCTGGAGCAAAAGCGTCAGCCGCCTGCACTCCCTCCCGCGGCCTGCCAGCGCCGACCCGCCTCCCAAAGACAAACTTCCCGCAGACAAACTTCCACCCCTCGTGAAAGAACTCGCAGAAGGATTCCTGCGCAACCCTCGGCATATGGGAATCCATTCCGGGGGAATGGTGCTATGCGACCGTCCCATCACAGAAGTTGTGCCGGTGGAATGGGGCAGAAAAGAAGGACGCACCGTACTCCAGTGGGACAAAGACGACTGCGCTGCTGTAGGACTCGTCAAATTCGATTTACTAGGGCTCGGCATGCTCACAGTACTGCATGAATGCCTCGACCTGTTGGAGGAAAACTTCCACAAAAAAATACAACTAGCAGACCTCCCCCTCGACGATCCGGCAGTTTACGAGATGCTGGGAAAAGCCGACTCGGTGGGAGTCTTCCAGGTCGAATCACGTGCCCAGATGAACGCACTGCCACGCCTCAAACCCAAAAACTTTTTCGACCTGGTGGTGCAGGTAGCTCTCATCCGACCCGGACCCATCCAAGGGGAATCCGTGCACCCCTACATCCGTCGACACAACGGAAAAGAACCCATCACCTACGACCATCCCTGTCTTGAACAGTGCCTCAAAAAAACATTAGGGATACCGCTTTTCCAGGAACAGCTCATGGAAATTGCGCAAGCGGCTGCCGGATTCTCGGGAGGAGAAGCAGACCAGTTGCGCCGGGCGATCGGGGCAAAACGATCAGCCGAAAAAATGCAGCGCATCCGTAAAAGGTTCTACCAAGGCATGCGGGAATGCCACGGAATTGGAGCGGATCCAGAAGAACAACCTGGCCCACGTGCCCGCCCTGGTTGGACACCCCTACCGCGCACAATCGGGGACAAAATATGGACCAAAATGCAGGCATTTTCCGCGTACGGATTCCCCGAAAGCCACGCCCAATCCTTCGCCTCCCTGGTTTTCTACTCTGCGTGGTTCAAATGCCACTACCCAGCCATATTTTGTGCAGCCCTGCTGCGCAGCCAACCCATGGGTTTCTACTCTCCTCAATCCCTCGTCGCAGATGCCCGCCGACACGGGGTACACGTACACCGGCCCGACATTCAAAAAAGTGGGGTCACCGCCCAGTGTGAAAACAAAGGGAAAGATGTGCGCCTGGGGCTCGACCAAATCCAGCACCTAGGTGTTCCTGCAGCCACCAAAATAGTCGAAGCACGCATCCAAAACGGTCCCTTCATATCTATAGCCGACCTTGTTGTCCGAACCCAGATAACAACTAAACAGGTTGAAGCGCTCGCTATCTCAGGTGCATTAGCGGGGCTTCCGGGAAGCTCATCCACAACCCCAAAAACTCCTTATGAGGAAGGGCAAGATCGGCGCGAAAAACTCTGGCAAGCGGGACTCGAAGCACACACCCGGCCGGAGCATCTCCCCGGGATAACCCTCACCACCGCACCCAGTCTGCCGGGGATGAGTGCCTGGGAACTCGCCATCGCAGACTATGCCGGAACCCGTATCTCCACCTATCCCACCCAATTTCTGCGGGACAAACTCACACAGCGAGGAGTCATCAGCGCCGACAAGCTCCCACACCAGCCCAACGCCACTCGTGTTCAGGTAGCTGGAGTAGTCACACACCGGCAAAGACCACCCACTGCCGGCGGTGTTACCTTCCTGAGCTTGGAAGACGAAACGGGGCTCATGAACATTATTTGTTCAGCTGGCCTGTGGAAACGCTACCGCAACCTACTCACCACATCCTCCGGACTCATTGTGCGGGGCCTCGTCGATAGTGCAGAAGGTGCCGTAACTCTCATAGCCGACAAGATAGAAGAACTTCCACTAGGGGTCACCATGAAATCTCGTGACTTCCGATAAAAATGCTGTGATCAGTGTATCTGCCGAGTCGAACTCTGGAAATAAGAGAACCCCGGGGATCCTTGTGGGATCACCCGGGGTTTTGCCTTGTGCCCCCATAGGGAATCGAACCCTAGACCTGCGGATTAAAAGTCCGTAGCTCTACCAACTGAGCTATAGGGGCTGGCATTACTAATTTAGTGTATAGTCAAGAAAAATGTGAAATCGAGCCGAAGCACACTTCGATGCAATCCGTTGACCAGTCGTTTTGCAGAATTGGGTGTTTATCATTTAGGCTTAATCCGCTCGCAAAAATAACGAGCATACGCCCCCATCGTCTAGAGGCCTAGGACACCGCCCTTTCACGGCGGCGGCACGGGTTCGAATCCCGTTGGGGGTACCAAGGCCCTGTGGCGCAGTTGGTTAGCGCGCCGCCCTGTCACGGCGGAGGTCGCGAGTTCAAGTCTCGTCAGGGTTGCCAAGACTTTAAAGTCATTCCTGGCCAGGTAGCTCAGTCGGGAGAGCGTCCGCCTGAAAAGCGGAAGGTCGCCGGTTCGATCCCGGCCCTGGCCACTGCTCATCAGAAACAACAACTGAAAAGCATATGGCCCTGTGGCGCAGTTGGTTAGCGCGCCGCCCTGTCACGGCGGAGGTCGCGAGTTCAAGTCTCGTCAGGGTCGCCAGCAACAAAACCCCGCCAACTCTTCTGGCGGGGTTTTTCATATACCAAAACTTATTACTGGCTGTCCCGCCACTGCGGCACTCTAACGCCATGAGCCAAGATACCGTCACCACCCCCACAACATCCCCCTCCGAAACCTCTGTTCCGGTTTATATCTTCGCGGGGTTTCTCGGTGCCGGAAAAACCACACTCCTCAACCACCTGCTGGAGGCCGAACACGGCACCAAACTAGGCGTCATCGTCAATGATTTTGGCTCCATCCCCGTCGACGCCATGCTGGTAGCCCAACGAGCTGAAGGAATCATTTCCATGCCGAACGGTTGCCTCTGCTGCGAAATCTCAGAAGGAGACTTCGACCAAGCCCTCGCGCAACTAAGTGCTGTACCCGGGGTGGAGGCACTCGTCATCGAAGCCTCCGGGGTAGCCGAACCAGTTGCCCTTATCTCCATGCTGGTGCGGGCGCAGCACCACGTTCCTGTCCACTTCGCAGGTTTGGTGGAAGTAGTGGACGCCTCCGAAATCCTTAACATCGCCACCAGTCACACCACCGTGCTGCAAAGGCTCAACGATGCGGACCTTATTGTTCTCAACAAAACCGACCTCGTGGAAGCCGACTACCTGCACACCATGCAGCACAAGCTAGCCGAAATAGCGCCTGCCATACCGGTCATCACCACCGTCAAAGGACAAGTAGATCCACGAGTACTCTTCGGAGAATCGCACCAAAAGGCCACCAACTTTACCGAGCTGCAGCAAAAGGCGCAGACAGATAGCCAGCAACACCAACCGCACGAGCACGACCACCATCATGAGCATCTCCACGATTCATATAACACCGTGTCGGTGCCGTTGACGGAACCCCTGCATCCGGGAAGATTCATGAACTTCATTCAGCGCGGAACAGCCGGGGCATATCGGGTAAAAGGATTCGTCGTGCTGGCGGGTCCAACCGAGTGTGAAAACTTTATTTTCGAAAAAGCGGGACGGCACCTCTCTTTGCGACGCTGGTTTCCGCAGCAGGAGCCCGACACAGAAAACATCAGCGGACTCGTATTCATTGGTACCGAACTCAACGACGCACTTATATGCGAGGAGATGGAAAAATGTCTGCGTCGAACGGACGGTACCGATCCAGTGCGACCTGGGGAACTATGGTCCTTCTACCCGTATCTGGATGATGCGGCAGACGATCCGAACGACTACTACCAAGACGAGGTGGAGATCGGATTTGGGGACGACTATCTGGTTGATCCCGATGAAGACCCCAGTATGTTGCCGTAGCGAAAATATAATAAACCGCAAAAAAGACCAGGTCAGCATATTAATAGAAAAGGGCAATTGGAGTATCTCCCAAACAAACTATTGTTGGTCTGCACCTATCACCATGTAATGGCGCTATGATGAATTTATAACCCCCTATTTGGGGGTAGCTATGAGGCATTGGCTGCAGACGGAGCGCCTGGAGGTTACATGCCCAACCCAGAGAATATGCAGAAAAAAGACGTAAAAGATCTCATCGACGAAGCCGTGGCGAAATTCCATTCGGTGACCAAAGTCCCGGTGGCGATGGGAGCCCTAGTAACGGCTGACGAAGAAATGCGTATCGTCGCCGGAAAAGGATTGCGCACCGATGCTCTTCGCAACCTGCGGATTGACGCCGGAACCGGAGTAGGCGGGCGTGTTCTGGCTACGAGTCGAGTGATGGGCGTGACGGACTACATCCGTTCCCAATCCATTACCCACGACCTCGACGCCTACATTTTGGAAGAAGGTTTACGCTCCCTAGCGGCGGTACCCATAATTGTGGGTCGCACTGTGCGGGCAGTCCTTTATACCGGTGTGCACGCCGCAGTTCGTCTGCCTGAACGAGTGCTAGAGGAACTCACTCACGAAGCGCGCTGCTTGGAGCAAGATATCGCAGTCCTGGATGCACTCACTTCTATGCGGGACGATCCGAGAGCGCTACTGTCTTCTGTCCACACATCCTCCAACAACGGTCCGGAGTGGGAGCAGATTCGGCAAGCGCATTCGCGGCTGCGGCTCATTAACTCCCGGGTGGAGGATCCCGAGATTAAACGCGAACTGGAAATCGTCGAAGAAATGCTGATTACCCGTCCGCGCGTAGCAATGGACAAACCGCATCTTTCCGCACGTGAGCTGGACGTGTTGGCGTGCGTTGCGATGGGGCGCACCAACGCAGAAGCAGCGGAAGAAATGGGAATTGGCGCAGAAACCGTCAAATCCTATCTGCGTTCATGTATGCGTAAACTTGATGCCCATAATCGTTATGAAGCAGTGAGTGTAGCCCGGCAGATGGGTGTACTACCCTAGACACTAGTTTGGTAGTGCCTTTCCGGTAGTGCCTTTTCCTGCGGGCGTGAATAAAAGATAACGCCCGCCGACAGAAAGTGACTGCGTAGTGAGTGATCGTTTCCTGGTAACGGGTGGAGCCCGGCTTGCTGGTGAAATCGCTGTGGCGGGCGCCAAAAATAGCGTCCTAAAACTTATGGCGGCTGCATTGTTGGCCGAAGGCACCACAGTTTTAGAAAATTGCCCCCGTATTCAGGACGTCCCCCTCATGATCGAGGTGTTGCGTGGCCTGGGCTGCGAGGTCACTTGGGAAGAGAACGTCGGGCGCATCACCATCACCACTCCCGCAGAACCGAATTATCACGCAGATTTTGAAGCAGTACGGCAATTCCGCGCTTCGGTGTGCGTGTTGGGCCCCTTGATTGCGCGTCGTGGGAAAGCAATTGTTGCGATCCCAGGCGGTGACGCCATTGGGTCCCGTCCCTTAGATATGCACCAGTCGGGGCTAGAAACGCTGGGGGCGGAAACCTCCATTTCCCACGGCTGTCTCGTAGCCGAAGCGGAGCACCTGAAAGGTGCACATATTAAGCTCGCGTTTCCATCGGTGGGAGCTACGGAGAACATTGTCACTGCAGCGGTTCTTTCCGAGGGCACCACTATTTTGGAAAATGCTGCCTGTGAGCCGGAGATCGTAGACCTGTGCACCATGCTGCAGCAGATGGGCGCCAAGATTGAGGGAGTCGGCCAAAGTGTCCTTACGGTGCACGGGGTGGAGAAACTCAATCCTATTTCGCACCGCGTCATCGGTGATCGTGTGGTTGCTGCAACTTGGGCTTTTGCTGCTGCAATGACCCGTGGCGATATTACCGTCACCGGAATTAACCCCGACTACCTGACGGTGGTGTTGATGAAGCTGCAATCTGCAGGAGCCGATGTCGACACGTGGGAAGACGGATTCCGGGTGCGGCAGGAGTCGCGTCCGGTGGCTACCAACTTCCAAACCTTGCCCTATCCCGGTTTCCCCACCGACCTGCAACCCATGGCGATTGGCCTAGCTGCGATTGCCGAAGGGGAGTCGATGGTGACGGAGAATGTGTTTGAGGCCCGTTTCCGATTCGTCGAAGAAATGGTGCGGTTGGGTGCAGATGCCTATATCGATGGCCACCATGCGGTGATTAGGGGAGTTGAAAAACTGTCTTCAGCACCGGTGTGGGCTTCCGATATCCGTGCGGGTGCTGGCTTAGTGTTGGCTGCCCTTCTTACTGACGGTGTAACCGAGATCCACGATGTCTACCACATCGACCGCGGATATCCGGATATGGTGGCCCAACTGCAGTCTCTTGGTGGCGAGATTTCACGGGTTTCTGACGAGACTTCCGCTTCGTCCTAAAAACTCCTAAATCCTTTTGACCAGGGAATTTGACATTGCGGTCAAAAGGTAGGTAACTTATTCGTGGTCAGCAAGACTGGCGGATCGCAGAAGCGGTCAAGGATTCCTCGGAATCCACTCCAGATACTTGCTAGCTTCTTCACAACACGAAATTGAAATTCCAGTCAATTTGGCGGAAATCAAGGTCGATGATAAGCTGGAGAAGTTGCTCTCAGGGGGTAGAAACAGACAGTTTTTACTCTGCTGGGTGGACATGTTGTTTGAGAACTCAACAGTGTACTGATTTTATTGAATGCCAATTTTTCTGCACCTGACCCCCGTTGGGTGTGGATGTTTGTTTTCGAGTTTTTTGCTTGAATCTTTCTTTTTGTTCTGATTGCAGGGCTTTGTGCTCTGTGGTTTGGATGTTTTTTTGGAGAGTTTGATTCTGGCTCAGGACGAACGCTGGCGGCGTGCTTAACACATGCAAGTCGAACGGAAAGGCCTCAGCTTGCTGGGGTACTCGAGTGGCGAACGGGTGAGTAACACGTGGGTGATCTGCCCTGCACTCTGGGATAAGCCTGGGAAACTGGGTCTAATACCGGATAGGACCAATTGCTTCATGGTTTTTGGTGGAAAGTTTTTCGGTGCAGGATGAGCCCGCGGCCTATCAGCTTGTTGGTGGGGTAATGGCCTACCAAGGCGACGACGGGTAGCCGGCCTGAGAGGGTGATCGGCCACATTGGGACTGAGATACGGCCCAGACTCCTACGGGAGGCAGCAGTTAAGAATCTTCCGCAATGGACGCAAGTCTGACGGAGCGACGCCGCGTGAACGATGAAGGCCGTGAGGTTGTAAAGTTCTTTTCTGGGGGAGGAATAATGATAGCAGGGAATGGCTGTCAGATGACGTTAACCCAGGAATAAGCCCCGGCTAACTACGTGCCAGCAGCCGCGGTATAATTCCGAACAACGCTC
>DUTM01000141.1 GCA_012842085.1 Mycobacteriales bacterium | reverse complement strand
TGGAATTTAAAGAGGGGACAATGACACCGAGCATACTCCGAAACGGCGTCAAGAAGAGCGACAAGAATGGCATCACCCGAGGGAAACAGTATCTACAGTTTGCCTGAGATGATAGAGAAGAGTGAAAGCAGTTATGCTTCTCGCTCTTCTCGGAAGGCATGTTTCGTTATTTGGCGCAAGTATTTCTAGTTTTCCTGCTCGTTTCTGTGTATCACAGTACCCGGTTGAACAATCAACTTCCGACATTAAGTTTGAAGCGACTGATCCAGATGTAGTAGACTAGGACAGATCGATAAAAATGGATAAAGGAGACATGGAGAGAATGAGAGATATACGCATAGAACATAACATGGCAATAGAGTTTGTCTTCTCAATTTTGCGTTACGTGCTCAGCGAACGGTTGGAGACAGACGCTCAAGAAGGCAACGTCACCTTGAATGAAGAGATTGCCAGGTGGCTTGAATCAGTAAACAAGCAAATATCTCCATTCATGAGGGCAGATATGCTCCTGCTTTTCAAGGAATTCGAGCCGACTCCATGGATTATGATAAAAATGATCGTAGCAAATAACGTATCTAGCCCTATGGATTTTATGCGACTGTTTGAAGAGACTGACCCGGAAGAGTTCATGCAATCTTGCTTTAGACACAAACAAGCAGAAGCTGAAATAGATTACGATACCGGTGATGAAGAGCTATATGAGCAATTGAAAGAAATCATGGAAGAAGATAAGGCAAGACTGTTTATTCAGTTTAGAAAGCACCCGAGGGAAATAAAGAGAAAGCTGGAGACTGTTTTACGTGGATTCTATGAAGATTTCTTCCAAGAATACGAAGACAAGATCAGAGAAATCATGGAGCTAAAAGTCAAGGAACACAATGAGCGATTCGTCAGCGATCGTGAGGGTTTCTTACAGACCATTGGTTACGGAGATTATGGCAGCATCCTTGAAAGCAATGCCACGGTAAAGATCTATGTATGCTATATCTTTGAATACCTATTTGCCTACTGCAATTTTGAGAGCGGAAATTTGATCATCATTACTTACGGATATGCATATGCAAAGAAATTCGATGAGAAGATCCTAAGGGAAAACATAACGTCCCTGTACAAAGCTCTTGCAGACGACCGGAGACTGGAGATATTAAGACTCATAGGAAAACGTAAATGGTACAGCAATGAACTGGCAAAGCATTTCAAACTCTCACCCGCCACCATGTCATATCATATGGACATACTCATATCTACAGGTATAGTCACTCATGAAGCAGGAGAGCAGAATCGATTGTTTTACAAAATGAATAAAGAGAAGCTAAGAGAGCTATTTGATGTAGCCCTTAAGGACTTGTTGGGAGAATAGCCAAGGGGATCAAGTTGTCTTCCTCCAATCTAAGCAACAGGACTTCTTTCAGTCCACCGACTCCACAATCATAGTCTAGAATTTAAGCCTTGACATATACAGTACCACTATATATGATTACTATATATAGTTATGCTATATAGCTAAGCTTTATATAGGAGATGAAATCCTCTATGAAGAGAGATAAAAATCTGCCCCTTACAGAGACTGTCTACTACATTCTCTTGGCCTTGCTCAAGCCTGCCCACGGCTATCTCATCATGCAAAAGGTAGAAGAACTCAGTGACGGCCAAGTACGAATGGCTGCAGGAACTCTCTATGGAGCCCTTGAAACTCTACTTAAGCGAAAGTTTATCAAACCTGCAGCCATTCGTACTTGGCCGTCACTGAGTTCTTCTACCTTTTGCATGATGAGATAGCCGTGGGCAGGCTTGAGCAAGGCCAAGAGAATGTAGTAGACAG
>DUTM01000068.1 GCA_012842085.1 Mycobacteriales bacterium | reverse complement strand
GTCTTGAAATGACATGTCCTCAATGCGGCGGCGGAAACGTTCAGCGGACAGACCACAAGGGACACGGGTTTGGGAATATGCCATGGGGCCGACGCGGCAAGGGACGAAACAATAGTTAGCATTGGCTCCGTTAATCCGTGATTTTTCCCCGGACGGTGATTTCTTGCTTTCAGTTTCCGACGGTTGACAGAGACTTAATTTCCTCATTTAGCTTTTGTGTAAGTGTTAACCTATAGTGAACATGCGATTTAGTTTTCCAGCGGGATTACTGATATGAACGAGGCCGTCAAGTCCCGATTGCAACTTTCGGTAGTGGATATTATGGATAGAGCGACGTGTCACTTTGCTCCAATCGCTCTATCGTAGTGCGCGTTTGATGTCTTCTGACAGATGGTGACGAAAAGCCCCATCGCCTGGCAGCGTCCTTTGGGGATATGCATCCACTAAATGCAGACACCTGAGGTTCTGGTGCGTCGCAAAAGCCGGACTGTGATATCTGCTGAAATACGTACTAACCTATAGGATGCAGCCGAAGACTCGTTCAATAAATGAATAAAGACCAGGAGGAAGTACGAAGTCACCCTCTATCTATATCCTCACTATCCTTCTTCCACTTCAACCAACTCTTGTCTAGTATTATGGGGTTCTCTCTGTTGATGATGTCGTCACAAAGAGAATCCGCGCACTCACCGCAAAACTTCATGTCCTTTTTGCTGACACAATTATAAGTAAAGCACATACCTGCACCGGCTTGGTAACATCCCTTGCAGTCATTACGTAGATGAGTTGGGCAGCTGCCGCAATAGAGACCGAATGGAGCTATTAGCATGGTGCTGATTTCGTACGCGTATATGATGGCTCCTTGGAATTCGGGATCAACATCTGCCGTTTTCGGATGCCCGAACAATTACTTGCTGGTATCACTACGGGCTTGCGCCTAACATATCGAATAGTCCCTCATTACCGTGATGTTTTTTTATCTTCTCTATTTTCTGCAGGCACTGTTCCTATCTCCGCAAACAACTCAATGACGGAGAAAAGGCAGAGAATCAGGCTGGAACAGCAGGTTAGGAGACCCACCCTAGGAGTTTTCTTTGCTGACAAAACGTTTACCAAAGTATTGCCGCCCTATAGGAGATATTTGATGCCATCTGATCATGAGGCACGTTCCTAGGAACAGATAATAGCCTATGGAGGATGTGTCGCACCTAGGAACGAATAGACAACCTGTCTGTGCGAAATCTATACGAGAAGAGATAGGGTATGCTGAAGCAAGAACTCGAAGGAAGGATCAAACATTTGTCTGAGGTTCTGGAGCAGTATGAGCTCGACTGTTACATAGTGACTTCGGAAGACGGCATCTGGTGCTTGACGAATGTCGCCTATCAACCTGAGAAAAGGCGCTTTTTCACAGTTGTGACTGCCGATATGCGACCTTGCCTCGTTGTGCCTAAACTTGAGGAGGAGCATCTCCGCAAGGTCATGGTCAACTGTGATATAGTATCGTATTGGGAGTACCCATCTCCTTCCGGACAGAACTGGTATGATGTGTTTGAAGGCGTATTGAGCGGTCGCATGAGGATTGGAGTAAAGAGAAGCGTCAAGGCTGAAATCAGAGAGTGCATCAGCGGGGGATAGGTGATACCTGCTGATCTTGTAAGTAAAATGTGCCAGGTCAAAAGCGCGTTTGAGATTCAAATGATCAGAGAGAGCGCAAGGGTGTCCACGCGTGCCGTGGGCGACATATTCAAGAATGCCTATGATGGCGCCAGCGCAGTTAAGATCTTTTCCCTCTCTAGATCAGTTCAGACAAACCTGATCCATAGCAAGTCATTCGATCCGATTGTGACTTTCCTTCTGATAGCGCCATGGCCTGCTCTCATAAGCTCCATGCCTCACAGCATTCCGGAGCTGGGAGATAGACTGAATAGAGGGCCGACTGTAGGTATGTGTTATTTCCGGATCAACGGATATGCCTCAGAATGCGAGAGAACCTTCTTCATCGGGGAGCCCAGGGACGAGAGCCGGGAGGATTCTTACCACATTATGAAGGCCCGCGAGAAAGCCTTGAGCGTGGTAAGGCCGGGAGTTAGGTGTTCTGATGTAGACACAGAAGCCAGAAGCTATCTCATAGCCAACGGTTACGGCGACAATCTGCGTCACGGGACGGGACATGGAATAGGCTTGGACAACCATGAAGTTTCATGGATCGCTGAAAATAGTGATCAGATCCTCGAGGAGAACATGGTGATTAGCATTGAACCCGGAATATACATCGACGATATTGGCGGATTCAGGCATTCAGATATGGTGCTGGTCACAGATTGTGGCTATGAGCTTGACCAAGTTCCCCGTGGACATTGACAACATGAGCATGAGGAACCCCAGCAGGTTTGCCAGGCTGAAAGGCAGCATCATTAAGGGTTCGCCTAATCTTCAGCTGGGCTAAGGAATTAGTGAACAGCAAACGGGGCCTCAGCCCGCGCCTAGACTCTATGGAACGTTGTGACTGTCGGCAAGCTCGCTGAAGCACATGGTCGCCCAGACAGCTTGCTGCTATACGCCAAGTCTGATCCTGTGGTGCGATGGTTCAGGCTGTGGGAGAGCGATACCCATTTAACGGCTACTTGTTGATGCGTGGGATAAGGACAAGTTTAAATATATTTTGGTTCCCCGAAGAAGGAGAATTGATATTTATGTCTAAGACCATAGCAAACATATTTGAATCATGGTTTCATTAAGTAAAACAAATGGATTGTATTGGGGAGTCTTGTTATGAACCCACACTATCATGTATCCACTATTCAACGTGCAATTGATGTCCTTAATCTCTTTAAGACGCATAGCAAATTGTCGTTCACCAGTATACAGGAGATGCTGGGGTTTAATAAATCTACGCTTTTTCGGGTTCTGCGCACTTTGGAGTACAACAGGTACTTAGCGCGGGATAAGAATGGCCTTTACGAATTAGGAATAAGCGTTCTCGTCTTAGGCAATCAGGTGTCACGAATTGACAAGATTAAGAGAGTCGCCGGAGGTTATCTAAAGAGTCTCTGCGACGAGACACATTTCACCTTTCATATAGGGGTACTTGACGGACTTGAAGTAGTCATTATTGACAAGCATTACCCACAGAACTCCATTAATACAGTCTCAAGGATTGGACGCGGAGTCCCTGCCCATTGTACGGGGCAGGGTAAGGCGATACTGGCTTATTTGCCGAGTGACGAAGTAAGAAAAATAATAGATCATCACGGACTGAAGCGTTACACGCCTCATACTATTACCACTGTGGACGAACTATTCTGGGAACTGGAAAGAATTCGTGAGCGCGGATACGCTATTGATAATTCTGAACACGAAAAACATACCAGATGTGTGGCTGTGCCAATCTTAAATTCATATAACGAAGTTGAAGCGGCTATCAGTCTAACCGGTTTAACTCTGGACTTACCGGACGACGAGACAATTACGCATAATGCGAGAATGTTAATGGACTTAGCTGAACAGGTTAGGATGGATTTGGGATATAAAGGACAGAAATGAGCGTATCGGTAACATACGTTTTGCGTTTTTCCATGATTATTGTATCCACTTCCGGAGTTATCTCAGTTTCTTGAGTATTCCCTATTGAATATCACTGGTAATTTCCCTCTTCTCTCGATAGCATTTTCACTGTTTCCTCTATTACGTCTTTCATGAAAAGTTACAAATCCTGCTGGTAATGATGTTTCTTTGCCCGAAATGCTGCATGTGAAAGAAACCAGAAGGCTTCTGGTTTTGGCAAATGAAACTCATTTTCGTGATTTGGAAAGCAGCTGCAGGACTTCTCAATCAGGGCTCGAATGGATTAGTAGGTCAAAACTCAATATTGAATAATGAAACTAGCTCTTTATTAATGTAGGGACAAAACATTGATACAGGCGTTTGGAAGTGAAGTATGGTTAGTCCGGAGAATCTGAAAAAGAGGACATAAACAGGAGGGTACAGGCTAAGTCATGCATACTATTTTGGTAGCATCTACATCTTTCGGACTTGGTGAAGAGCGCAGTCGATTGCAGGACCTTTTTTCGTCGTATGACTTGATTCCTCACTTTACTCGCCTGAGTGAGGCAAGCAAGAATCCTGCAAGTCTTGCCGCATGCGACGGCATAATTATAGGAACAGAAAGAATCACCACTGAACACTTTGAAAAGGCTACACGGCTAAAAGCAGTCATTAAGTATGGTGTTGGGACTGATAATATTGATAAGGAAGCCGCAGCCCATTACGGAGTTAAGGTCTTGAATTTACCGGGGATTAATTGCGATGCTGTAGCAGAATTGGCTCTTGGTTTGATGATTACTGCGGCACGCAGAATTGCTGGGGGAGATGGATCTATCAGAGAAGGACAATGGTTAAAATTGGTGGGCGTGTCGGTACAAGGTAAGGTCTTAGGAATAATAGGTACAGGCGCGATTGGAAAAGCCTTGGCTAAACTGGTTACCGGCCTGGAAATGGAGCTTCTTGGTTACGATATTCGCAGGGATGAAGGCTTTGCTGCCCTGGGTGGTACATATGTGGACCTTGCAACTTTGCTTCGTCGATCCGACTTTGTCTCATTACATACGCCATTAGATGAAAGCACGTATCATATGATTGGAAAAAAAGAACTCGCTCTTATGAAGGAGAGTGCGATCTTGATTAATACATCCAGGGGACCGGTAGTTGATGAAAACGCGCTATATGATGCCCTAAAGAGAAAGCAGATTAAAGGAGCGGCTCTCGATGTGTTTGAGACAGAGCCTTTGACTGACAGTCGTCTGTTAGAAATTGAAGGATTGGTTTGCACGCCTCATATTGCGGCTTACAGTCATGAAGTGTTAAGGCGTATGGATCGGAAATGTGTTGAGAAGCTGGCTGGAGCACTGAACGCTGTTTAGCCGCATTTTGACCCGGTTGTCACATGATTAAGTAATGAAGCACGAGACTGGTCTCAAAATTGGGATGAGCTTTGCCCATGTGAAAGGGCATCTGGTTCGGGCGTTAATGGAAAGGGGTGGCCTACTGACTCTATTCCGTTTATCGCATACTGGATACAGAAATGGAACGAGAACTCGTTGTTTCCGGTGGATTACTGAAATCACCGGTGTCGCTGAGGATTGTTACTGATGTTCTTGGGAAAAGCTGTGGATGTCCGGAACTAATGAGGCTTCAGCTTGGGGGCAACATTAATTGCATTAAGGGCACTAAACGTAATTGAGCGCTTGGAAGACATAGACAACTTCCTTAGTCTGCAGGAGAGCTATCAGCCGGATGTTAATGTACACCGTGTGTACCACGGTACGTTTGAGTCATATCTTGATATATACGATAGATTGCTCAAACAGAGAGGGTAAAGGGGGGAAGCTTCTATTCCCTAAGGTGAAGTATTAGGTACGTTATTTTGAAGACTATGTACTAGGAGGAAACTCGGTATGAAGGCACTGGATTTTAAGGGTATTATCCCTCCGGTTTTGTCATCTTTTACGCCGGACGGTGAAATCTATGAAAAAGGAATTCGTGAGGTTATAAGATTCACTCTGCCTCATGTAGATGCTTACTATCCAATCGGAACGTATGGCTGCGGTCCTTTGATGTCATTAGAGGAAAGGAAGAAAGCGTTAGAGATAATACTGGACGAAGTTAATGCAGAAGTCCCGGTTATTGCTCACGTTGGAGCAGCTGATACCAAATCAACCCTTGAATTGGCGAAGCATGCCAAGAAAGCGGGGGCTTCTGCTGTTGGGGCAATCTCTCCGTATTATGCTCCGAACCTACCTGATGAGGCATTGTATTCCTATTTTGCAAGTTTAGTTGATGCTGTTGCTGAGGATGAGTTCCCTGTTTTTCTCTACAATAATCCGCATTATTCCCAAAATATCATTTCCCCAAAGCTCCTGCGAAGGATGGCAAACCATGGTTTAAGAGGTTGCAAGGACAGCTCCTTTGACCTTGTGAACTTTTATCAATATCAAGACGCAGTTGCTGATTATCCGGATTTCAATGTAATTGTTGGCACTGAGGCGATTTTTGTGGCGGCCTTTGATGCGGGAGCCACTGGTTGCGTGTGCGGCATGGGTAACATTTACCCAGAGCTTATGGCCAGGATGTACAAAGAGTATGAATCCGGTGAACGCGAGAAAGCCCTCGAAACGCAAAGGTTGATTCTCAAGATTAGGAGTATTACAAAGGTAGGACCAACTATGCCCAATATGTACGCTATTCTCGAAATAAGGGGCATTGATGCTGGTTATCCACGTCAGCCTTATCTTCCTGTAGATGACGCTCGCAAGGCAGAAATCAAGGTTTCTCTTGCAAAGTTAAACCTACTCTGATTGTGACGCCTTAAGTACTACAGAAGAGCTTTAAAAAGAGAGTGCTGTCTGTATAGTCAGCACTCTCTTAGCTATGGTTTGCCCGCATTGTTTGTGAAGACAATTCCAGGATACTGAATGAGTATTCCTATCACCCCGTACGCCATGTTTCATTAAATAAAACACATTTTACAATATGGAAAAAAGGAAGCAGGAGTTTCCAGTTATGGCTCGAATAAGCTAATGACCTAAAACTTAGTATTGATAGATGAAACTGACTTGGAGACAACTTGCAAGACAAAGGATTGATGAACGTGTTCAAGATGAAAGGCGTAGTCCCCCCGATGGTTACTCCTTTTACCGAAAATGGTGAGGTGGATTACAGCGGGTTAGCCACATTAGTTGAATTTCTCAGAGAAAGAGTCGACGGATTATTTATCACCGGCTCTTATGGCGCGGGAGCACTCATGAGTACTGAGGAGCGAAAGAGAGTAGCCGAAATCACTGTAAAAGCGGTAGACGATATGATTCCCGTGATTGTGATGGTCGGTTCAACAAACACCCGTGCATCCGTTGAACTAACCAGACATGCTAAGTCTATTGGCGCGCAAGCAGTGGCCGCTATCGGACCATATTATTTCAGTCACAATGATGATAGCATTTGCCAATTCTTCTCCGATCTGATTAGAGCAGGCAATAATGAACTTCCTATCTATGTGTATAACAACCCGAAATTTCAAGGCTATCCTATGAGCCTAGACTTGCTCAAACGCTTAAAGAATGCCGGGGTATACGGAGTAAAAGATGCTACTTTCGATATTCTGGTTCACAGCACCTACAATCGCGTTCTCAAAGATGATGATTTCGACGTTGTGTTAGGGACTGAAGCCATGTGGCTACCTGCTTGCGCTTTAGGAACAGAAGCTTTCATCCCTGGATTGGGTAATGCTTTTCCTGAAATATGCAAAACCATGTATTTACAAGGAATGGCGGGCGATTATGGGAAGTGCAGAGAGACACAGTTTGAAGTGAATAGGTTGAGAGAGATTATGTACCTTGCCAGCTCTACCCAACTAGCCATTTATGCAATGCTGGAGATTCGCGGCATTATCAGGGCATATCCCCGAGCGCCGTTTATTCCTGCGACAGCCGATGAAAAGAGAGCAATTAAGCAGAGCCTGGCTGAGTGTAAGAGTATAACCATACAAGTATAATACGCAATAGGAGCTGGTCTAGTGTATTTTGCAGTGATTGACTGTGGGACTACTAATTCCAGTGTTTATATTCTTAATAATTGTCACGAAGTCATCGGGGAAGGAGCAAAAAAGATCGGTGTCAGGGATACCGCTATTTCCGGTTCGAACAGGGTTCTGAAAGAGGGACTGAAAGAAGTATTTGAGCTAGCTGTTGCAAGGGCAGAGTTGAGTATTGAGGAGATAGAGTTTGCTATTGCCTTTGGGATGATCACTTCAGAAATTGGCCTAATGGAATTGCCGCATCTCTCAACACCGGTTGGAGTAGACGACTTAGCCAAAGGGATTAAAGTAGTAACTGATCCATATCTTTTTCCGGTGAACGTCCCCTTAATCCTGATTCGTGGTGTCAAGAACCGTGTTCCTGAGAGTGCCAATTTCAGAGATATGCGGAAGATTGATTTCATGCGCGGAGAAGAGACGCAAGTAGCCGGATTGTTATCTTTCCATTCCGATTTGGAATTTGAATATCCCTTGGTTGCAGTGGTATTAGGATCGCACACAAAATTCATTCATATCGATGAAGATAAAAGGATTAACGGGAGTCTGACCACCATGAGTGGGCAGGCTTATGAAGCGGTCAGTAAGGAGACGTCTATTGGTAAATCGATAATAGGGACTGAAGAGGCGTTCGAAGACTACTTCAATCCTCAAATCATCGATGCCGCCTATGACTCTGTAATGAGCGCCGGTTTCATTCGCAGTCTGATGATGCCTCGATTTATGGAGGTTTTGCTGGATACAAAGTGGTATGAGCGGAGGCTCTTTATTGATGCTGCTATTGTCGCTGATGACCTAAGAGCACTTAGTGATTGTGAAACCTATAGGTTTTCAGCTAATTGCACTTTCGTGCTAATCGGACAGAAAACCAGATGTGAGATTTTCAAGTACTTACTCACCAAGTATCTCAATGTGCAGAATATCAGGACTATTCATCAAAAGGAACATATTGATAGGTTGGGCATTGAAGGAGCAATTGATATTGCCAGGAAGGCCGGGCGTTTAGACTGAGAATCCAGAGCTTTTCCGCAATTTGAATCTATTAGTTGCGTGGTATGGAAAGGGTTGATGGTATGAGAAAACGTGACAAAGCGTGTTGCGCCGGTAATAATCCTCTAATCGGAATATTGATGCTAAACACGGCTTTTAAGCGTATTCCTGGTGATATAGGAAATCCACGAACCTTTAAGTTTCCGGTATTGTATGAGACTATACAAGCTGCAAATCCTGACAAAGTGGTAGTAGATGCGGATCATAGTTTAGTAAGCGAGTTTGTCGAAGGGGCCCAAAAACTTGAACGTAAAGGTGTTAAGGCAATAACTACCAGTTGTGGTTTTATGGCGATTTTTCAAGATGAACTAAGAGAAGAAATTAATACGCCTATATTCACCTCCAGTTTGTTGCAGGTTCCAATGATCTCTAAAATGCTGAGAAAAGGGGAGAAAGTTGGAGTAATAACTGCCGATTCAAGGTATTTGACCAAGAAGCATTTGGAATCCGTCGGAATTACTGATGATATGAAGGTTGTAATATCCGGCATGGAACCTCAGGAATATTTTAAGCAGGTGTACGCAGATAAGCCTATAAAGTCTATAGATGCAGTGAAAGACGAAATTGAACAGGAGCTGGTTGTTGTAGCCAATGGTTTGCTCAAGGGGAATCCTGATGTAAGGGCAGTTGTCTTGGAATGCACTAACCTGCCTCCGTTTGCAGGAGCTCTGAGAAAGAGTCTTAATGTACCTATTTTTGATGTTGTCTCATTGACGAACCTGGTGCATGAGGCTTTATGCAGGCCATAGTATGGATCTCATTTACAAAGTGGGGTAATGTATGTGCGAGTTTATGATCATCCAATCCTAGGCAAAATGGAGGAAAAAAAGAAAGTAACAATCTATGTGGATGGGAAAGAAATCGAGGCCTATGAGGGGGAAATGATCGCATCTGCTCTAGTGTCAAATGGGATTAGGGTTTTAAGACTCACGAAACGCAGGCTAAGTCCTCGCGGAGTGTTTTGTGCGATAGGCAGATGTACTGATTGTGTTATGACCGTTAACGGAGTGCCTAACATACGAACTTGTGTAACTCCGGTAGCGGACGGCATGCAGATCACTACCCAAAGAGGTACAGAAGAATGGGGTAAGGAGTAAATGGATTTCACTGATATCGCAGTAGTTGGAGCCGGGCCTGCGGGGCTGGCAGCGGCTATCGAAGCAGCTAAATTAGGTGTAGACGTAACTCTGATTGATGAGAACCGTCAAGCAGGGGGACAGTTGTTTAAGCAGATTCATAAGTTCTTTGGGTCAAAAATGCATATGGCTGGAATCAGAGGGATCGATATAGCACATAGGCTGTTGGATGAGAGTGAACAAGCCGGCGTAAGAATCATGCTGGATACAGTGGCTTATGGGATATTTGATGATAACAGGATGGCATTGGTTAAGGATGATAAGAGGTTGTTCCTGCAGGCAAAGAAGATAATCCTGGCCACGGGTGCAAGCGAGAATGCCATGAGTTTTCCAGGATGGACTCGGCCCGGCGTCATGGGGGCCGGAGCCCTACAGACAATGATGAACGTAAACCGGGTATTGCCCGGCAAGAAAATGCTGATGGTGGGTTCAGGCAACGTAGGCTTGATTGTGTCATATCAAGCATTGCAGGCAGGGATGGAAGTAGTAGCGGTTGTTGAAGCAGCCCCTAGAATAGGCGGTTATGGCGTTCATGCGTCAAAAATAAGAAGACTAGGAGTCCCAATCCTGACTTCTACTACTGTGAAAGGGGTTTTAGGTGGAGAAAGTGTTGAAAGGGCAATAATCACACGGGTGGACGAAAACTGGAATCCTGTGTCCGGCACAGAAAGAGCCTTGGAAGTAGATACCGTATGCCTAAGTGTAGGGCTCACACCTCTTATTGAACTTGCCGGCATGGCGGGATGTGGATTCAAATATGTCTCTCCGTTAGGAGGATTCGTTCCTATTCATGATTGGAATATGGAAAGCAATAGAAAGGCTCTGTACGTAGCAGGTGATATTTCAGGAATTGAGGAAGCGAACACTGCTTTGGAAGAAGGTCGATTAGCAGGTTTATCAGCTGCTGAGTCTTTAGGTGTCATTAGCAGTAGTGATGCAAACAGCAGGAAAGAAGAGATCAGAAAGCGTCTTTCGGAATTGAGACAGGGTCCTTTTGGGTTAATGAGAAGAGAATCAAAGCAACAGTTAATCGAATCTTGTTCCTAAGAATTGCAAATATGAAGAGTTTTTCATGATTAAGAGTGGGTGTGAAAATGGAAAACGGATTAGAATTTACAGGTTACTTGTCTGAAAAAGAACTGAAGAACTGCCCAGGGTATCCAGCTGAAGAAAGGTTGAAAAAAGGCCCGGTTGCGGTTATAGAGTGTATCCAAAAAATACCGTGTAATCCATGCGAAGATGCCTGTCCCTGTAAGGCCATAAGCATAGGGGAAGATATTACGGATTTACCTGTATTACATGAAGAAAAATGCAAGGGCTGCGGCCTGTGTATTTCCGTTTGCCCCGGACAAGCAATCAGGTTGGTAAATCAGACTTATTCAGAGAATGAAGCGGCAATTGCTTTCCCCTTTGAATTCCTGCCCTTACCCACGAGTGGTGATAAGGTATGCGCAGTAAACCGTAAAGGCGAAGTAGTCACTACCGGACGAGTGTTGAAAATTATTAATTCGCGGAAGAATGACAGGACACCTGTTGTTTTCATAAGTATACCTAAGAAATGGGCATTGGAAGTTGTCAGTATTAAGCTTCCTAACAAGAAACTTGAGTAATTGGGGATGATTTGGTGGGAGAGCAAGATAAGGATGTCATTGTATGTCGATGCCAAGAGGTGACTGCGGAAGAAATAAGGAAGGCCACCCTCGAAGGAGCAACTACAATATCAGACGTAAAGAGGGTGACCCGTGCTGGTATGGGACTTTGTCAGGGGAAAACATGCAGCAAAATGGTGGCAAGGCTAATAAGCGAACATACTGGTGCACCTATTGATTCTGTGTTGCCCGCTACATTCCGTCCTCCAGTGAGACCGGTTAAACTCGAAGTATTAGGAGGAGAAGAAGATTGCTGCCCAAAACCGCAGAAGTAGTTGTTATTGGCGGAGGACTTATAGGGTCTTCCATTGCATATCATCTCGCTGAGAAGAACGCGGATGTCGTGTTAATTGAAAAGAAGGGTGTTGCATCAAATACTTCAGGTGCATGTGACGGAATGGTTTTCCTACAAACCAAGAAGCCCGGCATTCACCTGACGCTGGCCCTGGAAAGCGCCAAGATGTTCAGAGATTTAATAAATGTATTTGGTATAGACATTGAATACAGAAATAACGGCGGGATGATGGTAATTGAGAGTGAAGAAGACCTGGAAGCAATAAAAGATTTTGTGCAAAAGCAGCAAAAGCTTGGTTTAGATGTCTGTATCCTAGATAAGGGCGAGGCAATAAAAAAGGAGCCTGCTTTGTCAGATACTATCCTTGGAGCGACTTTTTCCCCGATAGATGCTCAAGTGCATCCGATATTCCTAAATCATGCATTTATCGACTCGGCAAGGACGTTGGGTGCAAAAGTCTTTACTCATACAGAGGTAACCGGAATAAAGCTGGCTTCAAGTGGAGTTGAGTCAATAGTTACTGACAGAGGCGAGATTAAGACTACTACGGTAATAAATGCTGCCGGTATTTATGCCCCCGAGATAGGCAAGATGGTGGGGTTAGACATACCTATCAAACCCAGACGAGGACAAGTTCTTATAACCGAGGAAGTACCGAAACTGTTTAACAGCATTATTATCTCAGCAAATACCATAGCTGTTAAGTATGGCTCCAATCCTCAAAAACCCACCAGAGGAGGGGTAGGGGTAGAACAGACGGAAAGCGGCAACATATTGATTGGCGCCACCCGTGAATTAGTAGGATTCAATAAGGAGACTACATATGAAGGAATGAACGAGATTGCAAGTCACATACTTGAATTCATTCCTAAGTTGAGAGGGATTAACGTCATTAGGACATTTGCAGGATTACGACCGTATATACCTGATGGACTCCCAATTCTCGGCAAGGTTGACAGGGTGAAAGGGTTCGTAATGGCTGCAGGTCACGAAGGGGATGGGGTGTCCCTCAGCCCAATCACTGGCGCTTTAATAGCTGAACTCATTGAAAAAGATAAGACTAATCCTCCCTTAGATGAATTTCGATTAGAAAGATTTCCTATATGACTTAGGAGGTTAATGACGTGAGAGCCATAGTGTCTGACAAAGTTTATTCGACAATTAATTCCCAAGGGAAGAAAACACATGGGCTAATATTCTTGGTGACTGTCGGCAAGAACCCTGAAACAGGAAAATTTGAAAATGGTTTGGTAGCTCAGGCCAAGAGAGCAATGGAGAATTTCAAGGTTGTTCTTGAAGACAATGGATCCTCAATGGAAAATATAGTCAAAATTACGGTGTATCTTGCTGATTTGAGTAGAGTTGATGAGTTTAATAAGGTTTATTACAGTTACTTCCCGGATCAGGAGAATCGCCCGGTACGTTGCTGTGTAGGCGTTGAGTTAGGTGGAGACGCCGAGGTAGAGATGGAATTGGTGGCTTTAGCGGATTAGGTTCTCAAAAAGCATTACCATCTGACACAAATAATAGCTTTTTCAGTTCACAACGTAGTTGGTGGAAAGGAGCTGGTTTCTGGAGAGAATGGCTGCCGGTATAGACGACGAAACAGATGAGTCACGAATCCATTAAGTGAGGAGGATCATAATGGCACGAAGGTTTTCATGTTTGATAATCAGCTTGATTCTGATTTGTAGCCTGATGTCGGGTAGTTGTGTGGCAAAAGAAAAAATAGTCCTCGAGTGGAGTACTTGGCAGTTAACACAGATACCGCATAAAGAGTTGATGGAGGATCTTATTCGGAATTTCCAAAAGGAAAATCCAAATGTTGAAATCCAATTGACTAACACAGGATGGAGTCAGTATTTTGACAAGTTGCAGATAAGGTTGGCAAGTGGAACGGGACCTGATATTTTCACTTGTGCTGACGACAATGTCAAGCTCTATGCTACTTCAGGATTTGCTGAACCTCTCGATTCGTACATCGATCTTAGCAAATATGAGTTTTGCCAGGCAGCCGAACGCTGTAACATAGACGGCAAAACATACGGTGTGGTTTGGTCATCTCTTCCATTTACATTGATCTATAATAAGGCGCTCTTCAAAGAAGCCGGTATAGAGAATCCTCCCACCACTCCGGAGGAAATGATTGAGGTTGCGAAAAAGCTCACAAAAGGCAAAGAACAGTTTGGCTACGCAGGTGCAACAGACTCATCTAATCCGGCAGACTTCTATACGGAGTTTCTTGTCTGGACTATTGGAAGCGGTGGGCGAGTTGCGAGAAACGGTGTTCCTACGGTTAATGAACCCCAAAACGTCGAAGCTATTACTTTGCTGAAGAAAGCCTATGACGCCGGAATAATGCCCAAAGGAATAGACAGGCAACTCTATCGCAAGATGTTCCTTTCCGGTAATATAGCTATGCTGGTAGACGGTGCATATCTGTTTGATTCCGCTCGTCAGGTATCTGATGAAGCAGCTGAGCGTCTAGATACAGCTCCTATATTTTTCCCAAGCAACCATGTAAGATCCTACAGCATGTACCTATGTGTGTCAAAGGACAGCAAACACAAGGATGTTGCCAGCAAGTTCCTGGAGTTCATTTTGCGACCAGAGTATCAGGAGCAATTCGTACCATGCGTAAAGGAAAACCCAGCTTTGGCTAACATAGAGGTTGAAGGTACTGATTGGATAAAAGATAATCCATGGTATCATGGCTATTTACAGGTTGACCCGCAAGATTCCGTTCCTGAGGGACTCGAACCGTATGCCGAGGAGATTAAGAAACTGGTAGCAAGATATGTAGGTGAGGTATTCCTAAGCGATAGACCTGCAAAAGAGGCGTTGGATCAGTGTCAAGACGCAGTTGTGCAGATGTTGCAACAGCGAGGATACAAGATTCCTTGGTAGTTTCAATGGTTGAATTTCACCAGTAAATACTTAGCTCCTATTTGCGTTGGGTTTTCTGTTAGTGTTTTTCAGTCAGGAATCGAATAAGCTGAATGGAGCTGGGTTTATACTTGGAGGGCCTTAAGCCAGGCTAAACCTGGCTCCTTTCTGCCGAAAGTGTAAGTTAGCTGGCAAAATTAACACGTTCACCGTATGACGTATGTCATCCGTCGTTTTGCAATCTGATCCAAGTCAGAGTTAGGGGGAAAGGTATACAGTGCTCTCATGCAATGACATCACAAAGCGGAAACTACACAAAGTTGGAGATAGAGCGTGGCCATATGTCTTAGTGGCACCAGCTGTAATCTTCATATGCTTGCTAATAATCTATCCAATCCTAAAGGCTATAATGATGAGTTTCACTGCGACTCGATTTGGCGAAAAAGCAGCCCATATTGGATCTGCAAATTACATTAGACTGCTCAAATCCCCGGATTTTGCTCGGATCGTACGCACTACTCTGGTCTACACGTTTGTGTCTGTTGTTGGGTGTATAGTGGTATCTATGGTTACGGCGCTACTCTCCAACGTTCAGATTCCGGGCAGAACAATAATACGTGTCATCACAACTTTGCCATGGGCAATACCTGAAGTAGCCTCATGCCTTATTTGGAGTTGGATTCTCAATTACGATTTTGGTGTCCTCAACTACTTGCTGCAATCTAAAGGCTTAATCAAAGAAGCAGTTGGTTGGTTAATCGATCCTGCTGTAGCTTTAAGCAGCGTTCTTCTTGTCACGATATGGCAAATATTCCCGTTGTCCTCTATGGTTCTTCTTGCCGGACTTCAAGGAATCCCCTCAGAATTGTACGAAGCTGCAAGAATCGATGGCGGGAATAGTCTCCAAATTTTTCGATACGTAACACTTCCAAGTCTTAAACCCATAGCTAATCTTCTTATCCTGCTTACTGCTATTTGGTCAATCCGCCGTTTTACAGTGATCTGGGTTCTTACCAGGGGCGGTCCTGCTATGGCTACAGAGACAATTGTGATTAACGTTTACCACAATGCATTCAGGAATTTCGATATGGGATATGCATGTGCAGTAGGTGTTGTGGGTTTGATACTCTCCTTGATATTGACTGCCATTTATTTCATGTTTCAGGCGAAAACGGAGGCTTACTAATATGAGTTCGAGATACTATAAGTATCGAAGATTACTGCTAACGTATACTGTAGCGATTATTGTCTGCTTTGTTATTCTTTTTCCTCTATATTGGATGATTACCACATCTTTGCAGAACGAAAAAGAGCTTTTCAAGAGCCGACCTAATTTCTTTCCTCCGAAAATTGAGTGGGATAGCTATGCACAGATTTTCACGGAACATAATATGCTGGGTTGGCTGAAAAATAGTCTGATTGTGGCAATTTGCAGTACAGCATTATCGGTCCCGGTTTCACTCTTTGCTGCTTATAGTATTTCAAGACTCAAATTCAGAGGGAGTCAGTTCACAATGTTTCTAATGCTACTGACCCAAATGTTGCCAGTAACGCTGATTGTATTGCCTCTTTTTGTAATTTTCAAAGATTTGAAGCTTCTTGATACCCACAAAGGACTAGTATTAGCCAATTTTACTTTCTCATTACCCCTATCGATTTCTATTCTAAAAGGGTTCTTGGATACGATACCTAAGGAAATTGAAGAAGCAGCTGCGATTGATGGATGCAGTAAGTGGTTGATGATTCCCAAAGTGATTGTTCCGATTTCTCTGCCAGGGTTAGTGTCCAGTTCAGTAATTGCCTTTTTTGCAAGCTGGAATGAATATTTATTTGCTTCAACGTTCATCAATAATGAAGCAAAATGGCTGGGTACCGTTGGCCTTGCTTCCTTCCAAGGTGTTTTCTTAACGCCATGGAACAAAGTGTTGGCGGCATCTACTGTCTACACGTTACCCGCTCTGATATTTTATCTGTTTGTGCAAAAGTATATTGTCTCCGGACTCACTGCAGGTAGCGTAAAAGGCTGAGGTTTGCGTTGTCATAACAACATTTAGGTTTATTGCAGTCAACTTCGCAAAGAAGGAGCTTAGATATTTTCATGAAATACGATTTCAGCAAAGTAATTGATCGTTCTAACACCGGTTGTACGAAGTGGGATGAAGTAAATACTCGTTATGGCTTTGATGGATTACTACCTATGTGGGTTGCTGACATGGATTTTGTGGCCCCCCATGAAGTTGTTGATGCCATAGTGAAACGTGCCAATCATGGAATATTTGGTTATGTAACAGAACCTGATTCATACTACAAGGCTATTGTGGGGTGGATTGAAAAGCGCCATAGTTGGACCATAGATAGAGACTGGATATTCTTTTCACCCGGGGTTGTCCCTGCACTCAGCTTTTGTGTTTTGTCCTATACACAACCTGGTGATAAGATAATAATTCAACCACCTGTTTACTATCCGTTTAATAGAGTAATAAGCGCTAATGGTCGTTTCGTAGTCACTAATCCGCTCATTTTGCGAAACGGTAGATATTCAATGGATTTTGCAGATTTGGAAGAGAAAGCATCTGACCCTCAAGTGAAGATGCTGCTGTTATGTAGCCCACATAATCCTGTCGGACGGGTTTGGGAACAAGAGGAATTGGTGAAGCTTGGAGAGATTTGCTTGAAACACAATGTTTTAGTCGTCGCTGATGAAATTCATTCGGATATTATTCTCCCTGGCCATAAGCATACGCCTTTTCCGGCAATATGTCAGGAGTTTGCCGAGAACTCCGTTTACTGTAATGCACCTAGCAAAACGTTTAATCTTGCCGGACTAAAGACGTCATACTTAATCATTTCCAACAAGAAGCTAGCGGATGCTTATAGTAACATCACGCATTCGCTGTCAGTTACGAAGAATAATGTTTTTGGCGCGATTGCCCTTGAAGCTGCTTACGAGTTTGGGAAGGACTGGTTGAATCAACTGTTGATTTATCTGAAGGATAACATAGAATACTTGAAGGACTTTGTTACTGACAATATACCTCAGATAGAAGTAATTGAGCCTGAAGGAACTTACTTAGTCTGGCTTGACTTTCGACACTTAGGGTTAGAGGACAACGAGTTAAATGAACTATTATTGAAGAAAGCCAAGGTTGCGTTAAGCGATGGGGCAACGTTTGGTTCGGGTGGCAAGGGATTTAAGAGGATGAATATTGCTTGCCCCCGTTTAGTCTTAGCCCAAGGCTTAACACGAATTGCTACGGCTATTCAAGGGCTATAATAGGCTTCCCGCTTCTATAGTATATTTGGCTGACTTCTGCTCCTCCTGGGCCTTTTGCTTTAAGTTTCTTTCAGAGATTGAAGACACGTCACCTTTCGTTTTCTTACTTGCAGAGTATATTCTGGGTGGTGGGGTCTCCAAGAATCCAGTTGCGTCGACTGCTGGCCGTCTGATAGCCGCGGGTTGGTTACCGCGACCAATACCACCGTCTGGAGCTGCCTCATACTGAAAACGCACGTGGCGCTGTTTGAGCGGTGTGCACAGCCGTTTCGAGGGTTCTCCTTACCGGCCAAGTAAAACTCATATCTATGCCGCTTCACCCTGACCTCCTTCCATTTCGTAGTTTCACCTGCCTGGCTATTACCCAGATGAATGCCGGGAGTTCTCTGGCCATAGCCATTGTAGCAACCGAACCACTTTTGCTCCTCATGAGAAGCTTCGTGCGCTTCTTTTATTCAGTCGCACCTATGCCTTCCATGCAATGGCCTGAATATGTGGGCTTAACCCTTCCATCCGCTTTATCAGATCTCGGGATGTCCTTGGCTTAAGTCGATAGGACTATGCACATTCTGTAAGTATCCATCTTAGACATGAACTCCCTGTCTCAGTGACACTGCCCCGCCGTGTCTCACTGCCGCTTGAGTATTCGCGAGGAACCAGGCCAGCATATGCCATTAGTTTTTCCGGATTGCTAAAGCGCGTGAAGTCCCCGATTTTAGCGACTATCGTTACAGCAGCAGTTTCTTTGACGCCTTTTGGAGCTTCTAGTGCCTGTATCATTGGCCCGTGGGGGCTATCTCTTGCGACTTCATGTACTTCAACATCCAGTCTACAGACAGATTGCTCCATTTCTTTGACTACGATTAGATATTCCTGGAATGCCATTTGGATAGCCCTAAGTGGAAACTCCAGGCTTCGCAGCCATGCACGATAAGGTTCTCCCCAGTCCTTTATACCATCAGGCTTTCGGATTCCATGACGCAGTAAAAACATTCTCACTCCTTGTTCAGCCTTCTTGAGATCTCCCTTTCAAGCCTTACGAGCCCTACTGAGATCTCGTAAGGCCTCATCATGTTCACTCGGCACCCGCACTGGAGTAAGCTCACCCGCCCTTAATAGCTCTGCCAGCCTTGAGGTGTCTCTTCGATCCGCCTTTACCCTAGGCCCTGGCACCTCGGGAATCCTAGACGGTGCAACCACCACACACTTAACGTAATGCCTAACGTTTTTAGAAAGCGTGCAAGCTCATACCCCACAACTCCCGCCTCATAGCATACGTATCGTTCCTCAGGTTTACCGAGACACTTAAGCAACTTTCGGACATCTTCCTAGGTATTCTCCATCAATCCGACCATAACTGTCGCTCAGGACGGGACGAACACTATTTATCTGACTCTGATCCTCGTTAGATGGATAAAGAAAAAGTATAAAACAACGGGACGAAGCTGGCGAAGAGCCTGGAGGATGCTAGCTGGATTACCACAGGCAACTCCTTCATTACTCTGCCATTGGCAAAGGAGCACAAAGCCAAAGATTGGATAACAGAAGCCATATGACGTGAGAGTGTCACGTACGGTTTTGGTGTGCTGCGAAAGCTGCATCGAAGGTGGAGGTAGGCCCTCCGGCAGGGACTGGTCAGGCAGATCTGCCAAACAACCTTCTGCTGCTGTAGTCAAAAGCTATGGTAGTGAGCGAC
>DUTM01000139.1 GCA_012842085.1 Mycobacteriales bacterium | reverse complement strand
TAGAAACAAATACTCGAACCCAAACCTTCCTCCAGACATCCGTTACGGAGTTCGACAGTTTCACTGAACTCATTGTGACAAAAATCGTTCTGGACGCTGAGTGGCTGCTAAGGTAAGCCCGTCGAGGTTTGTCACAATGAGTTCAGTGAAACTGTCGAACTCCGTAACGGATGTCTGGAGGAAGGTTTGGGTTCGAGTATTTGTTTCTAGGTTGCGAGTTTCTTCCATGATGGCTTCCATTTCCTCGATGGATTTGTCTTTCAACCCGTGGCTGTTGATAGCTGAGGTAGCAGGTATGACCACCAACTGTTCAATAGATGGATTAACCGCAAGTGTTAACGCTTCTTTCTTAAACCCATCGATATCTCGCAGCAGACTTTCTAGTGTTGAGTGTACCTGGCTGGAGAAGGAAGTCCCCACTGTTTCGATAATGGCTTTTTCCGACTGGTTCATAATCGCAATAGCCAGGATGAGCAGAGGAATCAAGGCAACAGCTACGACCGCTGTTGTAAGTTTGCTTCGCAAATTGAGTAGTTTGATTTTTCGTTTCTTAGTGCTCATGATGCCACTCCCTAATAAATATACGTTTTCATTTATATACGAGATTTTCCCAGTTTTTCCTTCTTTTGAAGAGAAACACCCCATCTGTGTAGCTAGTGTAAAGTTACTGTAGGACAGGAATTCTGTTTGGGAAATAGAAGAAGATCTCACCGTCCCGAGCACAGGACGAGTACAGAGTACTCTGAGGTGAGATCTTCTATGCAGACAATATTCGATGAGAGTTTGGTGTTTTCCTTTCGTGAAGTAGTAGAAGAATCAATTTTGGAAATTCTTAACGGAAATGGCTTGGCAGGATTTCAAGAGTCCTTAAGAGATGGCATGAACAGTTTATCTGCTACCATTCAACAACGATTAATAGAGCTGATTGACAGTGAGTTAGTAAGCGACTGTTCCCGTAGGAAAGATTGGGTTATTGAACGGAAGAATGACGCCAAAACCATTCTCTCGCCTTTCGGTCCAGTCACCTACCGACGCACGTACTTTCGAAATAAGAGAACCGGTAAATATGCGTACTTAGCTGATAGGGCTTTGGGGTATACGCCTCATCAGCGCCTGGATACACTTCTAGAAGCTGATCTTTTGGAAGAGGTTGCCGACAGCTCTTACCGCAAGGCTGGTGAAAGCCAGGAAAAACGAGCCCAGGGAACGAGTGTGTCTGGCCAGACTGTACTTAATCTCGTAAGGAAGCTCCAGCCAGAACAGATAGAACTAAAAGAAAAACCTTCGTTTAAGAAAGAAAGTCGCATCTTATATATTGAAGCCGATGAGGACCATGTCGCGCATCAAGAACAGGGTCTTCGAGGGTTTGAGCAAAAGTTGGTCTGTGTTCATGAAGGTCGTATTCGCGTGGGGACAAACCGCTACAAGTTGCTTGGGAAGAAGTACTTCACCTTTAGTCCAGGAATAAAAAGCGAAAAGATATGGGATACCGTCTGGCACTACCTCGACGACCACTACGATCTTGAAAAGACGGAGTACATTTTTCTATCAGGTGATGGAGCCTCTTGGATTAAGTCCGGCGTTGAGTATATCCCCGATTCATACTATGTGATGGATGGATTTCACCTGCGGAAAGCGATTCTAAAAGCTGCTGGAGCAGATGATGGTAAGAGAGAAGCTTTAGCTCTAGCCATTTGGAACGGTAAATGGAGCCAAATGAACCGTTTGCTTATTTCTTTTCGCGAAGAGGCGGAGGAGGAGTCTCGTAAAAAGGCGATTCTCAAAGTGCAAGGGTATTTAAACAACAACTGGAGCGGGATTCAAGCCCGAAGAAAGTATCGGGGTCTATTGGTGGGATGTAGTGTCGAAGGCCATGTGAGTCACATTCTTTCGGCAAGATTGAGTAGTCGCCCCATGGGTTGGTCTTACTTAGGTGCAAATCAGGTAGCTCATCTGCGGGTTCATCGGGCTAACGGAATAAACGTACACCAAATCCACATAGACCAAAGCACAAAAGAAAAGAGACTGTTTCATTTGCACCATCTGCTAAATCAGACCATTATACCGATTGCTAAAGCGGTCGGTAGTAATCTAGAAACTTTAGGTAACATTCCGTTGCTTCGGGGGAGTTCTACATCGTTTGGCCCGTTATTGAGGAGAATAGCGAACACAACGCTTGATATTTAACAACAATAGGCTTTGTCTTGTCACGAAGGGACATAGAGATTCTACTTCATCCTACAGTGGGTTGACACTATCCGCTTCCCAGTTAACCCTTGACAGATGACCGTAAAGATGGTAATATTTTAACTGCTTGAGGCGGCATAGCCAAGCGGTAAGGCAGAGCTCTGCAAAAGCTCCATTCCCCAGTTCGAATCTGGGTGCCGCCTCCATTTTTTTGTTATAGTACCGGTGATTGGGGGAATTGGTTCATGGCCAAAGCTAAACGAGGTAAAAACATTAAGGCAGAAGGTTGGAGAGGCACATGTCCGTCCTGCAAGCGGACTGGTGTTAAGTTGTTATGGGAGAAGAACGATGCCAAAGTCTGCAAACACTGTGGTAAGTAATGAGCAAGAAAACGGCCGTAGAAGCCGTTTTTTATTTTTAGTTGAATATAAGAAAAGGCGATGGTTGAATCCATCGCCTTTTTTCAGCATTATTTGGAGTAAAACTCAACGATTTCAGCTTCGTTGATATCAGGATTAAGCTCATCACGGCGTGGTAAGCGAATATACTCTCCAGCCATTGCGTTCTCATCATATGACAAATATTCAGGAACATTTGGTCGAACTTCCAGCGCTTCTTGTACCACTTTTAAGCTGCGGCTCTTCTCCCGTAAAGAAATAACGTCCCCTACCTGTACACGATAACTGGGAATATCTGTTTTCTTACCGTTAACAGTAACATGACCGTGAACGACTAACTGCCGAGCGCCTGCTCGACTACGAGCAAAACCCAGGCGAAACACTAGATTATCCAAACGAGACTCCAGTAGAATCATGAAGTTCTCACCTGTAATACCTGGCATTTTTTCTGCTTCTCGGAACAAGTTTCTAAATTGACGTTCGCTCAGTCCATATAGAAAACGCAGTTTCTGCTTTTCTTGAAGCTGAAGACCATAGTTACTGAGTTTTCTTCGTCCTTGACCGTGCTGTCCTGGTGGATATGGACGCTTTCGCAGTTCTTTTCCTGTTTCGCTTAGTGAAAAACCTAAGCGTCTACTAATTTTCCATGTTGGTCCCGTATAACGCGACATTCACTTCTCTCCAATCCTAACTAATATACATTTTCCAAAGCAGCCGCGCCTTGTTATTTCTTCCTCTACTAAGGATACCAGATTTTTCGCAATTTGCAAGTGAAAATTACATGGAAAGTGAGAAACACTAAACTGGAGAGATATTTTAAAGGGAAGGGGAAGAGGAAAACCTATGCGGAGTATGTGGAGAGGTTCTATAAGTTTTGGGCTGGTGAATATTCCAGTTAAAATGTACAGCGCAACAGAATCGAAATCTATTCGGTTCAACCAGTTACACAGCTTGTGTCATACGCCCATCAAGTATCAAAAGGTTTGTCCACAATGTGCTAGGGAGGTACCACCTCAAGAGATCGTGAGAGGATACGAGTATGAGAAGGGTCAGTACGTTATTGTCACAGATGAGGAGTGGGCCCAATTTGAAGAAAAGTTGTCTCGGGCAGTCGATATTCTGCGGTTTGTAGACTTAGGGGAAATTGACCCTGTCTATTTTGATAAAGCCTATTATCTTGAACCATCAGAAACGGGAGGTAAGGCGTATACTTTGTTAAAAGAAGCCATGGTCCAGTCTGGGAAAATCGGAGTAGCGAGGATGACGATTCGTTCCAAGTCATCACTAGCAGTAGTGCGGGTCTATCGTCGTATCCTAGCCTTGGAAACGATTTTCTATCCTGATGAAATTCGAGATACAGCAGGCTTACAAACCGATGTTGGTGCTTCTATTCAAGAGAAAGAGCTTAATATGGCCATTTCATTAATCGAGAGTTTGTCAGAGCCTTTTAAACCAGAACACTATGAAGATACTCGCCGGACAGGCTTACTGGAACTTATTCAAAACAAGATCGCAGGGCAGGAGACTGTTGCTGCAGCACCTCTTGAAAAAACCTCAAATGTGATTGATCTAATGAGTGCATTAGAGGCTTCGCTACAAGCGCAGCAGACTAAGGTGAGAGATTATGGGGAAGAGGTTCGACATTGAACATTCCCTTATTTCGACCTATGTTTCCATCTCCTAAGCCCCTGCTAGATGATGCTGGTTTCGTTCACGAAGTGAAATGGGATGGCTATCGAGCGATGATGTATTTAATAGACCATAATAATGTGGAGATACGCAGCCGAAACGGGCGCCTTCTCAATTCGAAATTTCCGGAGGTAATATCCACCATTGGTACCATATCCAAGAGGACCATGGTACTAGACGGGGAGATTGTAGCTTTCGGCGAAAAGGGAACACCTGAGTTTTCACTGCTTCAGCATAATAAATGGAAAGAAACAGGGCAAGTAGGGTATATAGTATTTGACCTTCTGTATCTAGATGGAGAAAGCCTCTGCCAGCTCCCCTGGCATCAGCGACGAGCCTATCTAGACGAACTAGCGGCCGATCTTACATGGCTCACTTTATCCCCAGTTTTCTATCAGCCTCGTCAGGCCGTCCTAGATGCGGTCAAGAGTCTGGGATTGGAGGGAGTAGTTTCCAAGAGCGAGCAATCTCCTTACCTGCCGGGAGAACACTCTCTGTATTGGCGGAAGACAAAATACAAACGGACTGCCGATTGCGTCTTAGTTGGGTACTTCGAGTTAGGTACTTCAGTACGGTCCCTTTGTCTTGCTCAATACCGAGAAAATGGGGAATTAGTCTACATCGGAAAAGCAGGCAGCGGTTTGGGAGATACAGAAAGGAATTTTATTCAAAAAGCCTCTCGAATATTAAACATATCCAGCTGTCCAGTGATCAATCCTCCATCGGATGAGGACAGAATTGCGTGGTTTCAACCTCAAATTGTTGTTGAGGTGGAGTACTTGGAATTCACCCCTCAATTTCGACTGCGCCATCCTGTATTTTGCAGATTTCGATGGGACAAACAACCAAATCAATGTGTGTTAGGAGGCGAATAGATGGTGGCTTCTACCCAAGTTGTAACCGTAGATGGCCGTACCCTGCAGTTATCCAATCTGGACAAGGTCTTTTGGCCAAAACTGGGGTTAACAAAAGCCGATCTCCTTAATTATCATGTTCGTATGGCTCCTTATACCATTCCTTATTGGCAGAATCGACCTATGACTGTAACTAGATATCCGGACGGTGTAGAAGGCCACTTCTTCTATCAAAAAAACAAGCCTACAGGCGCTCCATCATGGGTTAAAACGTTCGTTTCTAATGATACGGAATATATGCTAGCAGATGACTTAAGTGCCATTACTTGGTTTGTTAATCAGGGTTCAATTGAGTTTCATCCTGCTTCTTATGTACGATCGAATCCTAACGTACCAAGTTTTGCCATTATCGATCTAGATCCTACTCCTCCCCTTGGATTTAAGGAAGCCGTTGAAGCCGCCAAACGATGTCAGGAGCTTCTAGTGAAATTGGGCTTGCGGGGTTACCCTAAAACCTCAGGGGGATCGGGTTTGCATATCTATATCCCTCTTGTTCCCAGCTATGATTTTCAAATCAGTACTGGGTTGGTGCAGCTTTTGGGTCAGATTCTCTATGAGCTGTACCCGGGAGATATCACTCTAGAACGTCTCGTTAGGAATCGTCGAGGCGTGTATGTGGATTATCTACAAAATCTAGCTAGCAAGACGATCGTGGGAGTTTACAGTCCTCGTCCTTCAGACGAAGCAACCGTTTCTACTCCCATTCGCTGGAATGATTTGGATTACGTTTCTCCCCAAGATTTTACAATTCAAACAGTGCCCCAATGGGTTCAAGAAATGGGCGACCTTTTTTACATTGTCTCTCAAGATGCCCAATCTCTAGAACATATGCTGCACACTCTCAAGAATATCCCTCACTAAAGCCTCATATACTACTGTGGGAAGAGGGGGAAGATATGTGTGGATTTGTTCTCAGCGCGCAAGGAGATGCTTTTTCCATCGTTAAAACATGGGCTAACAGGGAATTGCTCGTTTGTGATGAATGGCAGCAAGGAGACTACGGGTTTGTTACTATACAGCTTGATAGAAACATAGGTGAAGAATGGGCGTTTTCCCACAAAGTGGCTGAACTCATTTTGGATCATCTTCGAAGGCATTGGATCCGGCGATTTCTATGGGTCTATTATGCCTTTTTTGATTTGGTCGAACAGCGTGTGATTTCTGATCGGGCCTGGGAGATTCTAGGGGACAAACTAGAAGTTGAGAAGATTCATGAGCAGACCGCTTTATGCGTCTACGATTGGGTTGAGGATTCAACAGAACTGATCGTTGATGGGTTTACCCGCTTTCGTCTGCCGTGGTTTTGGAGTATGCTGCAAGAAGCGGTTGATCAATCAGTTGATGTATTTTTACTGGAAAAGGAATTCAATGAGTTTATTCGTTTATTACGTTACTTCGTTGATATGCAGGAGCCTCGTACTTCTGTTGTTCATATTTTGCCAGGTGTAAGCAATAGTGTAGAACTAGTAGATGGTGCTGGAAACACTGTCCAGCAGGAGTATGTGGAGCAAACGGCATATTACTTTGAAGACCTTATTGTTAGTGCACTCGTAAACATGGCCCCCAGACGAATTATTATTCATGTGAGCCAACAAAGCGATATAGTAAACATCATCTCAAAGGTCTTTACAGAACGGGTACGGGTCTGCACAGGCTGCCCACTCTGTCAAGGAAAAACGCCTTGACTAAGAAAAAACTGTGTGGTATACTCCATATGTCAAGCAGAAGCCACCGCTTCTCACCTTGTAACTACGTGTTCTCAAGGTCTATTACCATAAATTGTATTCTGCCTGTATTTTTTCAGGATATGAATTTGTGGATTGGAGCGGGTGGCGAATGCCGTCCGTTTTTTTATTTTAAATACACATATTGGAGGGGTGACACCATTAGCAAGGAACTAAGAGTAAACAATGAGATTCGGGCCCGTGAGGTTCGGGTTGTGGATGCCAACGGGGATCAGTTGGGTATTATGAATGTTCGTGATGCATTGCGTGTAGCTGGTGATCGAGGACTTGATCTTGTAGAGGTTGCACCAAATGCCAACCCACCTGTTTGTCGAGTGATGGATTATGGGAAACACAGATACGAACAGAGTAAACGGGACAAGGCGGCCAAGAAGAAACAAAGAGTCATTACTGTTAAGGAAATTCGAATGAGTCCTAAGATCGACGATCATGATTTTAATGTTAAACTCAGGGCTGCAGAGCGTTTTCTAAAGTCTGGTGATAAAGTTAAAGTCTCCGTACGGTTTCGAGGTAGAGAGATCGTTCATTCGGATTTAGCAAAGGATAAGTTGGTTGATCTTGCAGATCAACTAAAAGACATTGCAGCTGTTGAACGTCCACCGAAACTAGAAGGTCGCCAAATGATCGCGGTGCTTGCACCAAAATCCGAATCTGAAGCCAAGGCAGAAACGAACCAGGCTCATACTTCAAGTTGATAGCTAAGCAAGCATCCCAAAAGTGGCAGGAATAATAGGAGGTGTGTTGGACCATGGCCAAAATGAAAACGCATAGAGGTGCAGCGAAACGTTTTAAGGTAACTGGTACCGGTAAGGTTATTAAATTCAGCTCACACAAGAGTCATATTCTTGAGAAGAAGTCTTCTAAGCGGAAACGTCAGCTGAGACACGGACAAGTAGCAAGTAAACCAGATACTAAGAGAGTAAAACGGCTGTTGCCATATAGCTAGATGGTGAATAGGAGGAGCAAGCAATGTCTAGAGTAAAAGGTGGACCTGCAACACGTCGTCGGCGGAAGAAAGTCGTAAAGCTGGCGAAAGGTTATTATGGTGATAAGAGTAAGAAGTATCGTGTAGCAAATCAGGCCGTTATGAAGTCTTGGACGTACAGCTACCGAGATCGGAAAGCGAAGAAACGGGATTTTAGAAAGTTGTGGATTACCCGCATTAACGCCGCTGCCCGTATGAATGGTATGTCTTACAGTACTTTTATTGCAGGTTTGAAGAAGAACGGGGTAGAGGTTAACCGGAAGGTCCTTGCTGATTTGGCTGTTAATGATGCCGAAGCTTTTTCCGATTTGGTTAGCCTAGCCAAACAGTAAAGTGAAATAAGGCTAATTCCGGGTGGTTTGTAACCTCCCGGTATTTATTTTTTCGAGGGGAGCCCCATGAAACAATACTTTACTTTGAGAAGGCAGTTTCGACGTCTCTCTCCCGCACAGTTTTTGGTAATGGCATATACATTGGTGATTATAGCTGGTGCAGCTTTATTACGCCTGCCTATTTCAGTTCCCGGTGGCATTTCGTGGATTGATGCACTGTTTATGTCTACAAGTGCTGTATGTGTAACTGGCTTAAGTGTTGTTTCTTTGACCGCTGAATTTACAATATTTGGTCAAATTGTCATTATGCTGTTGGTCCAAATCGGTGCTTTAGGTATTATGGTTATGTCAGCTCTTTTTGCACTTATTCTCAAGAGAAAAATTGGACTTCGAAATCGTATCTTTATCCAGCAAGACTTGAATCAGAATTATCTCTCTGGTGTTGTTCGATTAGTGCGTTATATTCTTTTTCTAACTTTTTGGGTAGAACTTACAGGAGCGTTATTCTTGTTCTTGATTTGGAAACCTGGAAGAGGATGGGGGCAGGCTGCGTATTATGCTGTTTTCCATTCCATTACAGCCTTTGCAAACGCAGGATTTGATCTTTTCGGCACCAGTCTCGAGGGCTTTTCTCAACAACCGGCAGTTTTGCTGGTTATAGCAGGCTTGATTGTCATTGGAGGACTGGGTTTTTCAGTTATCAACGAACTCTTTGGAGGCCGGTTTTCATTTCGAAAGACCTCCCTCCATACAAAAATCGTACTTATCAGTACCACAGCCTTAATCGTATTTTCTTGGCTGGCTGTTCTGTTATTAGAATTTGGTAATCCTCAATCCATTGGGACTCTCCGGTTTGGAGACAAGATGGTCAACGCGCTTTTTTCTGGAGTGACTACTCGATCTGCAGGGTTTAGCTCCATACCGATTCAGGCTTTCTCTCAAGCTAGTCAGTTCCTTATGGTACTTCTCATGTTTATTGGTTCTTCTCCTGGTTCTACTGGAGGCGGTATTAAGACCGTTACATTTGCAGTGCTGCTGCTTGGTGTGTGGTCAAATATTAGTGAACGCAAAGAAGTCCAAGTTTTTGGAAGAAGAATTCCTGAAGAGCAGATAAGCAAGGCTTTTGTTATTACTTTCTCAGCTGCTGTATGGGTTATAATAGTGGTGCTGATCTTGTCAATCAGTGAATCATTTAGTATTTTCGATCTTCTTTTTGAAACTGTCTCTGCTTTTGGTAACGTTGGTCTGTCAACAGGAGTCACTGATAATTTGTCACGTTTGGGTCGGGTCTTGATTACCCTCACCATGTTTCTCGGCCGCCTCGGTCCCATGACTCTCGCTTTGGCTTTGGGACAGCGGGGTGTTAGAAATGCAAGTTTTCGATATCCTGAGGAGAGAGTGGGATTAGGCTAAGGCTAAGGAGGTTTCATTCTCATGATGAGACGAACAGGACGCATTAAACAGTGTGCAGTACTGGGATTAGGACGATTCGGCACGAGTCTAGCAAAAACACTATATTCAATGGGTCACGAAGTAATAGCTGTTGATATTGATGAAAGTGTTGTAGCAGCCATTGCCAATGAGGTGACATATGCAGTGCAGGCAGATGCCACAGATGAACAAGCCCTGCGCGACCTTGGAATAAGGAATGTTGATATAGCCGTTGTAAGTGTCGGTTTATTAGAGCAGAGCGTTATGGCTACCTTAATTCTTAAGGAGATGGGAGTGCCCTGTATTGTTTGTAAAGCAGTTTCGGACACTCACGGCACTGTGCTAGAAAAACTTGGTGCTGATAGAGTTGTCTTCCCCGAGAGAGACATGGGACTGCGCGTTGCTCACAACTTGATTTCTGGTAATCTCATTGATTATTTGGAGTTAGCACCGGGGTACTCTATTATTGAGGCGAAAGCTCATACAGAGTTCTTTCACCGCACATTGGGTGAGATTGACTTACGAGCCAGATATGGGATTAACGTTATTGCTGTTAGACGAAACGAGGACATTATTGTTACTCCAGGAGCAGATTTTAGGTTTGAGCAAGGCGATGTTTTGATAGCAATGGGTCCTGATGATAAACTGAGTAAGTTGGAGGATCCGGAATGAATGCACCATTAATCACAAGTAAAAACAACGACCAGATCAAATGGATCAAAAAGCTTAATCAGAGAAAGTTCCGTGTTCAGGAAAGGGCTTATTATGTAGAGGGAGTGCGCCTTACAGAGGAAGCAGTTTGTTCAGGATCTGCCACGAGTCTGTTCTTTACCTCTCGTCTGCTGTCTACGAAGCGAGGGAAGAACTTGCTTGAACGGGCTCAAGCCCAAGGTGTTAGCCTAACAGAATGTACCGAATCAGTTTTTTCGGAAATCACCGATACAGTTAATTCTCAAGGGGTCTTAGCTATTGTAAGAAAAAGACATTGGCCCTTTGTTTTGAAGGGATTATTGGTTGTGGCTGACGAGATTCAAGATCCTGGGAATATGGGAACTCTATGTCGAACAGCAGTTGCAGCAGGTGCTTCTGGCCTTATTGTAACGAGTGGTTCAGTCGATCCCTACAATCCAAAGGCTGTTCGTTCCAGCATGGGCGGAATTCTCCATCTACCTATTTGGTCTATGGATGGGGAAGAGGCTGTCCAGGTGTTGGAAGAAAATAACGTACCTATTATTGCTGCTGATCTAGAACAGGCTGTCGATTGTTTTAACGCATCTTTTCCTCAGACCTTGGCTTTAGTAGTCGGCAATGAAGCGCGAGGTGTAAGTGAGTTGATGCTGACTCATGCTCAGATGCGGGTAAAAATTCCCTTATTGGGGCCTGTCGAATCCCTTAATGCGTCTGTAGCCGCTGGAATTCTATTGTACGAGATCGTCCGACAGAGGTGGAAGGATGAGTTGTAAGCCCACGTGTAGTGTGATATAATAACCTCAACAATTAGGGAAGCACGGAGGGTTATGTAATGAATCTTACACCGAAAGTTGTTTGGCGAATTTTTGTAACCACCGGTTCCATTAATGCTTATTTACTCTATCGTCAACTGGTAGAAATAACGAATAACACTTTGCACTAGATTTCAATTATATATTACAAGGCGATGAAGGAGACAAGTACATCCTGCCAACCCACAGAGAGAGAAGATCAAAGTCTGAGAGTCTTCTTGGAGATTTAAAGGGTGGAAATTCACTCCAGAGCAGCAGGCTGAAGTAGCAGTAGGTCTTGCCGGTTTCTCCGCCGTTACAGGATTTGAGGGGGCTGAAAGAGCCAACTAGGGTGGTACCGCGTACTTCTTGCGTCCCTAACGGAAATGTTAGGATGCAGGAAGTTTTTTTATGTGTAAATAGGAGAGATATTAAAAGGGGGCATCCAATATGCATAAGAAAGTCGAAGAAATTAAAGAAAGGGCCTTGGCTGCATGTGCTAAGGCTGATACTCTGCAGGATTTAACTCATGCCAGAGTTCGTTTCTTAGGAAAAAAAGGTGAACTTACAGCGCTTCTGCGCAGTATGGGCCAGCTGCCAGCTGAAGAACGACCGAAGTTTGGACGATTAGTGAATGAAGTTCGTGATAGGTTGGAGGAGCGGTGGCAGCAAAAAGAAACTGAGCTTTTTGAAGCTGAAGAGCAGCGGCGTCTTCTTGAAGAACGGATAGATATAACCCTGCCTGGTAGGCAGGTAGCCCGTGGCTCATTTCATCCTCTAACACAGGTCATTAATCAAGCGAAAGAGATATTCATGGGGATGGGCTATCAGGTTGTGGAAGGACCAGAAATTGAGGAGGATTACTATAATTTCGAAGCCCTCAATATTCCTCCTGACCACCCTGCTCGCGATATGCAGGATACGTTTTTTATTACGGAGGAGCTTCTTTTACGGAGTCAAACATCACCGGTTCAGATTCACGTTATGGAAAAACAACAGCCGCCCATTAGAATTATTGCTCCTGGAAAGGTGTACAGGGCTGATTCAGCTGATGTAACTCACTCACCCATGTTTCATCAAATTGAAGGATTAGTGGTAGATGAGGGGATTACGTTTGCAGATCTCAAAGGCACTCTGCAGTTGTTTGCCGAGCGGATGTTTGGACCTGAAACGAAGACTCGCTTTCGCCCCAGTTATTTCCCATTTACTGAACCTAGCGCCGAAGTGGACGTTTCCTGCATTATGTGCAGAGGAAAAGGCTGTCGTGTATGTCAAGACACTGGTTGGTTAGAAGTCTTAGGATCAGGGTTAGTTGATCCGCGAGTCCTCAAAAAGGTTGGTTATGATCCAGAGAAAGTGAGCGGCTTTGCCTTTGGAATGGGTGTGGAACGGATTGCCATGTTGAAATACGGAATCCATGATATTCGACTGTTATTCGAGAACGATATTCGGTTCTTGTCGCAATTTTCGAACTAAGGGGGAAGTGTAATGCTAGTTAGCTACAATTGGTTAAAAGAATATGTTGATATTCCGTGGGGTCCTTACGAACTAGCAGACCGTCTCACTATGGCTGGTTTGGAAGTAGAGGGAGTAGAGCGGCTGGGACCAGATTTAAAGAATGTTCACGTAGGTAAGGTTGAGGCGGTCAAGGCTCATCCTAATGCAGATAAGCTGACCATCTGTTCTGTAAACGTGGGAGAATTAGGCAGCTATTCTGTAGTATGTGGAGCGCCTAATGTGAAACAGGGGCAGACGGTAGCCATAGCCCTGCCTGGCGCAGTACTGCCTGGTGGATTCAAAATCGCGAAAACCACAATTCGAGATGTGGCTTCCTCTGGAATGCTTTGTTCGGAAAAAGAGTTAGGTATTGGCGAAGATGAATCTGGAATTCTTATACTGCCAGATGATCTGGAAATAGGTCAGTGCTTAGTTGAGGCCCTTGGTTTAGACGATATGATACTGGATGTATCGGTCTATGCTAATCGGCCAGATTGTATGAGTATGCTCGGTGTGGCCAGAGAAGTAGCTGCCATAGGAGGCACCCAAATTCGCTATCCAGCCATTGATTATGTGGAAAATGACCAGCATATTTCTGAGCTTACCAGTGTACAGGTGGAGAATGATAAGAAATGTCCCCGTTATACTGCTAAACTCTTAGGAGATCTCAAGATTGGGTCTTCACCTCTTTGGATGCAGATGAGACTGCGCGCAGCTGGTATGCGGCCCATCAACAACGTAGTCGATGTTACAAATTACGTCATGCTGGAGTTGGGCCAACCACTGCACGCTTTTGACTATAATCAGTTAAAAGAGAATAGAGTTGTGGTTCGAACAGCCAAACCAGGGGAAACTATTGTTACTCTAGATGGAGAAACTCGCACATTAAATGAGTCTATGCTGGTAATATGTGATGCAGAAGATCCGAAGTGTATTGCTGGTGTTATGGGCGGTCAAGACAGTGAGGTAACGGAAGATACTACTACCATCTTATTAGAGTCTGCCAACTTTGAAGCTGTAAGTGTTCGGCGTACTAGTCGAAAACTAGGTTTGGCATCAGAGTCTGCAGTTCGATTTGAAAAGGGAATTGATCCCCATGGTACTGTTTTCGCTGCACATCGTGCTGCCCATCTGCTGGAACGTATAGCCGGTGCTAAAGCATATTCTGGTATTATAGATCAGAGTGCGGTTGAAGACAGAAAAGCAGAAATTGAACTCTGTCCGAATCGTGTCAATGAGCTTTTAGGAGTCAAGGTTCCTAAAGATGATATGATCACCATTTTGAAAGGCTTAGATTTCGAGGTTAAACCTTCCTCTGATACATTGATCGTGACAGTGCCGTCTTATCGCCGTGATATTGAAATCGAGGCAGATTTAGTGGAGGAGATTGCCCGTATTTGGGGGTTTGAGAAAATTCCCACCACATTTCCTGTTGGTGTCACCACTATTGGGGGACAGGGACCGCTGCTTCAATTAAGTGACTACGTTCGAGAGGTCTTAGTTGGTGCAGGTTTGTATGAGGCCCTGACTTATTCCTTTATTCGTCCTGACAGTAACGCTCGCCTCTTACGAAACAAAGAGCCGGAAATGATTAAAATCCAGAATCCTATTTCCGAGGATTTGTCTGCCATGCGCCACTCGCTGCTGCCAGGACTATTATCTGCTGTAAGTACTAATGCCAATCGACAGCAGTCGAGAGCAGCACTTTTTGAGATTGGGTCAGTTTATTTAGGTGAGGTTCCCTTGAAAACTCAGCCTTTAGAAGAGCTGCGTCTGGGAATTGTGTTATGGGGAAATCGTCATGACCTTAATTGGGCTCATCCTGAAGAGAAATTCGATTTCTTCGATGTGAAGGGACTATTAGAACTTCTGTTTCAGTCAATGCCGTTTGAGTGGGAAACGGGACAAAACGATTCACTCCATCCTGGGCGGCAGGGAAGAGTTATCTACAATGGAGAAGAGATTGCTTATTATGGCGAAGTTCATCCGGCTGTACTAAGGAATTTCCGTGTGCCTGATCGAGCCTATGTGGCTGAGGTGCGTCTAGAGCCTGCAGCCGAATACTTTGGGAGAGTTGTAGAGTTTAAAGACTTGCCGCGGTTCCCCAGTGTAGATCGGGATCTAGCTGTAGTCGTTGATGCCCTTCAACCTGTGGGCGAACTGGTTAACCTTCTCCAAAAGGAAGGTGGCGACATTCTCAAATCGGTTACCGTCTTTGATGTTTACCAGGGTAAGCCAATTCCAGCGGACAGAAAGAGTGTAGCTTTCTCTCTACACTTCCAAGCTGATCGGACTCTTGTGGAAAAGGAAGTTAATGATGTAATGGAGCATCTAATAGAGCTCTTAAGCACGACGTTCGGCGCAGAGATTCGATAGAAGGAAAAGCTGAGTTTAAGGAGAACTAAGTCTATGGACAAGGAGGGATGGGTTGTGAGTTCGGGGAATGAACCCACTTCGGTTCGAGTTCGGATATTTGGAGAAGACCATGTAATTAAGGGTAATGCTTCAGATGAGTATATTCGCCATTTGGCCGAAATAGTAGATACCCGTTTGTGGGCGGTCCAAAAGAACAACCCTATGCTTCCTCGCCATTGTGTTGCTATTTTAGTTGCGATTAACCTGGCTAACGAGTTGGAAGATTTACGGGTAGAGTATGACGAACTTCTTGAATTGCTTGAGGATGCCAATTAATCAGGAGTGGTCGTGTGGTTGGAAAATGGATTGACATCGTTATCTTGGTTATTCTCGCTCTTGGATTGCTCAAAGGGTTCAAGAGAGGATTGGTGCGAGAACTGTTCAGTCTTGTAGGAGCAATCTTGGCGGTGGTCATTGCGTATCAAAGCTACCAAGAACTGTCTCTCTACTTGATAGATGTCTATCCCCTTGCAGAGTGGCAGGCGCAGATGGTCGCTTTCGTTGTTATAATCTTGGGGATTAGTGTTTTGGCGGCATTTTTTGGGTATTTGTGGTCAAGGGCGATTCGCTTAACTCCATTTGCTCTAGTAGACCATGTGGCTGGTGCGGCTTTTGGTGTGGCAAAGGTAGGTATAGTGATCTTAGCCCTGCTGATTGTTGTGACGGCAACGAATCTTTCTACCATCAATATGATTCTGGAAGAATCATCGGTTGTTCAACAAATGCGAGTGCTGCTGCCATTTGTTTACGAATATCTAGAGGCCAATTGGCCGGTGAACTGGTCTAGACCAGCATGGTTATTCTCCAAAGAGAACCCCGCAATACAAGCGGGGTTTCCTTGTGGAGGTTGATGAAGAAGGGATGTTCTTGGTAGAATTGGAATGAAGCTGTAATAGCGGGTTTACTTGCCTGAAGGGATGTATTCTCCTGAGCTGGAATTATACCAGATAGTAGACAAAAGGAGGAGCACCCTTGAATCGTTGTTTATGTCATTCCAATCAATCCTTTACTTTATACTCGAGTGTATGGGCAACCCTTCTCATGTTTTTGATGTTCATTTTCTCAGGACTAGCCGGGTCTAATACTGGTTATAGACCCCCTATTACTCTACCTAATACAGATTCGAACCGGAATGTGTGGGTTTCCCCTCAGGCTCTGGCAGGGCGGATTATAGCACTAGATCCTGGCCATGGCGGTCAAGACCCAGGGACTGTTGGAGTAGGTAAAACCACTGAAGCTGAGAATGTACTAGCTATCGCCTGGGAACTTAAGACAATGCTGGAGAAAGCAGGGGCGCAGGTTATTATGACCCGCCAAACAGACATTAGTCCTGCCCAGGGAACATCGTACAGTAAACAGACAAATGGCCAATTGGCAGTACGGGTTGCGAAAGCGAACCGCAGTGGAGCCCACATTTTTGTATCAATTCATAATGATTGGAACGACAATCGTTCTCTTTCTGGGACGACCACATATTACTATCAAGCGCAGGACTGGGCGTTAGCAGAAGCTCTGCAGAAAGGTGTTGTTCAACAGCTGGGTACGAGTAACGTTGGGGTTAAGCGGGGGAATATCTATGTTCTTCGCAATACTAGTATGCCTGCTGCTCTAGTTGAGGTTGGATTTTTGAGCCATCAAGGAGAAGCCGATCTATTGAGCCAACAGTGGTATCGATTGGAAGCAGCTCGGGGAATGTTTAACGGAATCTTAAATTATTTTATGCAGCTAGAATAAGGGGGAACACTAGTGGAGTTATTGGCACCAGCAGGTTCGTTTGACGCACTTCGAGCAGCGGTGGAAAATGGAGCCGATGCTGTGTACTTAGGGGGAACACGGTTTAGTGCTCGTGCGTCTGCTGCCAATTTTGATGATAAAGAAATCCAATCTGCTCTAGATTACTGTCACATTCGAGGAGTCAAGGTGTATGTTACTGTCAACACGCTGTTGAGACAGGATGAATTAGAACGGGCCTTGGATTATTTAGTAGATTTGTACAACTGGGGTGCAGATGCCGTAATCGTGCAGGACTTAGGTTTAGCTCGTGAAGCACACAGGCAGATTCCCCATTTGGAACTGCATGCCAGCACCCAAATGACCGCACACAATCCATGGGATCTAGAGACACTCGAACAGTTGGGAATGAAACGAGTAGTCTTAGCACGAGAGTTAAGTTTCGAGCAGGTTGCTGAAATTGAGAAGCAGACGCCGTTAGAAATCGAAGTGTTTGTTCATGGCGCCTTGTGCATTTCCTACTCAGGGCAGTGTCTTATGAGCAGTCTGATAGGGGGTCGGAGTGGAAATCGTGGTTTATGCGCTCAACCATGTCGGCAGCCATATAGTGCTGCAGGATTGTCGTTTTCTGGAGGGGAATACATTCTGTCTCCTCGAGATCTGTCCCTCATTCAGTACTTGCCTGAATTAGAGCAAGCTGGTGTAGATTCCCTCAAAATCGAAGGACGCATGAAGCGTCCTGAGTACGTAGGTGTTGTTGTGCGAACGTACCGGGCCGCTCTTAATGGTAAGCCCTATAATGAATCAGATTTGGAGGCGGTCTTTAACCGGGGATTTACTACAGCGTATACTCTAGGTCGTCCCCATAAAGACTTTATTACCTATTCTTCTCCACGTCATCATGGTATGCTTGTTGGAAAGGTTGAGTCGGTTCAAGGGGAAATAGCTTGGATCAAATTAACTGAGCCTGTCTTGGTAGGAGATGGCTTAGAAATTGAAACGGACGACGGAAAACCATTTGGGTTTGTGGCAGCAGATGAAATGTTCACACGGCAGGGGCTCTTCGTTTCCGTTAGAGGGCGTCGAATTCAAACTCAAGCTTCAGTTTACAAAACTTCCGATGCTAAGTTGACTGCAGAAATCCAAGAAACATACAATTCTCCTAGGGCCTTTCGTAAAGTTGAGGCAGAGCTGTTTGTGGTGTTAAAAGCGTCCCAGCCCCTGCAGCTAAGGCTGATTGATGAAGACGGAGTGTCAGTAAGTGTGCAGGGTATGACGAAGGCAGTTCCTGCTTTGAAAAAAGGTATGACAGAGGACCTAATTAGGGAAAAACTGATGCGTTTAGGCAATGATCCTATTCATGTGAAGAAGATAAGGATTGATTTAGAACCAGGACTGCATATACCTATAAGTGAAGTGAATGGAGCCCGCCGTACACTTGTTGAAAAATGGAGTGGAGCGCGGTTAGAACCATACCGAGTTCGTTCAATCGCGCGTCAAAAGTCTCCTGCCGTATCTACTACAGAGACTGGGAGACTGAGCAGACCAGTAGAATTAGCAGTGACTGTCTCAGATTTTGAGGCTGCTGAAGCGGCACTTGAAGCTGGGGCAGACCTCCTTTATTTCTCAGGAGCTGTCTTTCACCGCCAGCCACAAGATTGGTTGTATCAATTATCAAAGACATGGGAGTTAGGGCAGCAGAAGCAGGTTCCCGTTTTTGTTCATATTGATCGAATTACGACTGCATCGACCCTAATGGATCTGCGTGGTAGTCTTACAAAACATAATTTTGACGGGATTTTGTTGGGTAATTTCGGCACATGGAACTATTTAGTGGATATTATTGGACAGCGGCCCGTTCACACTGACACATCATTTAATGTCTTTAATCCGTCTGCCATTCAGTTCTTGGCAGAACGAGGTGTTAGTGGGATTACTGTATCCTTAGAACTGCGATTGGATCAGATTACCCAGTTAGCTCATAGTATTCCTTATGATTTAGCAATGGTTGTTCATGGCCCAGTAGAGTCCATGATTTCTAAACACTGTATTCTGCGAGAACAGGGATGCAGTCAGCAGTGCCAGCGTTTGGCCCCAATCGAACTAGAAGATAAAAAGGGTTTTGTGTTTCCAGCACTATTTGATCGTTTCTGCCAAATGCATATTTACAATTCTCGTGAACTATCTCTCCTTGAGCATGGAGACGAAATGCAGAAATGTGGTGTTCGTTGGATCCGTATTGAAGGACGAACCAAGAAAGCGGAATGGATTGGGAGCGTAGTGCGTGCGTACAGGATGGCTCTGGAGGGAAAACCAGTGTCATTTGAGACTGATGGCGATGAGTTTACGAAAGGGCACTACTTTCGAGGTGTTCAGTAGCGAGGTGCAGTAGGAAATGAACGAAAGAACGTTACGGGTATTGGAGTGGCCCAAGGTACGGGCAATTGTGGCCGATAAAACAAGTTTTTCCTTAAGTAGGGAAATGGTGGAGACACTTTCTCCCAGCACAGACATGGAAGAAGTTAGGGAGCGTTTAAAACTTACAAGTGAAGCACATAGTATGCTCTGGAAGAGCGGAGAACCGCCGTTTGGTGGTGCCAGTGATGTTCGGTCTGTTGTACAGCGGGCCGCGATTGGAGGGGTACTTGATCCGGAACAGCTCCAATCTATTCAGGATCTTTTGTATTGTACATCACGATTAATAAAGTACATGTCTTCTGGGGAGGGTCTGCTCAAGGAGATCAGCACAGGGCTTGATCCCCTTCCTTCTCTAGCACGGGCAATTGCCCAGTGTATCGATGACGAAGGGAATGTGAAAGATTCTGCTTCAGCAGAACTCAGCAGAATTCGCCAGAAGATTCGTACAGTGGCGAATCGAATTCGAGATCGTCTTGAATCGTTGATTCATTCTCCATCGACCCAGAAGATATTACAAGAACCTATCGTTACCATTCGAAACGGCAGATATGTTGTACCTGTTCGAAGTGAGTATCGCGGTAAGTTTCAGGGGATAGTCCACGACCAGTCTGGGAGCGGTGCGACCTTGTTTATGGAACCTGCATTTGCAGTTGAACTTAATAATGAACTGCGGATAGCAGAACAAGCTGAATTTGAAGAGATTCAGCGGATTTTGAAGGGACTAAGCTCGCAGGTAGCTGATCAGTCCAGTCAGATTCTAAAAAATCTAGAGATTATTGCACAAATGGACAGTATTTTTGCTCGAGCGAAGTACAGCAAAGAGATTAACGGTGTAGAACCTCATGTTAATTCAGAAGGTCAGATCCATATTAAACAGGGACGCCATCCCCTTTTGACAGGTCATGTTGTGCCCATTGATGTATGGTTAGGAGAAGACTTTCACATTTTAGTCATAACAGGGCCTAATACAGGTGGAAAGACAGTTACTCTGAAGACAGTTGGCTTGTTCTGTTTGATGGCACAAGCAGGCCTACATATCCCAGCTCTGCCAGGGTCAAAAATAGCGGTTTTTGAAGGGATCTACGCGGACATTGGTGATGAGCAGAGTATAGAGCAGAGTCTCAGCACATTCTCTTCTCATATGACAAATATCGTCAGTATTTTGGAAGACGTTGGTCCTAATTCTTTAGTCCTTCTTGATGAGTTGGGTGCAGGAACAGACCCTACAGAAGGGGCAGCTCTAGCCACAGTCATCTTAGAGCATCTGCGGGTCAAAAAGGTTAATACGATTGCTACTACTCACTATTCCGATTTGAAGAGTTATGCGTACACCCATTCTGATGTAGAAAATGCGAGCGTAGAATTTGATGTAAAGACACTGCGGCCAACCTTTCATTTATCTATTGGAATTCCTGGTAGGAGTAATGCCTTTGCTATATCTCGACGTCTGGGATTACCAGAGGAACTAGTTGAGGCCGCTCAATCCCTTTTGGCTCCAGATCATATTCATGTGGAAGATCTCATTGGCGAAATGGAACAGAACCGCCGCCGAGCGGACCAGGCTCGCAAAGAGGCAGAGCGTCTGCGCCAAGATTATGAATCACTGCGAGACAAATACGGTGCCTTAGTAGAGGAACTGGAAGAGCGAAAAGCGGAAATTCTGGAAGAAGCTCGTCAGGAGTCGGAACGGATAATTAGTGAAACACGGTTTGAGATGGATCAAATTCTAGGCGAAGTACGGCGTCTTCACCGTGATGAGCTGGAAAAAACGGTGAAGACTTACCGTGATGACCTCGAGGAGCGTCAGGACAAACTGAAGGGAGAACGGAAGAAGGTTTCTCAAAGCAGAGGACCTGTGAATCTTAAGGCAGGCGAAAAAGTTCGTATCAAGACTTTGCGGCAGACAGGTTATGTTCTAGAACCACCTAGTTCGAATGGAGAGGTAATAGTTCAGGCAGGCATTATAAAAGTAACAGTGAAGGTGGAAGATCTAGAACGTATAGCAGATGATACTACCCCAACTGTCCATACTCCAAGAATTATGGGACGGGCTGTTCTTTCTAAAAGCGCAAGTATTCGCAGTGAAATAGATATTCGAGGAAAGACTGTAGAAGAAGGAATCGGCATTATTGACAAATATTTAGATGATGCGTTTCTATCGTCACTAGCTCGAGTGCGCATTATTCATGGAAAAGGAACAGGTGCGCTCCGGAGTGCAGTGCAGGATTATCTTTCAACCCATCCACATGTTAAATCGTATCGTGATGGAGAACCGAATGAAGGGGGTACAGGGGTGAGTGTGGTTGATATTCACCTGCCTAACTAGAAACACAATAAAAGCAGAAAGCCGGGAATCATCCCGGCTTTTTTCATTCTAGCGCATAAATGGTAGTGACTGCCACCAAGGTTTTGTACAGCGTGGCGAATATTCAGTGGGCTCAGTTCCCTTAATAAAGATTTCTGAACGAACTTCGTCTTGGGGCAAGGTGCAGTCATCTGGAACCAATAGTCCTGTTTTCGTATCAATGAGGATTCCTTCTACAAGACCACTTGGCTTAGGGAAGTCTGAGATAGGTGTGTTTCTTAAGGCTTCTTTCATGAACGTCTTCCAAATGGTCGCTGCATTCCAGGAACCATAGCGTGCTCCTTGATATACCATGCGTTTCGGTGAATCTTCTCCAAACCAAACTGCAGAAACAAGATCGGGCGTATATCCTACAAACCAAGCGTCACGATAGTCCTGATGTGTTCCAGTTTTGCCTGCTGCTGGTCTTCCAATGTTGGCGTTTTTACCAGTACCACGTTCTATAACGCCTCTCAGCATATCTGTCATAATATAGCATGTCTGTTCACTGAGAACAACTTCTCTCTTTGGTTGGTTCTCTTCTAGAATGTTTCCATAAGAATCGGTCACTCTTAGAATGGCAAATGGTTCCGCTCGAATCCCTTGATTGGCTAACACTCCATAGGCACTAGCAAGCTCTAAAGGAGAGACTCCTAAGGTCATTCCTCCCAAAGCTAAAGGTGCAAGACCTAAGTCATTAGCTCGTCCTTGTTCGACAAATGTAGTAATCCCCATTTTCTTACCGTAGTCAATTACGGTTTGAGGACCAATCTCGTCTACTACCTTAGCTGCAATAACATTCAGGGACATCTCCACAGCTTCCCGAACAGTTACTTCACCGCTAAAGTCTCCATAGTAATTCTGAGGTGACCAAACATCTCCATTAGCCATTACAAACTCTGTTGGTTCATCAACATAAATATGGGCAGGCGTAATCCCCTTGTCAATGGCCGCTGTATAAGGAAAGATTTTGATGGCCGAACCAGGTGAGCGAAGTGCTTGCACACTGCGGTTAAAGCGATCTTCTCCACGTCCTCCAACCATGACTCGGATTTCACCTGTTTGAGGAACTAAGGCAATGATGGCTCCCTGTGGTTGAGTAATCCCATCGGAACTTTGACTGCTCACTGGTAATCCAGCTAGAAGGGCTTCTTCCGCGACCTTCTGCATATTTAAGTCTAGGGTAGTATAAACCCTAAGACCTCCACCAAACACCGCAGCTTCTCCATAACGGTCGATTAAATACTGAGTCACATAATCGACGAAATACCGTGCCTGTACCACTCGTTCCTTCCGTTCTGCAAGGACGAGAGGTTCGGCTTTTGCCTGTTCAGCTTCTTCAGGAGTGAGAAAACCCACTTCCGCCATTCTAGATAACACAAAATTGCGCCTGTCGATTGCGATATCCGGATTGACAAAAGGTGAATAACGGGCAGGCCATCGTATTACACCAGCAATCAGCGCGGCTTCGCTTAAAGTAAGATCCTTAGCTGCTTTCCCAAAAAATGTCTGAGCACCTGCTTCGATCCCATAGGCTCCATGGTTTAGGTAAAACTCGTTCAGATAAGCTTCAAGGATCTCATCTTTCGAGTACTTTCGTTCAATTTGGACAGCCCATAGAAACTCTTCTAATTTGCGCATAATAGTCTTCTTCTGAGTAAGAAAAACGTTACGGGCAAGCTGCATTGTAATTGTTCCACCACCTTGGCTGAAGCTCCAATCTCTTAGATTAACTAAGATGGCTCGTCCAAAGGCGATAAAATTAATGCCGTGATGATTGTAGAACTGATCATCTTCAATAGCAACCACTGCATTAATAACATGATCAGGGAGTTCTGTAATATCTACAGGAACTCTATTCTCCCGATACAAATCAGTAATCAGTCTACCATTAATATCATAAATGTACGTAGTAAAGTCCTGGCGGATGTTAACCTGGTCCAGGGTTGGAGCACTCTTGAGATAGGCTGTTAAAAAACCAAAGGAGCTCCCTAGTAAGATTGAGCCCACAATAACTAGAACATAAATATAAGTGCGTCTATTTTTTGATTTTGCCACAATGACACCCCCGAGGGAACAATTCCTTATTCATTATACCATATAATTCGCTCCATAGCTTCAGTCAAATAAGGTCGTTCTCTAACATAGGATGTTCTTGAGGGGAGGTATTGAAATATGGTACACTTGCGTTGGAGAAGAAACACCTCTAGTCGCCCTTCGTGGATGACGTATGCTGGAATGATCGTTTTTTTCCTGATTTTGTTTTCAGCTTTGACCTTAATGATTTTCGAACGAAGGCTGAGCCCGGTTCTGCATACTTGGGCTAACACTCGAGCCATCAGCATTGCTACGAGAGCAATCAATGTTGCAGTAGAAGAAATGATGGTAGTGACCTTAAGTACAACGAATATGGCCTATTTACTGCGGGATAACGATGGTAATCTGCAGGGTATTCAGTACGATATGGGGGAGATAAACCGCATCTCTAGCCAAGCTACACATAAGATTCTCCAGACCTTGAACAACATGGGGGAGGAAATATTTCCCATTCCCTTAGGTCAGCTGATAGGACTGGATTTCCTTGCTTCATGGGGTCCTGGAATTCCAGTGCGCATGATCCCAGTAGGTGGTTTAACAACCACACCTGTGGGAAGTTTTGAAAGTGCTGGTATAAATCAAACATGGCATAGAATTCTGCTGGACATCAAAGTCACTATGAGGGTGGCTGTACCCCTAATGTCAGAGGATATTGTGGTTCAAACTAGGGTACCCATTGTGGAAGAAGTGTTCATTGGGCAGGTTCCTATGTGGTATTTTGCTCCACAAGAAGGATCTACAGAACTTGGTACAGGGCGTATCGAATTTAATCTTAACTAAAGTGAGGGTCCGCAATTTATGATTCGTTACAATCACCGCATCGCAGAACGTAAATGGAAATCGGTGTGGTTTAATTCCGAAGAAACAGATAGGCACTACTTGACAGTTCTTGTTCCCAATGCTGGTGATGATCTAAATTTGGAGAATGCTCGTCTTCTCGTTTACGCTGATTTCTATCGGCGCCTAAATCAAAGGGAAATACCTAGCTTGCACTGTTTATCCACTAATGAATTATTACCGCCACAAGCTCTAGATCTAGGTGTTCTTTTACAGACCAATTCAGCTTCAGATTATGATTTGTGTGTTGTACCCAGAGATTACTTGCACTTAGTTGATATCCAGACTACAGGGAAAATATTAGCCTGTGGTCGGTTTTTAACAGAAGCTCCTGTGTCTGACTTTTTGCCTGACTATGGGGCTGACGCTTTACGCTTGTTTTTTCTGTTTCAAGGACCTCCGCAAAGAGACTATCAGCTCGATATATGGGCCTTAGGTGGTGCTTTCCGGTTTATTCAGCGCTTGTGGCGAATGGCTGTTAGAATAGTAGAAGAAAGTCCTAGTCTGTCCCTAATGAGTCTACAGAGTATTGAACAAGATATTCAAGTTCTCTGTAGGGACATTCACTCTCGCATAGGCGCGAACAAACCCCACACAGCACTAGCTGCACTGATGGGGTTTGTGTCAGAGCATCCCTTGTTACCGAGAGATGCTCTGATTGAAATAGTCCGGTTGATGGAGCCTTACACGCCATTTCTGTCAGCGGAGATCCTTGATTTACTTCAGGATGTTTAGGATGAGTATCTCCGGTCTAGGACTATAATGAGTGGTATTGTAATAAGACAGATGGCAAGGGCAATGATCTGGGTCAAAACAAATGGTCCAATCAAAGGGCTGTGCTGACGGATAAAATCTAAGAAGAAGCGGACAATTGAATGAGCTAAAAGGACTCTCAGAAATGCATATCCTGGATAGCGCGGGTGGCGCGTCCACTTAACTGCAAATGGCAAAATAACCAGCGATGCAGCTACTTCATATAGTTGAGTTGGATGTACGGGAACTGGAGTTTGAGGGAACTTGACTGCCCATGGTACATTCGTTGGTGGTCCGTAAAGCTCTCCATTTAGAAAGTTGCCCAATCGAATGAAAATATGGCCTACAGGCAGGATCGGGGCAGCAATATCCGCGATGCGCCAATATTTGACATTATGCCTTCGTACTGTAATAATTCCAACTAACATAATTGCTGCAATGGCTCCATGGGAAGCCATCCCACCACGAGCGAATATTTCTATGGGATTGGCTAAGTAATAATCAAGCTGGGTTACAACGACTCCTAACCTACCGCCTACTACGCCCGCAACAGCACTGCTGAAAAACAAGCTGTCCATAACATCAGCGCTGATTCCATGCCATTTCCCAAAATGGTGAGCAATAAGATATGCGGATAAAAACGTGAGAGCCATAAGAATTCCGTACCAATAAATACTGATTGAACCGATTCTAAATGCTACAGGATGCATGTGACCACCTCTAGTAATATTTCGTTTAGTAATTCTACATATTTCCATAAGTACCTGCACCAACACCGGTTGTTGCATAGACCGATAAATTATCATATAGTAATTTGTAAGACTGGGGGCGTTTTCATGAAGAAGATTGTACTAACAGGAGGCGGGTCTGCTGGTCACGTTACTCCGCATTTTGCCTTAATTCCTCATCTGCAAAGAGAAGGATATGAAATACATTACATAGGAACAGCTCAGGGAATTGAGCGGGAATTGGTTGAAGGGAAAATACCCTATTATCCTATAAGTGCTGGAAAACTGCGGCGCTATATGGACATAAAAAACTTTACGGACCCATTTCGTGTAATCAAAGGTATGTTTCAATCCTACGCAATTCTTAGGAAAATTCGTCCCAGTCTCGTTTTTAGTAAGGGCGGCTTTGTGACGGTGCCTGTAACTTTTGCTGCCTGGATGCTGCGAATTCCTGTAGTTCTGCACGAATCAGACCTAACCCCTGGGTTGGCCAATCGTCTCAGTCTGCCATTCGCAAGTCATCTATGTCTTACGTTTCCTGATTCTCTCTCATTCGTAAAAAATAATAAGGCTACCGTAACAGGTACACCCATTAGAGCTGAGATTCTGCAGGGTTCTCGAGATGCAGGACTGCGGTTGTGCGGTTTCTCTCATACACGTCCTGTTATCTTAGTCATGGGCGGTAGTCTTGGTTCTGTCATCCTGAATCAAGTTGTTCGAGACAATCTCTTAGAATTGACCAAACGGGGCCAAGTCATTCACCTCTGTGGTAAAGGCAATGCTGATCCTGGAATACGAGTCAAGGGATACTGCCAATTTGAGTATGTTAATGAAGAGATGCCTCACCTGTTAGCAGCTGCCGATTTTGTCGTCTCTAGAGCTGGAGCCAATTCCATCTTTGAACTGTGCGCTCTCGCCAAACCAAATATCCTAGTTCCCCTATCTAAACAGGCTAGTCGAGGCGATCAGATCCTGAACGCTCGATCATTTCAGCAGCAGGGTTTCAGCTTGGTTATTGAGGAAGAGGAATTAACGTCTCATACTCTTCTTAAGAGTCTCGATGATTTACAAAAAAATCAGGACAGGTTTGTTCAGGCCATGGAGGCCTCGACTATTAGAGACGGAACGAATAATGTTCTGAGCGTTATTCGCCGATTTATCGATTAACTCAAAAAAGGCTGTTGGTTCGCTGCTGAACCAACAGCTTTTGTACAATTAATTCACTGTAATTTTCTTGCTGTTCTCCCACAGCCCATGAATATTGCAGTAACTCAAGGCCATGAGCGTACCAGATTGCTTAAGGCGAACAGTCACTTTGGCAAATGGCTCTGTGTATACAGGTCCTTCGTGACCGCCCTTTAGGCCTTCACCGTGACCGGTAAACTGAAAATCAGCCAATTCAAAGGTGAACCCTTCTTCTGGTTGGAATAACAACTTGATCCATCGAATGTGATGCTCTGCGGTATTTGGATGGGGGTCGTCAGCCCCGATGCTTACGCCTATTTCAAAAGCGTCATCCGCTTTTACAGTTTCTGGTGCTGTAATAACGGGAACGTGTTTTTCGCTTTTCCAATCACCACTTCGCAATACTTCACCAAGTTTCTGCATGAACAAACCCTCCTCAACAGATTAATACTTAAGTCCTATAATTTGCTTTTTCTTCATTATACGAGTATTTCCTCCCATGATTTTTTCCAGTAATAGAAATACCACTGGCTGAGCACTTTAATACTATGATACAAAGGGGGGAGTAATATGGTTACTTGTCCGTTATGCAACCAGCCAATGGAAGGTGTAGATCCTCAGGATTATGGTGGATTTAATGATCTATACATCTGTGGGGCGTGCCAGATTGAACAAGCTGTGTATTGGGACATGGGAGAGAGGGTTGTTCTCCAAAATGATGACGAAAATCAGAAAAGGTGATGTTGTTGCACCTAGTGGTATTAGCTTCTTTAGTACCTGGCGTTTTTTGGCTTTGGTATTTTCTTCGCCATGATCGATTTGAACAAGAACCAGTATGGGAAATAGTGAAGTGTTTGTTCAGTGGAGCTTTGGCAGTCCTGCCAGCCATCATTTTGGAATATCCCTTTCGCAGTGTTCTCCAGAGTCCGTCGAGTTTATTAACACGGTTTCTCTTATCCTTTTTTGTTATTGGGTTAGGCGAGGAGCTCTGTAAGTTCCTCGCTCTCTATTTGACAGTCTACCATTCCTCTGAATTTAACGAACCTGTTGATGGAATCATGTACGCTGTTGCAGCTGCCATTGGCTTTTCAATAGTAGAGAACATTATGTACATATCAGCCTTTGGTTTTTCCGTTGCTCCACTGCGAGCTGTAGTGGCTTCAATGGCCCATACTTCCTTTACAGGTGTGTTAGGTTATTTTTTTGGATGTGCCAAGTTTAGCGCGACTCCATACAAACTATTGGGTTTGGGTCTAGGCACTGCAGCTTTTCTGCACGGATTATATGATTTTATTCTCATTGGTCAGATTGGTTCACCCCTCATGGCAATTCTCTTGGTTGTTGTTTTCCACTATGTCCTGCTAAAAGCGATCCAGAAGGCGCTTGCCCTTTCTCCATTTAGTTAATCCCTTGGCAATGTCTGGTTCCTGTGCTAGAATATTGACGAAAGGATGTGACATTGTGGCTGGACATTCTAAGTGGGCTAACATTAAGCATAAAAAGTCAAAAGAAGATGCGAAACGGGGCCAGATGTTTACTAAGATGGCTCGGCAGATCACAGTTGCAACAAAAGAAGGTGGGTCTGATCCTGAATCCAATATCCGACTCCGTTTAGCAATTGATGCGGCACGTGCAGTTAATATGCCGAATGATAACATAGAACGAGCCATAGCCCGTGGTGTAGGTGGGCTTGATGGTGACAACTTTGCAGAAGTGTTTTATGAAGGTTACGGACCCAATGGGGTGGCCATCTTACTCCACGCACTAACGGACAATCGTAATCGAACTGCTGGGGAAGTACGTTATCGTTTTTCTAAATACGGCGGAAATCTTGGCGAAAGTGGGTGTGTGGCTTGGATGTTCCACCGGAAAGGTCTTCTTGTGGTAGAGCGAGACGGTGTGGATGAGGATGAGATTATGCTTATGGCCTTGGAGGCTGGCGCAGACGATGTTTTAACTGAGGGCGACGTAATTGAGATTTTGACTGATCCGTCAGAGTTTATTCAGGTGAAAAATACTCTTGAGGATCAAGGTTTGAACTTTTTAGGGGCTGAGCTGAGTTTCATTCCAGAAAATACGATTGCCATATCTAAGAGTGATGAGGAAGCTATTGAGAAACTTATTGATGCATTAGAGGATCTCGATGAGATTCAAGAAGTGTATTCCAATTATGAAGTTGAGGAATAAATAGGATAAAAACCTCAATCAAGGGTATACTCCTCTGTAAAAAGGAGGGGCAGCCTTGCGCAGGCTTTTGATACTGCTGTTTGTGGCATTGGTCTTGTTTGTAATAAGCTTTATCATTGTTTTCCGTATGTTCTACCCTCCTCAAGGTGTGACTCCGTGGGAATTAGTGCAAGAGCCGCTTGTTGTCCAACAGGCGGTTTTATTGTGCAAGGACTTGCGTCAAGGAGTGTCGAATACTTTCCCCTGTGAGGATGTGATACAATGATTATATTGGGCATCGATCCGGGTACAGCCATTACGGGATATGGGGTAGTTCGACGGGAGAATCATAATCAGTTTACAGTACTTGGATATGGAGCGATAAGAACGCCTGCGAAACAGCGGGCAGATCATCGGTTGAAGACTATCTACGCCGAAATTCGCAAACTGATTATTGAGTTTGAACCCGATTGTATGGCTATTGAACAGCTTTTCTTCAACAAGAACGCCAATTCAGCATTGGCAGTTGGTCAAGCCCGGGGAGTTGCTATTTTAGCTGGATCTCACAGTGGACTAGAGATCACTGAATATACACCGCTTCAGGTTAAAATGGCTGTTACCGGCTATGGAAAGGCGTCAAAGGACCAGGTAGGATACATGGTTAGGGTCTTACTAGGGTTATCAGAGGTACCGCGACCGGATGACGCTGCCGATGCTTTAGCAATTTGTTTATGCCATGGCTATAATTCAAGAAAGTGGGGGGCTTAAGCATGATTGTTACACTGCAGGGACGCATAGTTGATATTCAAGATACATACGTGGTGCTAGATGTAAATGGTATTGGTTTTGAGGTAAATGTAACTAGTTCCGTATTGCGGAATTTGCCCCCAATTGGAGATGACTTTCTTGTATACACTTATCTGCAGGTTAGAGAAGATGCCATGGTTCTTTATGGTTTCAGCTCATGGGATGAGAGGCGGCTCTTTCAGCAGATAACTAGTGTTACCGGTATTGGGCCTAAGACTGGTTTAGGGATTCTATCAGCTGTTACCCCTATTGAGTTTGTTAGAGCTGTGGAGCAGCGGCAGCTAGAGGTCTTGACTCGCATTCCAGGCATTGGTAAGAAAACTGCCGAACGTCTGGTATTAGAGCTCAAGGATAAATTTAAGGGTACCAGCTGGGAGGGGGAGGAAGAAGAGGAAATGATGCCCATTGCTCCCGGGGGTATTCTACAGGATGCTGAGGATGCCTTGATCGCCCTTGGATACAGTGCCGGTGAAGCGGAGTACATGGTCCAAACAGCCCATGCCATTCTTGGTGATACTAATGATCTGCAAGAATTACTTAAGCTGGCCCTAAGTAGTAACATGAAGCAAAGGGGTGACCGTGTATGGAGGAGGAACGAATAGTTAGTGGGTGGAAACGTCCTGACGATTGGGATATTGAGACCACACTGCGTCCTCGTACTCTGGATGAATATATTGGTCAAACAAAAGTTAAGGAGCAGATGTCTCTTTTCATTACTGCCGCTAAGCAGCGGGGTGAGGCTTTAGATCACGTTTTACTATATGGACCTCCCGGACTTGGAAAGACGAGTCTCGCACATATTATTGCTGCTGAAATGGGTGTAGGCATTCATACTACTTCTGGTCCGGCCATAGAGCGCCAAGGTGACTTGGTAGCCATTCTAACAAATTTGCAGGCAAATGATGTCTTGTTTATTGACGAGATTCATAGACTAAGTAGGGCTGTAGAAGAGGTTCTTTATCCTGCTATGGAGGATTCAGCTGTAGATATTGTAATTGGTAAGGGACCAGGGGCACGATCTGTGCGAATTGATCTATCGCCGTTTACTTTGGTAGGAGCTACAACTCGTGCTGGTATGCTTACTTCACCTCTGAGAGATCGCTTTGGTGTCATAAGTCGGTTGGAACTCTATGAGGTGGATGATCTTAAAGCTATTGTAATGCGAGCGGCTGGTATACTTAATGTACAGATTGACGAGGCTGGTGCAGAAGAGATTGCAAAACGTTCTCGTGGAACTCCCCGGGTCGCAAATCGTCTGCTGAAACGGGTGCGGGATTACGCCCAGGTCAAAGCCGACAACTTCATTTCATATGAAGTGGCCCAAGAGGCCCTGGCTATGTTTGAAATAGATTCTAATGGCCTTGATCATCTGGATCGACGAATTTTGACCACCATTTGGCAGGTGTTCGCTGGTGGTCCAGTTGGTGTAGAAAGTTTGGCCGCGGCTGTAGGTGAAGAGGCCAATACGATTGAGGACGTATATGAACCATTCTTAATGCAGTTAGGTTTACTGCAGCGAACAGCTCGGGGACGATGTATTACTTCATTAGGTTATGATTATTTGGGCGTCCCTCGACCAGATGAGGAGGATTAGCCAGGTAGGTATGAGACGTTGAAGAAAGTGGGAAGGTGAGATTACTTGGCATGGAAAACCCAAGCCATAGTGCTTCGTGTACGCAATCTAGGTGAAGCAGATCGAATTGTCACCTTATACACTGAGCAGCTTGGCAAATTAAATGCGGTAGCACGGGGTGCACGCCGCATCAGAAACAGATTACTCAGTCCGACTCAATTATTTACCCATGGTCGTTACATGATCTTTCCAGGGAAAGGCTTACACAATCTAAGCCAGGCAGAGATTATCAATTCAGGGCAGGGTCTTAGGGACGATCTTGAGAAAATGGCATACGCCTCGTATGTTACAGAACTCCTAGACGCTTTGACTGCGGAAGAAGATCCTACTACAAGGATCTTTCCACTCCTTGCAGGAACTCTGTCTCTCGGTAATGCGGGACGATTTCCCTTGGCAGTACGAGCATATGAAATTCGTTTAATGAGCGAATTGGGCTACCAACCGGAGTTATACAATTGTTTGAACTGCCGGGAGAAACTAATGAATGATTTGTATTTTACCCAAGAAGGTGGGGTCGTGTGTGCTCAGTGTAATTCCCATTACCGAGATACAGTAAAGCTTACGAATGGAACGTGGGAATTAATGAAGCGCCTCTTGGAGTGGGACTTATCTCGCATAACTGTCTTACATCCTTCTGATGCTGATCTCAAAGAATTGCGGGGTCTGATGCGTAACTATATCGATTTTAGGCTAGAATATCCCTTGAAGTCTCTTGGTTTTTTAGAGATGCTGCAAAACATTCCACCGCTGGAGGTGAAAAACGATTGACTGGAGAATGGGGATATGTAGAGAAGATAGATATAATTCGAGAACGAACTGGCTTGGATTTTGTGCAAGCCCGTCAACTGCTTGAAGATGAGAATTGGGATCTTCTTGAGGCATTAACTCGATTTGAACAGAAGTCATTAGAAGAACGAGCTGAGAGAGACTCGAAGGGTGAAATGGTAATTAACAGGTTAAAGAACCTAATTATCGAAGGCAATAACACCAAGTTTCTCGTGAAGTCGCAGGACAATACAGTGGCAGAGCTTCCCGTTACGGTAGGCGTATTGGGGGCTGTTCTTGCCCCGAAATTAGCTCTATTAGGAGCAGCCACCTGTTTGTTGACTCGGTGTTCTATTCAATTGAATAGAACGGATAAGAGTAATGATGATGGGGGAGAGCTTGGGTCTGATTGACAATTCAGGGTCTATTTGATATAAAGGAAGAAAATAGCTTGGAGAAACCAACTATTATGGATCCTCTGAAGAGACCTTTCGTCCCTTGCTGTGGGGACGAAGGGTTTTTTGAGTGATAAGGGGGAGAGGAATGAACCTACAAGAAATGATAATGAGCCTGCAGAAGTACTGGGCGGCTCAAGACTGTATTATTTACCAGCCTTATGACTTGGAAGTGGGCGCAGGGACAATGTCTCCAGCCACTTTCTTAAAGGTCTTAGGCCCAGAGCCTTGGAACGTGGCATACGTGCAGCCAAGTCGCCGTCCTACAGATGGACGATATGGTGAGAACCCCAATCGTGTACAGCACTACTATCAGTATCAGGTGATTTTGAAACCGTCTCCAGATAATGTGCAGGACTTATATTTAGGTAGCCTTGAGGCTTTAGGAATTGATCTGCTCAAACATGATGTGCGATTTGTTGAGGATGATTGGGAATCACCTACACTTGGTGCTTGGGGTCTAGGTTGGGAAGTCTGGCTTGATGGAATGGAGATTACTCAATTTACCTATTTTCAGCAGGTAGGTGGTATTGACGTTCATCCAGTGGCTGCAGAGATTACTTATGGTATTGAGCGCCTAGCCATGTTTATTCAGGGCGTTGATAGTATTTTTGATCTTGTTTGGGTGGGAGATATTACCTATGGAGATGTTTTTCATCAAAACGAAGTAGAGTTTTCGAAATTTAATTTTGAAGCATCTGACTCAGACAAACTGTTCGCTCTCTTTGATTTGTGTGAATCGGAAGCACAGCGATTGATTGACATGGGCCTGGTTCTACCAGGATACGATTTTGTCCTTAAATGTTCTCATACTTTCAATTTATTAGATGCTCGAGGAGCGATTAGTGTTAGTGAGCGTACCCGCTTTATTGGTCGGGTACGTGCCTTGGCCCGATTAGCAGCTCAGGGTTATTTGGCTGAAAGGGAAAAAATGGGGTTTCCGTTGTTGAAAAGGGGGCAGAAGTAGATGCAAGATCTGTTAGTGGAAGTTGGTTTCGAGGAGCTGCCGGCCCGCTTTATTGATGATGCAGTTCAGCAGCTGGAAGAGACTATTACAAAACAACTTAAACAAGAACGCCTGCATTTCAGCGATGTGAAAACGTACAGCACCCCTCGCCGTCTAGCTGTATTAATTCATGATCTTAGTGAAGAACAGCCTGACCTGGTAGAGGAGATAAAAGGACCTCCAAGACAAATTGCCTATGATGCAGAAGGGAATTTGACAAAAGCGGGTACTGGATTTGCTCGCTCACAAGGAGTATCCCAGGACGAAATTGAGATAAGACAAGTTCAGGGTGGAGAGTATTTGTTTGCTCGCAAACATGTTGTCGGTCAAGAAACCTATACTTTGTTACCAACTATCATTTTGGACGCCATTCGCGGTCTGTCCTTTCCTAAGAATATGCGTTGGGGTTCGTATGAGTCCCGTTTCGCAAGACCTCTGCGCTGGATTGTGGCTTTATTTGGGGCGAAGGTGATTCCGGTTACGATTGAAGCAGTACAATCTGATCGGTATACTTATGGACATCGTCAACTGAGTCCTGGTCCCATTGCTATCCAAAGCCCACGAGATTATAAGGAAGTTCTGGAGAATAATTATGTTATGCCTGATTCAGGAGAACGGAAACAGATAATTTGGGAGCAGATTCAGGCATTGGCGTCCAAGCATGGAGGGAAAGTTCAACTCGATGAAGGACTTTTGCAGGAAGTGACGAATTTGGTGGAGTTCCCAACTGCTTTCTGCGGAAGTTTTCAGAAGGACTACTTGGATGTTCCTTCTGAAGTTTTGATTACATCGATGAAAGAACATCAGAGGTATTTTCCTGTGGTGGACTCAGAGGATAACCTCATGCCATTATTCATTGGTGTACGTAATGGTGCAGATAACCATCTGGACAATGTGATAAAGGGCAACGAGAAGGTTTTGACCGCCCGTTTGGCAGATGCGAAGTTCTTCTATGACGAAGACTGCAGAACATCGCTGGACGAGAATGTGGAAAAACTGAAATGGGTCGTATTTCAGGATGGACTAGGGACAATGTATCAAAAGGTTCTGCGCATTGAACGCCTAAGCGGCCTTCTTGCCGAAAAGTTGGGGTATACCCCTAAGTTAGACTCTATTAGTCGAACAGCTCGTCTTGCCAAGGCTGATCTAGTATCACAAATGGTTTACGAGTTTCCAGAGCTGCAGGGAATTATGGGAGAAAAATACGCACTTTTGGCAGGAGAATCAGAAGGAGTAGCCAAAGGCATTGGAGAACACTACAAGCCTCGATTTGCTGATGATTCCTTACCAACTACAGTAGAAGGAACTGTTGTTGGTATTGCTGATAAATTAGACACTCTCGTCGGGTATTTCGCCCTAGGGCGCATACCTACAGGCTCTCAGGATCCCTTTGCTTTACGAAGACAGGCGCAGGGTATTGTTCAAATGCTTGTTGGAGGAGACTACTCCATATCATTAAGGGAAATGATTTCTCTAGCTGCATCAGGTTATGAAGAAGTCTGTTTAGACATAGAGCACGAAAATGCCTTAGTGCAGTTTTTCCTAGCTCGGCTTCGAGTATTCCTGCTGGAGAAGGGACACGAATATGACATTATTGATGCAGTATTAGCATCTAATGACGATCGAGTTCCAGATTTAGTTAAAAAGGTCGAGGAATTGACCAAGTTCCGCAGGACAGATGATTTTACTAACCTAATTACAGCATACGAAAGAATGAGCAATTTGGCAGCAAAAAGCGAACAGATCAGTCTAGAACCGAATAAGTTCTCCGCTGCAGACAAAGCGTTTTCAGAGGCTGTTGCCGAATTGGAGAAGAACACTCTTCACCATTTGGAAGGTAAAGACTACAGAAGGGTACTGCTGAATTTTGCTGAGTTTCGTAAACATGTTGACAGTTTCTTTACTGATGTGATGGTGATGGATCAGGATCCAGCAGTTCGACAAAATAGGCTGTCATTACTCCTTAAGACTGTACAATTGTATCAAATGTACGCAGACTTCAGGGTAATTGTTGTCAATGTGTGAAAAAACCTCCATTGAAGGAGGAGAATGGTGGGATTTACCGAATAGTATTTTTGGTGTTTAGCCCAGTGGTGTTTCCACGCTTGGGATTTGGTCCCAAATGGGGTAACATAGATAAACTTTACAATACAGAAGGAGGATGCATTAATGAGCACCAAATGGGTATATTTTTTCGGTGATGGGCAAACTGACGGTCAGCAAGGTAATAGGAATCTTGTTGGCGGTAAAGGTGCTAATCTTGCCGAAATGGTCTCGTTAGGAATACCAGTGCCAGGTGGTTTTACAATAACCACGGAAGCATGTACTGAGTTTTACGAAAACAATCAGCAGTGGCCAGAGGGTCTTGATGAGCAAATTCTTGAGAATCTCGCTCGTTTAGAAAAGGCTATGGGAGCCAAGTTTGGGGATACAGAAGATCCTCTGCTGTTATCGGTTCGCTCCGGTGCACGGGTATCCATGCCTGGTATGATGGATACTGTGCTTAATCTTGGATTGAATGACGACACTGTAAAAGGTCTAATCAAAAAGTCTGGAAATCCTCGATTTGCATGGGATTCTTATCGCCGTTTCATCCAAATGTACGGTGATGTAGTAATGGGCGTAGAACACGCTCTGTTTGAAGAAACCCTAGAGGAATTTAAGAAAAAGTATAATGCTAAGCAGGATACAGATCTTAGTGCAGAGGTTCTGCAGGAAGTAGTGGCTGCTTATAAGGATATTGTGGCTGAGTCTGCTGGTGAATTGTTCCCCACCGATCCTTTAAAACAGCTGCGTGGTGCCATTAATGCAGTATTCCTGTCCTGGAACACTGCTCGGGCTATTCGATATCGAAAGATCAACCACATTCCTGGCGAATGGGGAACTGCCGTTAACGTGCAGGCCATGGTCTTTGGTAATATGGGTGAGACTTCTGGAACGGGTGTTGCCTTTACTCGTGACCCTTCTACTGGGGAGAACGTTTTCTATGGTGAGTACTTAATGAATGCTCAAGGCGAAGACGTTGTTGCAGGTATCCGGACACCTCATCCCATTTCTGACTTGAAGGAAGAAATGCCTGAGATTTACGCTGAACTCGAAGAGATTTATCATAAATTAGAACAGCACTATAAGGATATGCAGGATATTGAGTTTACCATTCAAGAAGGCAAGCTTTATATGCTCCAAACTAGAAGCGGTAAACGGACTGCTACTGCAGCTGTAAGAATGGCTGTAGAGATGGTTGACGAAGGCTTAATCGATAAGAAAACTGCTGTTTTACGAGTAGACCCTGCTCAACTCGATCAGCTTCTCCATCCTATGATTGATCCTAATGCTGATTATGATGTACTGGCTACAGGGCTTCCTGCTTCTCCAGGTGCAGCTGCTGGCCGTATCGTATTTACTGCAGAGGATGCAGAGGAATGGGCTGATAAGGGCGAAAAGGTTATTCTAGTTCGAAATGAGACTTCCCCAGAAGATATTGGCGGGATGGATGTTGCTGAGGGAATCTTAACTGCCCGTGGTGGAATGACCTCTCACGCAGCTGTTGTTGCTCGCGGTATGGGCAAATGCTGTGTTGCAGGCTGTGGAGCTGCTAAGATCAGTGAAGCTAATAAGACTTTGACAGTAGGCGACACAGTGTTGAAAGAAGGCGACTGGATTACCTTAAACGGTACTGCTGGCGAAGTTATTGTTGGCCAAGTTCCAATGGTTGAAGTACAGATGACTGGAAACTTCGGTAAACTCATGGAATGGGCCGATGAGTATCGCGCTCTCAGCATTCGAACCAATGCTGATACACCGCATGACAGTCAGACAGCTCTTGATTTCGGAGCCGAAGGTATTGGACTGTGCCGAACAGAGCACATGTTCTTCGAAGGCGATCGGATTACACCTGTTCGTCAAATGATTTTTGCTAAAGACCAAGAAGGTCGCGAAGCTGCCTTAGCTAAGCTCCTTCCTTACCAAAAGGAAGACTTCAAAGGCATCTTTAAGACAATGAAGGGATTACCAGTGACTGTACGTCTGCTGGATCCGCCTCTTCATGAGTTTGTACCCCATGACGAAGGCACGATTAAGAGCCTAGCTGCAGAAATGGGTCTCACTGTTGATGAGCTTAAGGCTCGCATAGAAGAGCTTGCTGAAATCAACCCCATGTTAGGCCATCGCGGATGCCGCTTAGGTGTTACCTATCCAGAGATTTACGCGATGCAGGCACGAGCCATTTTTGAGGCTGCTGCTGAATTAATTAAAGATGGCATTGACGTAAATCCTGAGATAATGATTCCTCTTGTCGGTTCTGTTCAAGAACTTGAGCTGATGAAAGAAGTTTGTGTAAACGTAGCCGAAGAAGTCATGGCTGAAACTGGTGTAAAGTTCAGCTACCTTGTAGGTACTATGATGGAAATTCCTCGTGCCTGCTTGATTGCTGATTCTATTGCAGAGGAAGCTGAATTCTTCTCCTTCGGTACAAACGACTTAACCCAAATGGGTTTTGGATTTAGTCGAGATGACGCCGGTACCTTCCTACCTGAGTATGTAGACAAAGGTATTCTCGGAAGAGATCCTTTCCAGAGCTTAGATCAAGAAGGAATTGGTAAATTGGTAGAGATGGGTGTTCAACGAGGTCGAGCAACCAAACCCAATCTAAAAATTGGTGTATGTGGTGAACATGGTGGAGACCCAGCATCCATTGATTTCTTCCATCGTGTTGGGCTCGACTATGTAAGCTGTTCACCTTATCGGGTACCTATTGCTCGGTTAGCTGCAGCTCAAGCCAATCTGCGTAATCCCCGGTAGAACGAAACAAAATGGTGAAGGGGAGGAGGAAAATACCCTCCCCTTGGGGAACCCATACTAGACATAGTGTGGGTTTCTTTTTTGATTGGAGGGGATCGTTTCATGCGGATATGGGACACGACGTTAGAGTGGGAAGAACGTTACTTGTCGCCTTTTGCTATGCGTACAGCTGAATCAGAAGGGCGCCTCTATCCAGAAGAAGAATGTGAAATTCGTACCCCTTATCAGCGTGATCGCGATCGGATTATTCACTCAAAAGCATTTCGACGACTTAAATCGAAAACGCAGGTGTTTATTGCTCCACAGGGTGATCATTATCGGACACGTCTTACCCATGTCTTAGAAGTGGCTCAAATCAGCCGGACAGTTGCTCGGGCCCTCCGACTTAACGAGGACTTGACCGAAGCGATTGCCTTGGGGCATGATCTTGGGCATACTCCGTTTGGACATGCAGGTGAGTCTGCCCTTGAACGTTTGTTGGGCAGTTTTCGCCATAACGAGCAGAGTCTACGTGTTGTCGATCTTCTTGAAAACCACAGTCCTGCCTATCGAGGGTTGAATCTGACTGCAGAAGTTCGAGATGGAATACTCAATCATACAGGAGAGCGTTTGCCCAGTACACTAGAAGGGCTTGTAGTTCGCTTATGTGATCGAATAGCGTATCTCAATCATGATGTGGAGGATGCGGTTCGTGGTGGGATTCTGCACGAGTCTGACCTGCCCCAGGACGTAGTTTCCATACTGGGGAAGAGCCGTTCGGAGCGAATTGATACCATGGTCAAAGATGTAATTCATTCTAGTGCCGGTAAGAATACAATTACTATGAGTGATGAAGTGGACTATGCTACTAACTTACTCCGGCGGTTTCTCTTTGAGCATGTGTACATCGATTCGGTTGCAAAACAAGAAGAGGCAAAAGTTTATCGGATTATGAGTTTGTTTTTCCAGTATTTCTTGAACAATAAGAGCGAATTAGAGACCCGGGTAGGTTATGAAATTGATGACTTGTTCCTGAAGCGGGAAGTGGCTGACTATATCGCAGGGATGAGCGACCGTTTCGCAATCGCAGAGTTTCAGAGATTGTTTCTTCCATCAAGTTGGAATGGATAATAGGGGAGTGAGTGCAATAGCACGGTTTTCTGATGAATGGATTGAGCGTGTTAAGTCCTCCGTTGATATTGTGAGTGTGATTGAAAAGCGAGTGGACCTAAAACCCTCAGGCAGAAACTATGTTGGTTTATGCCCGTTCCACGACGAGAAGACACCTTCCTTTACGGTAAACCAAGAAAAACAGTTTTTTTACTGCTTTGGCTGCGGGACAGGTGGTAATGTCATTAATTTTATTATGCGAAGCGAGAATCTTTCATTTCCTGAGGCCCTCGTCTATCTTGCGCGCAAATCTGGAATTCCCGTCCCCTCATTATCTCCTCAGCAGCAGAAAATAGAGGAAAAGAAGGATCGTTTGCGTAAGATTAACCATTTAGCCGCGCAATATTATTACCGAAATCTCCGGGGTTCATTCGGTAAGACTGCTCGGGAGTATCTGAAAGGTCGCAGCATTGACAAAGCCTTAGCTCGAGAGTTTTTCCTGGGATACGCTGGGGAGGGCTGGAATGAGATCTGTCGGTTTCTTGAGTCAAGAGGGATCAATTTGCAGGACGCGGAAGAAGCTGGTTTGATTTATCAGGGTCGTCGTGGTTATGTAGATCGGTTTCGCAACCGCATTATTTTTCCTATATGTGATCACTTAGGACGTTTTGTTGGCTTTGGAGGACGAATTGTTGGAGACAATCAGCCAAAGTATCTCAACACACCAGAGACTCTTTTATTTCATAAAGGTTCAATCATTTATGGTTTGAATTGGTCAAAAGAATCAATTAAGGAGAAGGACCGGGTAATTATTGTTGAAGGATATACTGACTGCATTGCCCTTTCTGCAAAAGGTCAAAAGAATACGGTAGCCTCACTAGGGACTGCTTTTACAGAGCACCATGCACGTCTCCTCATGAGATTCACAAATAACGCTGTAATTGCTTTTGATGGCGATGCTGCTGGAGAGAAAGGAACCTTACGAGGATTAGAAATACTGCGCGATCATGGGATGCAGGTACGGGTGGCTGAGTTGGGGGATGGCCAAGACCCAGATAGTTTTGCTAGGACTCACAGTGCAGATGAGGTCCAGCAGTGGCTCAGTTCAGCCCAGCCGTTAATGGAGTATCAGATAAATAAAACAATTTCCAAATATGATATTCAGACTACGGAAGGAAAGTTGAGTGCTTCTCAAGAACTTGTTAGTATACTCTCTCAACTTGAAAATGCAGTTGCTAGAGATGAATATATTCGTTATGCAGCTCAACAGCTCCGTGTCTCTGAACAAGCGCTGCGGAGTGATGTGCTGCACAGCGTTGCAAAACCCCCTGGTAGTGGATTACCTCCACATATCAGAGGCAAAAACAGGCATAATAATAGCAATCTTCCCACAAGTACTTTACAGGGTGCTCGACAGAGCACTCTACCTTCAGGAGACGAATTGGTTGAAAGGGAAATTCTGCGGTGGTTATTGCACGAGCCAGGATTGATGGAAGAATTGATGGAAGAAGGGATTTCTGTCGAAGATTTTGAGGTAAGAGAGTACCGGCACCTTTTTTCATTAATGATTCAGAATCGATCAGATGCTCAGGGAGCATCAACAGCGGAGAACTTATGTAATTTAGGTGAACCTAATGGTAAGTGGGAGGAATATTTGAGTTCGTTTCGTATAGTTTTATGGAGACGAAGGTTGGAAAAAATAGAGGAAAAACTTTCTTCCTTGGAGAATGAAAGAAAAGGTTTTGATATTCATATGGAACTTTATCGACTTTTGAGAGATTACTACAGGGTTCGGAGTGCTATTGTTCTCTCCATCAGGGAAGGGAAAAATGAATGAGGCCCACGTGAAAGGGGGTATTGGGTTGAGCAAGAAAGAAGAAACAATTAATATAGATGCTGTTAATGAGTTAATCGCACGGGGAAAGAAACGCGGAATGCTGACTTATCGAGAAATCATGGATAGTCTGCAGGACGTAGAGCTGCTTCCTGAGCAAATAGATGAGATTTATGAGAGTTTTTCGGTCATGGGTATTGACGTAATTCCAGACTCTGGTGATGATGACGATCTAGAAGATGATGAGGAAAAAGAGGAGGAAGAAACTGACGATCTCTCAATCCCTGAGGGAGTGGGCCTTGATGATCCGGTCCGAATGTACCTCAAAGAAATTGGTCGAGTTCCTCTGCTTACAGCAGAGGAGGAAGTTGAAATAGCTAAGCGAATCGAAATGGGCGATGAAGAAGCGAAACGGGAATTAGCAGAAGCTAATCTGCGTTTAGTTGTAAGCATAGCCAAGCGTTATGTTGGACGGGGTATGCACTTCCTAGATTTGATTCAGGAAGGGAATTTGGGCTTGATTAAGGCGGTAGAAAAATTCGATTACCGTAAAGGGTTCAAATTCAGCACCTACGCGACATGGTGGATTCGGCAGGCAATAACTCGAGCTATTGCCGATCAGGCTAGAACAATTCGTATTCCCGTTCATATGGTAGAGACAATTAATAAATTGACTAGGATTTCTCGACAGCTTCTTCAGGAATTGGGGCGTGCACCTTTGCCAGAGGAAATTGCTGAAGAGATGGATATGCCTGTTGAGCGAGTGCGGGAGATAATGAAAATTGCACAAGAGCCTGTTTCTCTAGAGACCCCAATTGGGGAAGAAGAGGATAGTCATCTAGGAGACTTTATTGAGGACCAAGATGCGTTGGCTCCTGCAGAAGCAGCATCCTTTACCATGCTGCGAGAACAGCTTTCTACCGTTTTAGAGTCCCTTACTCCAAGGGAACAGCAGGTCTTAAGGCTGCGATTTGGCTTAGATGATGGACGTCCTCGTACGCTGGAAGAGGTTGGACAAGTTTTCGGTGTAACTCGTGAGCGCATTCGTCAGATTGAGGCCAAGGCGCTTCGTAAATTGAGGCATCCCAGCCGCAGCAAAAAGCTAAAAGATTTCCTGGAGCAGTAATCAGGTCTTGACATGACCTGACTGCTCCCTTATAATTAATGGGTAGTCAGGACCCCTAGCTCAGTGGTTAGAGCAGCGGACTCATAATCCGTTGGTCCTGGGTTCAAGTCCCAGGGGGTCCACCATTTTCATATTTTGCCAATTCGCCACCGGTCTGGGATATACTGGTGGTTTTCTTGACTCTACGGAAGGGGGAGTAACTATGGTCTATACTGTTCAAGATTGCTGTGAGATTATGGAACGATTAGCTGCCCTCGATCTGGCATTAGATTGGGATAATGTAGGTTTACAGCTTGGCAGTTTAGAACGAGATGTCCAAACGATTTTAGTAACCTTAACTGTTACAGAGGACGTGGCTGAAAAAGCTGTCTCGAAAGGTGTGGACTTAGTTATTTCTCATCATCCTTTAATATTTCGTCCACTGCACAGCATACGAACGGATCAGCCCCAGGGAAGGATAATTGAGAGTCTGCTAAAGAATGATACTGCTTTATATGTAAGTCACACAAATCTTGATCAAGCATCCTTAGGTCTAAACCATTGGTTAGCGGAGGATTTGGGATTAGAGGATGTGGCGATTCTTGTCCCTGCAGAAACGACAGGTACCGGATTAGGTAGAGTAGGATTCATTTCCCCTCAGTCTATCCGTTCCATTGCAGAATTAATAGAGGAGCGTTGGAATTACTCCGTCCGTATTGTAGGCAATCCAACTCAGGAAGTGAAGAAAGTTGCTGTCTGTGGCGGATCTGGCGGTAACCTTGTGAGAGACGCATACGCAAGTGGTGCAGAAGTACTTATTACAGGTGATGTATCCTATCATGATGCCCTTGACGCTTTAGAATTGGGCGTAAATGTAATTGATGCAGGTCACTTCGGAACAGAACAAATCATGGTAGGTAAAGTGGGCCGTTATCTGCAAGATGAATTGGGTGATGGAGTGACCATCATACAACACTTGGGTAGGGACCCGTTTTGCAGTAGTTGAAAATTCACGTCAATGTGTTATAATGAGGTTCCTGAGTGAACCAGGTGATCGCGGGAAGACTCTACCGAGTCTTCTTGAGGAAAGTCCGAGCTCCATAGAGCAGGATGCTGGGTAACGCCCAGTGGGGGTAACCCTAAGGCTAGTGCCACAGAAATAGTCCGCCTAGAGATAGGTAAGGTTGAAAAGGTGAGGTAAGAGCTCACCAGCGGTTAGGTGACTAATCGGCTAGGTAAACCCCATCCGGAGCAAGGTCAAATAGG
>DUTM01000019.1 GCA_012842085.1 Mycobacteriales bacterium | reverse complement strand
CTGGGGTTCGTTTTTATTCAGCGGCCTTTTCCCGGGATTTCCTTCTAAAACCTTCAGGGCTGTTGGTTTAGGTTTCCTTCCCCGTGTCGCCATAGCCTTTCACCTCCTATAAGAAAAAAGAGCCGATCATTCAGCTCCTTTTGTAAACATTCTTAATCCTTCCCAGCTCCGGGGTCTTGCAGATAATAACAAGTCACATTTTCAAATGTCTCTGAGGGTATTTTGCTACTTCCTAATCCCCGGAAAGTTTAGGTTCCCTCTTTTTACTGCCTCGTGTTCAGCATCCGCCGCCTTTTTATATTCTGGATCCTCCCTCTCTTTTTCCTTACAATCCATACAGATACAGTCCTTATTAAACATAGACATTATTCTGCCACTGCTCAAATCCTTACCACACCTATCACAATTTTTTTGTGTAAAAAACTTATCCATCTTCCACCTCTCACTCTACCTCCACGTAATCCATAATTACAGCCAAGGCTTCATGGTAGCTGCCTGATTGGGTGACTCTTTCAGTCATCTCTTGGGCTTGGGCCGAAAGTCCGGCTCTTTTCAAGGTTCTTCGAGCAATACCCAGCAGATTAAAAATGTTGCCATCCTCACCGGTAAGTTTGCATCTTGGTTTAGTCATTTAGGCTTCCTCCCCAAGCGGATTTCTGAAAGCGCTATTACCGGAAAGATTTTTAAGCAATACCTTTCTAGCAACTTTATACTCATCACCAATCATCCCCAAGTTCAGAAGCCAAGTCCTAAAAGAAAATTTCTCATTATCAGTAGACCTTACCTTTGCGGCCAGATTCTGCTTTCGCCGCCGGGCATTAATATTGGCAAGCTTTAAAAGCTGGGTGGCTGCCTGCACCTTCTCCGGATTTTTTTCATAGGTGTCTAACCTAAAAACAATAATTTCATCATCATAGTCAAAGTCAATGTAAGGGCAGCTTACCCCTTTCATAGCCTCTTTGAAATGTTCTAGGGTAAACATCCTCTCCTGCTGCAAAGCAGCAATAATCTCCTCACTAACCAGGTCGCTTTTTAAATCCAAAGCCTTTTTTATTAAAGGTTGGTTGTTATAGATTAGGTGTAAAAGATTCCTTAAGCCCTTCCCGTCATAGCCTTCTAAGGGAATTTGCACATTCAAAGTTTCCAGTCCCATCTCCTCCTTCGAGCCACTTTCCAACAACTTTTCTGGCTCTACTGCCTGTCCCTGCGCATCTAAAATGCTGCCATGCCGGTCAACGGTGTAGTCACCTACTTGATAGGCAAAGCTGGGTGCCCCTAGATAAACAGAGTGTACTTCAAGGTGTTGACTAAGCAGGTTTACCAGTTCTTTTCTTGACATCGTACATCCCTCCTGTAGTTTTTGGTATGTATATACATCACTCAAAACCACAGGAATAGCAAGTAAAAAAAGCCCCTAAGGGCTAATTATTATTTCTCTAAAGCTGTGTATCGGGGATAAGTGTAACCTTCGCAATTTACCAATACCTTCTCCCCAGTCCCCTGATTGATTACTCGGATGCAGCGGATTTCTTTTCTTTTATTCACCCCACCATCTTCCGGACCGATCCATGGCTGGTCCAGTAGAAAGTTACTAGCAAAACGATGGAATTCATCCTCCGTTAATAAAACTTCCTTAATTACCTGGTAAGCAGAACCCGACTGTCCCCGCTTTAGGGCAGCCCGGGTCAAACTTTTTAGGGTTTCTAGATCAGCAATTTTCCGCCCGAAAAGGGCTTTCTTTTCCTTCTCTAATTTTATCAATTGGCCGGTTTGAAGAAATTCCTTCATTTCCTCTATAGTGTAGATCAGGCATTCTTCATCTTGGGTATCCACCGGGGAAAGAATAATCGAGCCACCCCATCTCCCGGCAATTTCATAGGTCTTCTCGTTACAGGTTGACTTGAAACAATCTTTCTTTTTCACTTTAACTACCTCCCTGTGTTTTCTGTAGGTATATACATCACTCAAAAGCACAGGTAAGTCAAGTAATACTTAACCATCATATGTTTTGCTATGTTTTCTGCTGCTTCCACTTTCTTGTGCCCTTCCAAGACACTGGGCCCTCTACCCCTACCTTCGTTCAATCGCTCTACTAGGGGCGACATGAGGCGCCAGGATCGCTTTGTGTCCAAAGGCTCTAAAGAATAAAAAACCCCGGGGCTTTGGGCTATATCTCTTTCACTTTTTCTACGGTGATCATCATTCTATTTTCCCAATCAAAATTACTTAGCTCACCGTTTGAATTCCAAAAACTATCCAGGTCACTAACCATCTCTGTTAACCTTTTTACTTCTTTTTGAGCATCTTTCCACCCCAGCACAAGGATCATTTCCACAGCGGTGGCAATTAAACCCTCCTGCATCATTTTAAATTGTAGCCTTGACATCCAAATCCCCTCCCGTGTTTTATCATCACTATATGTCACTCAAAAACACAGGTAAGTCAAGGATTATATGGCATCTTGATAAAGTATCTTCCGTCCATCCCTAAGCAGGAAAATCCCATCATCGCCGGCAGATTCAACATATCTTTTAACGATTACATCACAGTATTTTTCATCCAGTTCCACTGCGTAGCAAATCCTGCCCGTTTGCTCACAAGCAATAATGGTTGAGCCGCTACCGGCAAAAGGCTCCAGCACAATGCAATTGGTCATGCTACTATTTTGTATGGAATAAGCCACCAAAGGTACTGGCTTCATCGTTGGATGCAATTCTGATTTTGTTGGTCTATCAAAGTTCCAAATGGTTGTTTGTTTTCTATCCGCATACCAACGATGTCTACCGGTGGGCTTCCAGCCATAAAGGATTGGCTCATGCTGCCATTGATAATCAGATCTGCCTAGCACCAGGGATTGTTTAGCCCAAATACAGACATTGGCTAAATGAAAGCCCACATCTTTGAAAGCCTTTCTAAAATTGAGCCCCTCGGTATCAGCATGAAAGATGTAGGCTGCAGCACCATCATCTAAAAAACTATAAATGTTTTTAAAGGCCGCAAGTAGAAACTCATAAAAGTTCGCATCATCCAAGTTATCGTTTTTAATTGTTCTTTCGTTTTCCCTACCCCCTGTATAATTTACATTGTAGGGCGGGTCAGTAACACATAGATTGGCCTTTTTCCCTGCCATTAAAACTTCATAGGTTTTAGCCTCAGTGCTGTCTCCACATACTAGTCGATGTTTCCCTAATAACCACACGTCCCCTATCTGGGATATTGGCTCATCTATTTCTTCTAAGGCTTTATCGGCATCAAAATCATCATCTTGCACATCTTTGTCATGGACCTTGCTAAATAGGTCTTCTATCTCCGCAGCGTCAAAACCGGTTAAGGAAATATCAAAAAGCTCCCCGTCTAATTCACCGATTAAATCGGCAAGTTTGGGCAAATCCCACTCACCACTAACTTTGTTTAAGGCAACGTTTAAAGCCTTTTCCTGGGTCTGGTCTAGATCCACCACAACACAATCAATCTCGTCGTAGCCTTGTCCTACCAATATTTTCAATCTCTGATGTCCGCCGACAATGTTGCCGGTCCTTTTATTCCATACGATGGGCTCCACATAGCCAAAGGTCTCCATGGATTTTTTAAGTTTTTCGTATTCCGGATCCCCTGGCTTTAAATCCTTCCGATGTGGAGCCCATCGTATGGAATAAAAGGACTGGCAACATTGTCGGCGGACATCAGAGATTGAAAATATTGGTAGGACAAGGCTACGACGAGATTGATTGT
>DUTM01000077.1 GCA_012842085.1 Mycobacteriales bacterium | reverse complement strand
TACCTATATAACAACGGCCAACAATGTTACCGTAAGTCCTTGCTTTTTATGGACACATCTTTGCCCGGCTGCAGCGTTTTCAGGTTAAAGGTGGCAATCACCACGCTGTCATCGGTCTCAATACCTTCGTCTCTGAGGACCATCCGGCTGAGAATAACACGTTTGCGAATGCCGTCGTCCATAGTTCTCACATTGAAATCATAGCCAGCGGTAACCATTTTGCTGCTCTCCACCAGCGAAAAATAAGAACTGTCATATATTATTTCATCCTGCATAGAGTACATGGCATAGCTGCCGCTTTTTCCCTCATCCGTGCGCTCCAGCTTAACCTCTAAGGTTATCTCATCCCCCACCGAAACGGCAGCGGTAGTGCCGCCGTTTACAGTAAGTTGGAAATTATAGCTTCGGGAGTTGTCCGTAGCTGCATATACCGCTGGGGATAGGGGAGCAAAACAGAACATCAAGCTCAGCAGAATGCACATGCTCCTTTTTACGGTTTTTTTCATATTCTTCTCCCTTCATCGTGTATTCTAGATCAGTTGTCAAACAATAGGGCCAATATCGGATTATGATGTTTTCATCAAAGCTTATAAGTATTTTATAGCAGCTTATTGTCCCCAAATGTTATTTAGGATCTTTTGGGCATCAGCGGTATCAACGACCTTATCGCCGTTCACATCAGCCTCCAGACGCATCCGCATACTTACTTTAGTAAACACATCATCCGTCCAAAGCCCGCCGTACAGTGCGTAGGTCAGCACCGCGTCGGTAGAGTTTCGTTTATTGTCAAGGTTTACGTCACCGTTGTATGCCAGCTCAATGCAGGGAACGGCCGCCTTGTTGATTTGGAGTTTGGCTAGAGCCCCTTCGGATGTCACTTCATTGGGCACTACATACAGGTAGACCTGATTGCCGGCTGTACTGTACTCGTCGGAATAGAACATGGCATTGCCGTCATACTCATAGGCGCCGGCGCTTAACTTATCATTCACGGTTAGGACCAACACCTTATGACCGGCAGGAAGCGACTTAAAGTCATCGTTAGGGATAAAAGTTACTGTGCCGTGAACAACATGCTCTACGTCAACAGTAATACTGCCAAGGATTGTACTACCGGGTATGGTATACTTGGCTTCTGCGTCGGCGGTCAGAGTCACTGGCTCACCGTCACCTACAGTATAGGTCACCACATTTAAATAGCCCGGAACCTCATTCACGGTGAACACGATATCCGTGAGATAGGTGGCTTTGTCATCTGTGATTCCGGAAATCACGGTTACACCTTCCGGAAGGGTCACAGCAAAGCCGCTCGGGGAAGCCGTTGCTATATAGGCTGCGTTGTCCGTAAAGGCCGTAGCTGAGATTGTAGAGTAACTGACATTACTGCCGTTTCCAGGGTACCAGACCGGGTCATCTAAGGTATAGTGGTCGGCTGCTGCCGGTGCAGGTTCTGTGAACGGTGTCGCGTAGGTGGTATCAGTGTACAGACCTGCCTCATTATACTTCACATGGGCAGTCGCAGTTGCCATGTTGACATTTATTCCCGCCTTGAAGGTCACGGTAAGGTTCCAGAGATTTACTGAAATATCATCTCCTCGGTTGACGAACTGGCTGTGTAGAACCTGTCGTGGACCAGCAGTAT
>DUTM01000020.1 GCA_012842085.1 Mycobacteriales bacterium | reverse complement strand
TTCTTGCAGCAAAGGGGGTAGCTCGTCTTTGAGCCTTGTTCCACCAGGGCTAGCTATGCCAAAGCGACTTCCTAGATTGGTGGGCTCTTTTCATCTCATCGGTGTTGCCTGCGGGGCATTGGCCCTTTGGTTGATGCTTTCTGCCCTGGCTTTAGCTAGTCCCTTGATTGGCCTATATGGCGGCAAGCCTTTCATTCATTTTGGCTATGTGGATCCTGGGGGGCCGCCGGTGGTTGTCACCGGGGGCACCCAATTTCTGGTGTTTTCACCGCAAAATACGTGGTTTTTATCTGTACAAGCAGAGGGGGATCTGGTAAACAGTGAAGATCCAAGGGCCCACATCCCCGTTAGCCGCTTGTCCTGGGCTATCCATGATGGTAGTCCGCCCACTTGGACCCCCTTTGCCCCTGGGGTCCAGCAAGTAGTACATGGTCCGGCAGATCCCACCGGCGGCGAGGGTGAGACCATTCAGCTGGACTACCGGTTCACTCCGAGTTGGGATGATCCACCATTATCAGGTCAATACGCCACAGATATCCATTTCACCGTAAGCCCCAATCTAGATCTCCTCCAATCCTGGGTATATCCTACTCCTTTTCGCCCCGATGGGATGGAGCTTTTGACCATCGGCTATTGGCTGCCTGGTAGTGGACCTAAGCAGCTGGAGGTTGTTATCACCGATTCGCTAGGTGAGGAAATCGCCAGGCTTCGGACAAATCAGCTAGGTGGTGATTGGCAGCACGTTGAGTGGAACGGTCGGACCTTTCATGGCGATTTCGTTCCTCCTGGCATCTACCATTACCAGGTGCTGCTCTTGCCGCAAAGGGAGCCCATCGCGGCGGGAATGATTCAAATTGCCTATGGCCATGCACTAGGAAACAGCACTCTAAAAGGCGAGATCAGTGCCAAGGATACTCAATCTCCCCTAGAAGGAGCCCAAGTTGTGCTATACACCCGGGAGCGGCGACAGGTAGCGGCTGTTCGGACAGGGGCTGATGGCATGTATCAAATCGGCTCTTTACCTGTCGGTAAGTACTACCTGGAAGCAAGCTCACCTGGATATGTCTCTACCCAAAGCGAGGTTTTTCAGCTCGATGGCTATGAGGATTTTAGGGTGGATCTGGCTCTCTTGCCGAACAGAACTCTGGATCTAGACTTGCAGCTTCAACCTAGTGCGGCTGCTGTTGGTGATTTGGTACAGGCTGTACTTTATGTCACCAATTCTGGAACTAGAGATCTCTTAGGTAGTGTGGTGGAGCTTGCTTTGCCCCATGGTCTTAGCTACGTGGCAGGGAAAAAAGATGCCGGAAGGCTAGAGAGTAGCAATGATGAGGCTGGAAATCGAGTGATCCGCTGGGAAACGGGCTTTCTTGCCCGGGGAAAAACCCGTCAGGCAGAGATCTGGCTGCTAGTGGGCTTAGATGTCCCCTATGGTGGTACCAAGCTAAGTGCCCAAGCTACTGGTTATGCTAAAGGGGCAGCATCTGTTACACCCCGGGTGGAGCGGAAGCTGCATGTAGAGAGTGGTCCTTTCTTAGCCACGACTCCTCAGCATGTAGTAGATTGCCATCTGATTTTGCCCTTTGGTGAAAAGGGAACCATGGAGGTGCATATCCAACCGGACAAAGCCATACTTGGACCGGGACTT
>DUTM01000117.1 GCA_012842085.1 Mycobacteriales bacterium | reverse complement strand
TTCGGTTCCCGGGCACGTGGTGACTATCTCCTTTCAAGCGATGTAGATCTCATCGTCATCAGCGATAACTTTGCTGATATAAGCTTTCCACGACGAATGGTGTTCCTCCATGAGCACTGGGACCTTCCTTACTATCTCGAAGGGCTACCATATACTGAAGAAGAATTTGCACGCCTGAAACACACTAGCAGCGTAGTGCAGGATGCGATGAGATATGGCATTGAGGTCTATCCAGAGCCGTAGGTTTCATCTTGTACATCTCTTCCCATGAGTGAAATTAATCATTCATTATGACAATCGTGGAACAACCGTTTCATTTTCATGATTGGATCCGGACATTTAGGTTTTTGGAAATAGCATGAGGTGAATTGCAGAAAACAGCATAGCGATGGAGAAGCCTACGGCCCCTCTCCTTCAGCGGCGTAAGGAACCAGTTAGATCACCGGACACACCGCGAGCAAACGTTTCTATTCCTTACCTGTCGCCAAAAGTGACCCGTCAGAAGGGTTGGCGTGACACCATGTGAACTGTCTGCATCTTCCTGACCCGGCACTGGCGATTTCCATCTTGAATTGGCATTCTGTTAAGGCAAGTGGTTTTATACAAGTGCCTTTCCGACTCACCTCGGTATTTGACAAGAACATGTGCTCATTTCTACTGGTATAGACAACGCCGTACTACGTTTGTGAGTGGAGATGAACATCACAAGCGGACCCCTCGATTTCACGTTATTCGTGTATCTGAACGTCGACAGCATTATCTTCGCTTCTGACCTCATATCGTTTTTCCGGCTTCCCATATACGTTCACCAATTGGTGGCCTGTTGAAAACGAATTATCCTCGAGATAGCTCTTGCTTCCAAGAATCATTTCTTCGATATTATGTGATCCCTGCTCAATCCAGTCTGGCTGTTCCTTACACAATCTCTCGACTCTCTTAATCATTATGAGATTGCCGACGCTTTCTGTAGCATCATCTGGCATAATTACAAACAGATAATCCCTAGCTCGGCTGATAGAGACATTTACGATATTTAGCCTATTGAGAAACATGTCCTTTGAAGTCGATATGAATGGCGGCGGGTTGAATAGTGCAATAATAATGTCGCATTCGTCTCCTTGGAATCCGTGGATAGTCCCTACTTGCACATCGATATTCTCGGGGGGCACGAAAGATGCCATCAACCTATCAATCAAGTCAGCCTGTGCACGATATGGCGCAATCAATCCTATGCGGAAAAACGCATCTCTATTTGCTTCTCCAATGAGAAAAGACAGGCTCTTTACAAATTCGAATGCGAAAAGTGCGGAATACACCTGATAATTGCTCTTGCCTTGTAAACGCTTCGGGCGATAAATGCTTTCGTATTTGCTTACAGGAAATTTTATGATATTTAATGGCTTTACATCAATAAAGTCTTCGATAAGTAGTGGCCGTCTACTATCTGAGGTACGGTCATGATGCAACACACCTCCGTATGCAAACCGGCTGAACACTTCGCCAATTTCGGGAATGCTTCTATATTGAGTGGTCAGGAGTCTTACATGGTACTGGTGAGGTATCGTTGTAGGGTTAGTGAAGGATTTGAGCTCCACCATAGTGAAAATATTTTCGTTTTTCCAGATATCTACGGTGGTAATCGGCTCAATCTGGAATGGGTCTCCTGCAATGATGAACCTCTTAGGTGTCTTCTTGTAAAGTGGAAAAATGATGTTTATCAACGGTATCATTGATGCTTCATCAATTACTATATAATCCCACTTAAGCGCACTCAAGTGAAGCCTTGTGCTTTCGTCTGGCAGGAAGTAGTCATATGGGAAACGGGCGATTGTCGTAACTGTTACGTTTCTTGGGAAGGTACGAATATCGAAGGTCTTATCACGGAAAACACCGCTCTGCTCGATGACACTGTCATTCGTCGTACCAAAACGGACAAGCCAGTCGGTGTAACTGTGGTCTGTGCCCATAGTTTCCATAAGGCGACGTACAAGGACATCCGCCGCTTTGTTTGTCGGAGTCAGGACAAGAACTCTCAAATCGTCGGCTTCTTGCATGATAGGGAGAATGACTTCTCTGGCTAGGTGCGTTGTCTTTCCGGTTCCGGGTGGCCCAAAAACAAACTCGATATTATCGCAGAGGTTGTTCTGCATATCATAGTCGTCATCAAAATCGAGTTCATTAAACGATTTCCGTAGTTCTTCTAATAGAAACAAAGGGTTCTTTGCCTCGATTCTTGCTTCAGTGACGAGCGACAAATCTACTCCGTCAATCTGCACGTTCGTTCTTAATTTAGCTCTTAGCGTGTATGATTTTACGCTAACGACTTCAACTGCGAGTCTCACCATCGGCTGATTGGCAAAATACAGTTCAAGTGGAATATCTGCGAGATCCTCCATAAATTGAGGGATATAGCGGCTTGGATGTTTTAAAACAAGGGTTCGGGATGTGTCTTCCTCACGTTCTACCCTTGAGAAAACTATGGAAATCTGCCTGCTGTTGGCGATGTTCTTGCCGCTATTCAGTGATTCGAGCTCAAGTAAAGCCTTGAACCACCCGAAAGAGTATTTATCTGCATTTAACGCTTTTTGTGTCAATTCATCGAGATAAGCGATTTCTGCTATCTCGTTCGCACTTCGCTGTTTTGCCTGCTCAACTTTTTTGCTAAAATCGACAGATGGTTTAGTGTAGTAATCCTCGTCAGAGTCCGTAGCGGCATCATTCTCATGGGGGATAGTGGCTTCTTTCGCTTTTAGAGCAGAAATAGCTCGCTTACCAATTTCTTTTGCCACACGGAAAATAACAGGACTTTCTAAAGCGGTCTCGATTTCTTCTCCCTCATCAATTTCGTCACTTTCAGGTTGATTGGAAATGGTTTGTTTATTTGCACGGTATTGTTCCACGAATCGCATAAGTTCTTCGGGTGGAATATCGGAAAGGGCTTCAGCTAGTTCAATTTTCGCTTTTTGCTCATCTGTCAAGTTGTTATTGTCATCTATCTCAGTTTTATCTTCTATCCCTAGAAATCTTAGAAGTTCTGCGGCTTCATCACTCAACGTATTGTATTGCGGCGATAGTTTTTGAAAAGTCAATTCTCTAGCGGAAACGAACTCGCCTTCGCTATTGAGGAGCCACGGTTTTGTGCGCAACCGCCTTGCTTCACTCGATTCAAATGATTCGCTCTTGTCTACATGATAAAAATACTTGTATGTTCCATATATCACCTTCTCTAAATGTCTCCACCGTGAACACCTAGAAGATATTATTCTTAATAACTGGTTCCATAAAGCGTTAGAAGTCTCGGCCGACACGTTGTCAATTATTTCAGTACACCCGTCAATATAACGATCTATCCACTTCCGCGTATTCATATTATA
>DUTM01000138.1 GCA_012842085.1 Mycobacteriales bacterium | reverse complement strand
GCTCGCTCCGATACTCCTCGACTGCAGTACAGCTGAGGTTACAATTTCATACGGTAAAAGGCCGGGATTTTCCCCGGCCTTTAGTCATTTACGGTTAATTCTACTGCGATAACCCAATCATATAAATCTACGTCTATCTGCGTTAATCTGCGTCTAATTATAGATTGCTCGATTAACTCAAGGCATAATCACGATATTGTTGGCTACCGGCCGCTGCTTGCCGTCAGAAGGACGGTTCAATACCCGATCTTTAAACACCATGGCACTGGAACCACCCCCATCGAGATTATAGCCCTCTTTAACCCCCAGTTCGATCAGTTTGATCTGTAACCGTTCCAGGGTTACTCCTTTACTCCAGTCTGATTGTCTCCCGTCTACAACGATGAGGATAAAATCTCCGTTGGCATATTCACCGATGATGGTGCGCGGGTGTTTGGTGTTTTTCCACTCTTTGGGTAAGGGCAGGGGTTTACCCCCCTGAATCAAAATCGGTAAAAAGCTGACCCCCTGAATCGGTTTATGGTTCAACAGAGCTTTTTCTTCCCGGAAATGACCACCGATCAGCTTACCATGCTGGCCGATACCAGCAAAAAACACCTCTCCATTCGAGGGATGAAAGCCGGTCACGAATTCTCCATCTACTATAGTATTGCCAATGGGGAATATACCTGTCTACCCATCTTTAACCGCCGAATAAAAGCCACCACCGTTAACTCCCAAAATCGCTCCGGTACGTTTGACCGCACTGCTGGTGGTTTCGCTTCCTCCCAGCTTGTCCTGACCCAGTACTACTTTGACTACCGATGGATCGAACAGCTTGGCTTTGGCTATGTAACCTCGATAGCCCAGTTCATCCAGTTTGAAAACCTTGATCTCCACTCGCTGGGAACGATAACTATCAATGGCCGGTCCCAGCATGGTCAGGATACGTTTTTCGTACATCTGGTCGGACATCTCTTTCTGATCCTGGCTTCGGTGTGCCAATTCCTGCAGTAACTTTTCTTGTTCCTTATATTCTCTTTCCTGTTCCGCAATTGATTCATTCAGAAAGGCCGCGTTTTGCCGAAGATTAGATACACTGCTTTCCACCCGGGCAGCAGCCTGATCCATCCCCTCCAGAGGCAGCGATAGGGCCTCAGCCTGCTGCTCAAATCCCACCAGGACCAGGCTTAGTCCTATAAATGGGGCCAGTAGAAATACAGCTATTAAAATGTAAGTCTTCCACTTCATCATGGTGCCTCTTTCAAAATATTCAAACTTTTAGCCAGCTGCTGCAGCTGCTGGTCAAGATTTTCTATCTTCTGGTTCAGATTCTCCTGGGTGGAACTGGAACTGGCCAGAGTTTGGTCTGCATCCTGCAGAGCCAACTCAATCTCATCAACTTCGGCAGCCAGGGAATCCATGCGGTTTTCCAGTTCTTGTACATGGATAGCATTGGTTTGCTGCACGGTTTCAAAGCAGCGATCAATGTACAGCTTGCCAGCATAAAACCCACCAACTACCATCAAGACCCAGGCTGCCACTATGAGAGAGATAAAAAGATAATGCCGTTTGGATTCCCGGGGCAGGGGAGATGGTGGTGGGGGTGTACCAGTATTAGAGGATTTGCTCATTGCCTTCACACCTTTCATGTTATCTGTCGACTATATTACCATAAAAACTTCCGTGTAAATCCCGGGCCCTTTATTGATTGATACTAACCAAAACTCTTTTACTTACATAGAATACATTAAATTGCCCGAAAGGAGGAGCTAATTATGAGCAGTACCGATGAAATGCAGTTGGCTCGAGCCTATTTTAAAATTCAACAGTATACCAAAAGGTATTCGCCGATGGAAGGACTGCAAAGAGGCACCATATTCCCCGAGCTGTTTATGCCGTATGGGCCCCGGCGGGGTCGTAAAAAAGAAGGCGATGGGGGAAAGAAGGGAGTGAAATTCTTTGGACAAAGACCGTAAACAGCTGCTGGTGCACATAATGGCGGAAGAATTTACTGCGGTTGAGTTTAACCTGTATTTGGATACCCATCCTGATGACAGGAAAGCCCTGGCTGCGTATAACGAAACGGTGGTTTTTTAAATCAGCCAGTCGTG
>DUTM01000121.1 GCA_012842085.1 Mycobacteriales bacterium | reverse complement strand
GTAAACGATGTGAAGATTCAAGCTCCGGCCAGTGGTCAGAACCTGTTAATCGTTCCCATCCGGGCAGCCAGCTACAAGACACCTGCCAAGCTCAAGATCAGCGATATCTATGTAACTGCTGACCGCAATGCTCCTACCGGCGATGTAATTCTGTACGCTGCCGACACCGCATCCTATTCCGGTGGTGCTACTCAATTAGTTGGTACTGTAGATGGCGGTGTTATTACAATTGCTACTAATCAGAATTTATGCAATGCATTCAACAATACTCATAGGAATAGCTTCAAGTATGACACTCCGGCTTCCGTAGCCATTGCCAAGAACGTAACTGTACCTCCGGTAGAAACTAAGGGCGGAAGCGGATCCGGTACATTCGTAATCGGTTCCAACATCTACACTGTAAATGGACTGACAAAAGTTATGGACACTGCTCCATACATCAAGAATGACCGTACCTATGTACCTTATCGCTACTTAGCTCTAGCCCTGGGCGTTGCTGAGGAGGATATCGTATGGGATGCTGCTACTCAGAAAGTTACAGTAACCAAGGGTGATAACGTTGTTGAAGCTACCATTGGCAGCACTACCTTAACCGTAAATGGTGAAGCTGTAACCATGGATGTAGCTCCTGAAATCAACAATGACAGAACCATGCTGCCTGCCCGTTACCTGGCAGAAGCACTGGGTGCTGTAGTCGGCTGGGATCCAGCTACCAGAACTGTTGTATTTGAAATGTAATCTTTAAAAACACAAACAAGCCCGGGTACCGTTTAGGTATCCGGGCTTGTTCTATTTTTGTTTTATTTTGTGAGACGAGGTTCACCTAGATAGAGGGCTTCTACATTGCTATCGAAACTTCTACTGCTGCCATCTCCTATAATAGTTAAACTATAATCCATATCCTGTTCCCGATAGGTGCCATCATTATTATTTGTCTGTAGGATCCCGCGAATATGATAAATACTGGATGAGGCCCAAATCAGCTCAGTGCTGGAAATGAAACGCTGGTTGGCTTGCAGTTTTAATACCGATGTACATTCTTTCAGGATATAGTTTGCCAATTCAGAGTTCTGATTGCCAAAAATGCCAAGCGGTGCTTTAACCGAATCTGAATATTTGTAGGAACGCATCCGGTCTATCTCAACAGCACCGATTACATTGGTTTTGGGAGGCAGACTGGAGAAGATCATAACGGTACGGGTAGCCCCATCCCATGTAACCGTAGCTCCCAGAGCTTCTGCCGCGAACTTGATAGGAAATGCGGTACGCCCGTTTACTATTACTGCTTCAGTATCCATCATTTTTTTCTGTCCCTGCACTGTATAAGCTCGGGAACCTATAGTGAAAACTGCATTTCGGTTATTTTTGTTGATGGTGGCGGATCTGGTTTTATCATCCCATGTGACCGTAGCCTGCATCGCGTTCATAGGTGCCGCGATCGGTACCATGGTTCGGTTCTCGTTGTTAATAAAGGGTTTCTGGTCTGGGAAATTTACCAGACTACCATCCACCGTCACCCTGATTTCCCCTGCCGCTACGGCAGTAGCTGTTAATCCCAGGCAGAGAATAATCACCCCTGCCAACAGTAGCAATACCTTCCACTTCTTTTTCACTTAAACCACAACCTTTCTATAATTTTTGGTAGTATTGGACAATTCTACAGCTTATCATATTATTCCTTCACCTCAATGGCATAATTGTCTTTTTACTGTACTTTATATCTGTTAACCGCTAGTATATTATTAAGCAAATGATTGAAAGGCGGGGTTTTTGGGGTGTATCGTAAAATTGGACTGGTTATATTATCGGTAGTTATCTTATTGGGCTGGGGAGCTTATTCTTTGCAGGGTTCGACGCCGGTTAAGATTATATTTAACGGCAGGGATCTGGTAAGTGATGTGCCGGCGCAGATAATTGACGGGCGTACTATGGTTCCCCTCAGGGTGATAGCTGAATCGCTGGAGGCTGAAGTTAATTGGGATGAGGAAAAAAGGATTGTTTATATTAAGAAAGAGACTTCACAGACCAGTGACTGGAATTTACTCAAGCTTAACGGTGAACCTACTACCTGGCCTTACTGGATTCGAGACGGTAAGATGTATTTGGAATACCGGAATGCTATACAGCTGGTACGAGAGGGTAACCGGGCCCCGCTCCACAGCGTCAGTTATTTTCCTCATAATAATACCCTATATGTTGATGATCTACGCTATCCCCTATCCTTAAATGAAGAAGGTCAGTATAAGGTTGTATCTATTGACTATTTCCGTGACCTGGGGATTGTCAATTATCATTGGGATGCTGCCAATGAAAATCTGGAGCTGATATATCGTTAGTCCAGGTGACAGGCTCAACAATGCTTGACAGTAGTAGATTTTCATAGATATAATGGAAAGAAAAACCGACCAGTGGGTCGGAACGGGAGTGTTTGCTCGTGAAATACATAAAAAGGCGTTTACCCATGGCTTTAATCATTGTTTTCGCCTTGGCATTATTGGTACCGGCAGCGGCCTATGCTAGTGAGGAACCTTTAAGTATAGATGCTGCTGTGGAATTAGCCCAGGCTAAAAATCCTCAGGTCACCAGCCTGAAACTGCAGGTGGATCGGGCTAATATTTTGCGTGATGATGCAGCTGACTTAGTTACCTTTTTTTCTCCCGGAAATTTGCTGGTTAATCCAGATGGACAGATGCTGGTAAATAATTATGAACAGCTTACTATCCAATTAAAGACTATGAAAAAGCAACTGGATGCCGAACAACGTCGCGTTGAAAAAGAAGTGGTAAGTGCTTATGCTGGTGCAGTTATGGCTACCAATGATATGAAGGCTACCCGGCTTACCATGGAGGAAATGAAACAGCAGGTTCGCCTGTACGATTTGGGGCAGAATATAGGGGTGGTTTCTCTTTATGACCATAATACGTTACTACGCGGGATGGAACAGCTCGAAGACAAGCTGGCCATACAGGAAAAACAGTATGATACTTCCATTGCTGCACTGAGAGGGCTTCTGC
>DUTM01000069.1 GCA_012842085.1 Mycobacteriales bacterium | reverse complement strand
TGAGCGTTGTAAGCGCTGCAATAATTTGCTGTTTAAATAGGGAGAATCGTGTGACGGTATATGCCAATTGATACGCTCTTAGGATACCTGCAGTTAAAATATCGGGGGAGGGACTTGCTATGTCGGTCAATAATAAGCCATTTGCGCTGTAGCCCTTTTTTCATGCATGGCAGCCCCTGAATCTGGAAAAAAGCACCTTCCCCACGGTGGCAGCTATCTAACTAGGCGGGGCAACTTTACCACCGTGGGGAAAGAGCGTTTTTCCAGATTCAGGGGCTGCCATGCATGAAAAAAGGGCTACAACGCAAATAGCTTGTACATGGAAGCACTTGACTGTAGTACCATATGTGTTACAATACAAGGGAAGATTGATATATACGTACCAATTGCGTGCATTGCTCGACGTATGTTTCTTAAGCAAACGCCCTATATCCGATAGTACCGGAATGGAGCATCATGAGGAGAGGTGAAATCTGCTTTTCAATCGTAGCTCATGATGTAGAAGCATTTGGGGCGGGTTGGAGAATCGGCAATAGGAGGGAAGCCCATGACATTATTTGCGCGAATCGGCGATAAGCTTCGCGAAGCCAGGGAAAGAACCGGGTTAACTCAGGACATGGCTGCCTCGTCAATTGGAATACATCGCGTGCAGCTTTCTCAGTATGAGAACGGAAAACGAGAGATTGATATTTCGACTTTGGCTAAGCTAGCTACCCTATATGGCTACTCTGTGAGCTACTTTCTAGGAGAGACTGAGGAAGAAGAGCAAGTTAATGTGGCTTTTCGAGCAGAGGATGTGAGCAGCGAAGACTTAGAACTTATCGCATGGGCAAAGGGATTTGTGTTAGCTGCGAGTGAGCTGGAATGTATCTTAGAAGGAGGGCGCCGGAGTCAGTGAAAAGACGAACACCTCTTGTAGGCGCAACGGAGACGCGAAGAAGTCTGGGGCTTAGTGAATCAGAACCGATTGACATCTTTAGAGTGCTTAGATATGTAGAAGAAATAAGCATTGTCAGGTGTCCCTTTGGGGATAGCTCTAGCATGTCCGGCTTGTTTGTCAAGAAATGTGGGGTCAGGCTTATGGTGATTAACACTGAACGATCATGGGGACACCAGATCTTCACTGCTGCTCACGAGCTCTATCACGTGAAGTACAATGAAGGGATGTCCGGCAGTCTGTGTCATGTAGCTACGTTTAGTGATCGTTTACCTGAGGAATATGATGCTGACAAATTCGCTGCGAATTTGCTCGTTCCTACAAGCGGACTTGAATATATGATCGAGAAGGAATTCGGTGATACCAGACTGGGTTTCCCTGAAATCATATATCTCGAGCAGTACTTTATGGTTAGCCACAAAGCCATGCTTTGGCGCCTGCAGGAAATAGGTAGGCTGACAAACCGGGAACGCATGCAGCTTAGTGACGGTGTCAAGTTCAAAGCGCGGGAACTGGGTTATAGTACGAGACTTTATGAAAAGACGCTAGATCATGAGATAATGTCGGATCTTCCACGAAAGGTAAGGGAGGCGTTGGAACGAGAACTGATTTCCGAGGGTAGAGCCCAAGAGTATCTCTTGAGTTTCGGTCATGACGGTTGGGAGGAAGGAGGCTTTGCCGGCAACAATGACGAAAACATGGATGAATGATGATACTCTTGTTTTCTTTGATAATGACTGCATTGCCTCCTTTCTCTGGATTCAGCGCGTTGATATTGTTGTTGACTTGTTTGGAACTCGTATTCGCATCCCGTCCGAGGTCATACGGGAGTTGGAAAGGTTAAAGCATACAAAGTCGGGGCATACGGTGTATAGGGATCTACAGCGCTTTATGAGCACCCATACATATATGCAGGTATCCATGCCAATTACCAGTGATATTTATGAGATGTACCAACGCTTGATTGATGGTCATTGTGGCAAAAGAATGGGTTCGGGCGAAGCTTCGGTGATATCTCATGCGTTACAGGAACACGGAATTGTGGCTAGCAATAACCTGAAGGATGTCGAACCCTTTTGTAGCAAATACAATCTAGAACTTGTAAGTACCGAAGATATCTTGGTAGCCGCAGTAATTCAGAAAGTAATCTCGTTTGAGGTAGGGGAAAAGACTTGGAGTGACATGGTCAACAAGAAGAGAAAGTTGCCTGCTTATGGGTTCACGGGCGCATGGGAAAGGCTTTCACCTATGTTGGAGACAGCGTGTACTGGAGAATAGTGGTGGCTATGTGAGCGTGTGAAGATGAGTCTGGATAACGTTTTTCAGCAGTGAAAGACTCTGTTTGCCATGCTAGCAGAATCATACGCGGTGAATTCGAAGTTGCCTACTGACTAATTGACTGTTGGGGGGTATTGTGAAGTGGCTCGGATTCAAAAGCAGTTTGAGCAGTTCCATGACAACATCAAGCTAGGCCATTACGATGAGTGTGAAGAATTGCGGGAAAAGCGGGAGCGGGTACTTTCAGCTCTTAAAGAGGGCATGGACAGGATTTCAAAGGACAAAGGAGTTACATTCCCAGGATACCGTACGTTTAACCAGGGTAGTTACGCAATGTACACAGGTATAAAACCTCTTGACAGTGATTATGACATCGACATAGGTGTTTGCTTCAAACTCTCCAAGGACGATTATGACCCAGTGGAAGTCAAAAAGTGGGTGTATGATGCTCTCAACGGTCATACAGAACGAGTAGAATTGCGGCGATCCTGCGTGACTGTATTCTATCAGCTCGAAGAAGAACCTATCTATCATGTCGATCTCGCAATCTATTCTGATGAAACCTGTAACACCGATGAGAAGACTTACCTGGCTAAAGGTAAGCAGTACTCTGATGAAGACAATCGCTACTGGGAAGAGGCAGATCCTCAAGGTCTAATCAAGGCCATTACGGAGTATAGTGACGATACTCACGACAGAAAGCAGTTTCGACGCATTGTGCGATACCTAAAACGCTGGAAGGACCATAATTTCTCGAACGAAGGCAATGAAGCTCCTGTCGGGATTGCACTTACCGTAGCTGCGTATCGCTGGCTTTCTCCAGTCTACGATGTTTACGATTCTTTCAGTGGAAAACGAGAATATGATGACTTAGAGGCTTTGCTAAACCTGGTTGATACCATGTTGAGCAATTTCACTCTGCAATACCTAGATGATGAGTGGGTAGATCGTCTAACGGTTGAGCTTCCTGTTATTCCTTACAATGATCTTCTGCAGAAGATGACCAACAAGCAAATGGAGAAGTTTGAAGATAAGCTGAGAAAGCTTAGAAGTACTCTTGATGATGCTAAGAAGGAGACGGATCCCATAGAGGCCTGCAGGAGCCTCACTTCCCAATTTGGAGTTGATTTCCCTGTGCCTCCAAAAGAAGATACAGCGAGCAAGATTCCGCCTGGAATAGTGGGATCAAGCTTGTCTGCCTAGGTCATGGGAAGGAATATGCAGGAGAAGGCGCTTACGGACTTTATTTCATCAGGCGCACTACATAAGGGAAGGATGCTGTCAGAAGATGAGATAGCGCTACTTAAGGGCGAAGGTGTCACATTCGCGGTAGAAGGCTACATTACTGTGGGTGGGAACGATGTTGTCTTGCGCGTAGGCGTGGATGACCTCTTTCCACAATCCTTACCCAAGGTATACTTGAATGATCCAGACATGCTGGGATTCATTCCTCATGTGGGACCCGGAGGCAGTATTTGCTACGCTGATACAGAGGGGATCATCCTTAATACAGAATATCCAGTAAGTCTGCTTAACGACGCGGTGACTTGCGCAGCACAAGTATTGGAAGAAGGCATAACCGGTACTAATCGAGTTGATTTTATGGACGAATTTATGGTCTACTGGGGACGTCTTTCGCCTTCAAAGCTTATTCTCTCGTTTGTTCGTCCAGAAGAAAGAGTCCGTAGGGTTTATGCGTACTATGATAGCGATGGTAATTGCTCGTGGATTGCTGCTGATGATAGCTCGGTGTGTTCATTCTTTAACTATGACCTTTCTCCGATGAAGTCACTCACGCAGCGCTCTGCCATATACATTCCTTTAGAAAAGGCAGCACCGATTACTCCCCCAGAGCCTGATAAACAGTGGACCATTGATGAAGTCCGAGGTATCGTGAAAAGCAATGTCAGCGACCAGAATCTACGTGAGATGCAGCGCTTGTGTAAGAAGGCCAAGATTGAAGAGTTGGTAGTCTTAGGTTTGCCGCGCTCAAGTGGTGAATTTACGCTTGTGGGATTGCTTTTTCATCAAGTAACTGGAGGCCATCCTTTGATAGGGGGCACTGCGAAGGATCCGCCAGAGCCAGTGCTCATTCTGCGGTGTGATCCGCAGTACCTCTGGCCTCGAGGTGGTGGCGATGTGAACCTTTCTACTGTCAACGTCATGGTAGTGGGCTGTGGGTCTGTTGGAGGACATATCGCACTTGCACTTGCCCGGACAGGCATTGGTAAGCTAACATTAGTGGACTATGACAAAATGGAGCTGGAGAATATTTTTCGTCATATCTTAGGTCGGGACGGTCTTGGAGCTTTCAAAACGAAGGCGCTGAAAGCACAAATTGAAAGGAAGTATCCCTTTGTTGAAGTCTCCACATGTGAACAGGACATAAGGCAAATAGTCAATTGTGAGCTGACAAAACTCAACATGTTTGACCTAGTACTGTTTGCAACCGGTAATCCCACTACGGAGCTTCATTTTAACAAGCTGCTCCACGGAATGGAGAAAGGTCCTCTGGCCTTATTCTCGTGGGTAGAACCTTATGGAATTGGGGGACATGCTTTTCTAACTCGACCAGGCACTTCTGGTTGTCTGCAGTGCCTTTATGAGCCAGCCGACGATAGACAAGCTGCTTTGCACAGCCGAGTTTGCTTTGCCGAGCCGGGTCGGTCTTTTGGAAAAGACGATCTTGGTTGTGGAAGTCGATATACTCCGTACAGTGGCCTAGACGCCGAGCGTACTGCTGGGATGACTGTAAGGCTAGCTCTTGATGGATTGAATGGTCGAGAGCAAGGCAACCCACTAATATCTTGGAAAGGTTCAAAGGACTCACTTGAGGCAGCAGGATTTGAAACCTCATACCGGTACGGCCAAAGCCTTGATCAAATGCATGATCGTAGATACGAATATGTTAGGTCCGACTGTCCCGTATGTGGAGATTCTATAAGATGAAAGCCATCATTTCGGAACGGATTAACGGTGGTAGGTTCAAGATGAGTGATGAAATAGTAGCTCTCATGCAGACCTTTGTGCAAGACTCTTCTTGGAAAGCTGAGGCTGGTGGGATATTGATAGGTCGACATATACTTGATACTTTAGATATCGTTGTTGATTCAATTACCGTTCCTATGCCGGGAGACTGTAGAGGCCGATATTGGTTCTATAGGCATCGTCGAGGTCATCAACAAGTAATGGACACTGCGTGGCGGAAAAGCTGTGGTACTTGTACTTATCTAGGAGAGTGGCATACACATCCTCAACCAATCCCGACCCCATCATTCATTGATGTGCATGGATGGATACGCAAACTCAACCTAGGCACCTTCGTGGGAGAAAGCGTTTTCTTTGTTATAGTAGGCCTCCAAGCGCTCGGGGTCTGGGAGGGAGACAAACGTGGTCGCAGGATTTCTCATATTGGTGAATTCAACTTGATCCGGAAAGATATTCATGGTGCTAGCGGGTAGAGTTTTAGGAGTAACCCGCATACGACTTGGGATCATGATCCGGATTATTTCGAGGTTTTACAAGAAGTTGCGGGGGCCATTCGCGTTTTGCTGTTCGTGGGTGAGCTGCACCAATTCTAGGTCAGAATTTGTTGCTTGGGATTAATGCTTCTCTGAACATAAAAGCTTCAAGCAAGCCGAACAGGACACTTCGCCGTGAGTCGACGGTATCTATTGCGGATAATGAAAGAGATTGATAATCGGTAAGTGTGTGAGTTCGTGCAGATGTGTTGTTGATTTTTCAGTCGTCATCATAATACAGCAGGTGGGGAAAATGTCGAGACCAAGAAAGAAACTTCGAGCTGCTGAGGAAAAGCTCCTGTGGGTGTCTTCCGCTGGGATGTGCAATAATCCTGGCTGTCGTCAATCACTGGTGTTTGAGGATGTTGGGAAGCCAGTATGTATAGGCGATAATGCACACGTGATAGCTCACAGCACTGGAGGGCCGAGAGGCCAAGTACATTGTAATGAGGGTGTAAGAGAGCTTGATAGGGATAGTTGGCGAAACATAATACTCCTATGTAAGAACTGTCACAAGCAAGTTGATGAGCACACGGAAGTATATACAGAAGAGGTCCTGTTCGAATGGAAGGCGAAGCATGAAAAATGGATACAAACACGTCTAGTTGATGTTGAAAATTCAATTGCTGTGGTTCACAAGACGATGGGACCCTCTATAGATGTAGTTTCTCTTGCAGATACGACGGGTCTTAAAGTTTTGGGCCTTGTTTCAGTGCAATTTCAGGTAGATAAAGTTGACGGAAACGGCGGAATAGATTGGGAGGATGGAAAAAGGCAGAATGTGAATGGCTTTGAGGATGTCCAGCGACTTATGACGCAGTTTGATGGTGTTGTACTGCAGCTGTTCCCTTTGTCCCATATTCCTCTGCTCATTCATTTTGGCAGTCTTGTAACCAATACAGTTCCTGTACAAGTGTTTCAATATGACCGCTCACTAGGGAAGTGGGTGCTAGGGTCGCCTAGTGGAGAAGTGTCCGATGAATTGAAGTTAGAAAGCAGTTTCACATCGACAAACTCCAACGTACTAGCGGTTATATTGGGTATCTCTGCATCAGTGTCCCTACATGATGTCAACGAGATTCTCGCGTTGGATAAGATAGACTTGTTGCAGATAGACGCGAATAGCACTCGACTTGATAGAGTCTTATATAGGGAGGACGTCCAGGCAGTCACGCAGCGCTTTAGAACGGAACTTAACTACCGCATTGGGCAGCAGGACTACGACGAGATACATCTTTTTCTGGCTATTCCAGCTGGTCTTGCGCTTGAGTTAGGCAGGACAATAAACCCAAATATGTGGCCAAAAGTCTATACATATCATTACAGCCGTAGGAAAAGGCCACGATATCAACTTGCCTTGTGCGTATGATAACAGACTTCAAAGGATGTCTACGAGTTTGCTGTTTGCGGAGTCTGTGTCTCATTCAAAGAGATATCTATCCTGTACTGATACTGCTCCGAGGCGCTATCTACCATCGGTTTCGATTGCTGGGTCAAGTAAAAGGAACAGAGACTATCTTCTTAGTGAAGTAGACGTGTATTCTATTTCAGGAGGGAATATGTGTGGTTAAGGATGTTGAGCAGACTGTTAGCGGTAACGTCGACGGTAAAGAAAACACTGAGGCACTCACAATTTTCAAGCCGTCACTCTCATTCTTCAGAGTCTCATCCAAGTGTACAAGTCAGAACACAGCCGAATTCGTGGAATTAAGGATAACGCAGGACTATTGCTGGCTTCATCAGGTATTTGCATCGGTTTAGTGAGTAGAGGGTTAGTGGAAGCGTGGTCAACCAAACCTGGGCTGAAGTTTCCTGGAGTGATTGCAATTACCAGTCTTGGGGTAGGAGTAGCCTTTGCCTTGAGGGTAACATCTATAGTTTCATACAGCAGGCTAGATACCGCATTCTTACGTAAGGGATCTGTTCTTGCAATGCCTTCCGATGAATGTGCGGCTTCATTGGTTGCTACACGGCATGAAGTTGCAGCTTCAATTGAGGAGAGAACCAGAAGGAATAGTATGTCATATAAGGTAGCGCAGGTTCTGACAACTGTAAGCATTATCATTGTTCTTTTTATCATGTTGACAATGCTCGGTGATGTGTAATTAGCATGTGGTTTGCTGGATACACGATTTGAGGGACGTGAAGAAATACAGGTATTAGCTCATAGTAGGCATTAGGGGTGACAACATGGGTGATGACCTACATGTTGTATATATGCAAGAAGGCGATGGTAAGGACGATAGCCGTGAAAACCCACTTCCTCCACCCGATCCGAGCTTGTCCTAGCTCCCGTGGAACTTCAGTGGCGTAGTATTACGCTGTTTTCCTTTCATTTGCTACCTGATCCTCTTCGTCGACGTTAGTCAGCCTCTGAATTTCGGAGATTAAGACACCCATAGAACGGTACCCTGCTATACGATTGGTGCGGTTCTCTGCATCCAGTAAAGCTACGCATACCCAACGTCGGACCATAGTACCGTTTTCCCAATTCTTCACGTTCCTGATACCTTTAGCAACCACGCTGAAGGCGGATTCAATAGTGTTTGTTGAGCGCAGACCTCTCCTGAGTAGGCCGGGTATGTTTAACCTTAGAATGGTTACCGTCTCTTCCAGACCTTCACGTAAACTTGATGCCGCATCCGGGTATTGAGTCTCAAGGCCTGTAGCCAGACTATGAGGCTCTCGTATTGCCTCCTCGGCAGTCTCAGAAGACCAGGCTTTTCTCATTACCCTTTTCACCCAATCACGCTTGTATTTAGGCAGGTAGTCCATGACATTACGAGTCTTATGGACCTGACACCTTTGAGCGATCACCTGTTGCCCGAATACATCCTTTAAGGCTTTCCTGAGGGCCTTAGAGCCGTCTATGATTGCTAATAGGCCTTGCTCATACTTTAGCCCCCTATCGACAAGATCCGTAAGCAAATCCCGGCACACTTGGGCGTTCTCTGTGGAACCAATGCGGACTCCCATGATAATCTTATGTCCGTCCTTGGTAATACCCATGACTACTATGGCCGTATAATCACCCAGAACAATACCGTCAATCATAAGGACAGGGATGACTTCCTTGTCAAACCTGCGCCCTAATA
>DUTM01000022.1 GCA_012842085.1 Mycobacteriales bacterium | reverse complement strand
GTGAAACTATGGCCGTACTTATGGTGGCGGGTAATACCTTGATGTTACCATTTTCCTGGTTTAACAAAGGTGAACCTCTGCCGGCCCTGATTGCACTAGAACTGGGTAGTTCTATTCCTGGTACTATCCATTATCAAGCCCTTTTTGCCGCTGGACTGGTGCTAATATTGATGGTAATTACGGTCAATTTAGGTGTAAACCTGCTCCTGCGCCGTTTAAGAAGCGGGGTGAAGCAGGTTTGAGGCTAAGAGCTATTACTGACTTGTTATGGAAAGGGTTTTTCTGGCTGTCTGGCCTGTTCATACTGCTGGTCCTGCTGGCCATAATTACGTATCTCATCTGGCGCGGGGGACCTTATATTAACAGCCAGTTTATACTGGGAAACCCTGCTGGAACTCCGCTGGGTAGTGCAGGGGGAATCTTTCCGGCTATAAAGGGAACCTTATGGTTGGTTTTGCTGGCCCTGGTTTTCTCCATAGTGCCCGGTCTGTTAACCGCCATCTATCTGAGTGAATACGGGCGCAGCGGACGATTGGCGGAGATGATAAACCTGCTGGTACAGAGTATGTCCGGGGTACCCTCTATTGTTGTCGGTTTGTTCGTTTATGCTCTGGGAGTAGTTGCATTAGGTTGGGGAATATCACTGCTGGCTGGAGGATTGGCTCTGGCCATCATGGTTTTTCCGGTGATTGTGGTTTCCAGCCGGGATGCTCTACTGGCAGTTGATGAAAATTACCGACTGGTGGCTAATTCCCTGGGGGTTGCCCAATCCTATACCCTGCGCCGGGTAATTTTACCCCGTGCTGCTGCCGGTATTCTGGCCGGAATACTGCTGGCATTGGGCTATGCAGCTGGAGCTACCGCCCCCATTATGGTCACTGCTGCCGCCATCATAGCCGATTCCTCAGGAGCACTGTTAGAACCAGTTATGGCCTTACCTTATCACCTATATATCCTTTTTAATGAACACATATCAATAAATCAAGCTTATGCTACTGCCCTGGTGCTGGTTATTTTGCTTCTCTTACTAAATACCCTGGCCCTATGGCTGCACAGTTTACAAGAAAGGATTAATAATAGATGAATGCGGTTGAGCTTATAAACTTTAGTACCTGGTACGGTTCCAAAAACATTTTAAAAAACGTAAACATTGGGTTTAGTTCCGATGCCATTACTGCTATTATGGGGCCATCAGGTTGTGGGAAAACTACTATGCTGCGCAGCATTAATCGTACTGCCGAGATGGAAACAGGTTTTAAATGGGATGGCGATATCCATGTGCTGGGGCAGTCAATAAATAAAGTGAAGAATGTTGCCAGGGTACGCCGGCAGGTGGGGATGGTTTATCAAACCCCGGTGGCATTACCCATGAGCATAAAGGAAAATGTACTTTTCGGCCCCAGGTATTACGGACTAAAAGGTCGGTCACATGGGGATGCCATAGTGGAGGACTGCCTGCGTAAAGTAGCCCTCTGGGATGAGGTTAAAGATCGGCTACAACAACCAGCCTCCAAGCTTTCAGGTGGGCAAAAACAGCGCCTGGCCATGGCCCGGGTATTGGCGGTTGAACCCCGGGTATTACTACTGGATGAGCCCTGTTCCAGTCTGGACCCGGCCTCAACTAATTTGATTGAGGAATTATTAAAACATCTGACCAAGGATTTATCTATTATTATTGTCACCCATAATCTCTTTCAGGCCCGTCGTATTGCTGATGAGACTGTTTTTATACTGGAAGGCCAGGTAGTGGAGAAGGGACCTACCGGTACAATATTCACATCTCCCCGCCATGAAAAAACTCGAGGTTTTATTTCTGGATTATTTGGGTAGTAGAAGGATAATTTAACCTTTGCTAAGGCACATGGTAAACTAATTATTAACAAGAGTATATAGTCCTGCTGAAAGGAGTGTAATGTTATGCGATTGGGAGTAGTTAGTGATACTCATGGTAATGTGGATAATTTACGGCGGGTAGCTGAGGAGTTAGTAGAAAACTGGGAAGTTGACTTTATTATTCACCTGGGTGATGAATGTGAAGATATTAAGGTTTTAGATGAATTTGAGGTAGAGGTGGTGTTGGTACATGGGGTTTATTGTCAGTATTATCAGGACCCGGAGATAACAAATCGGGTATTATGCCAATTTGATGGCTATCGTTTTCTTCTGACCCATACTGATACCAGGCATAAAAATGACCTTCCCGATGACCCGGACCCACAGGAATTGGCCGCAACCGGCGAGGTTGACGTAGCATTGTATGGTCATACCCATATACCAGGTATTAAACAGGAAGACGGTGTTGTATGGCTTAACCCAGGCCATTTAAAGGACGAGGATAAGAAGGGTTATAGTCCTAGTTTTGCGGTTATTCAGACTGATGATGAAGGAATTCTAATGCAGATAATCGAACTAAATACTGGTAAAGTGTTAGAAGAATTAGAGATAGAGCAGGATATGAAGGAGTGAAACTGGTGGAATTTCTTATGCAGCGTATCTGGCACAGCTCGGTGGTACGTGAGGACGAACAGTACCTGACAGCAAAAACCACCTACCTGGATTCCTGGATGGAACGGATAGCGGTAATGCGGGTTAAAATAGCTGGCCTGGAAATAGAGGAAGCCTGGTTGGAGTACCTGGGGCGTCCTGGAGATATGGCCGAGGATCGTGAGTACATAGAGGGACTTAAGGGCGTGGAGGCTTATTTGGGTAGCGGCTCTGGGTTAAGAGCAGGTCTAAAAGGTATAGAGAATGAAGTGGAGCGTTCCCTGTTTAATGAGACGGTTGTTAACGTCGTACAGGCTGAGACCTTTCTTTTCCGGGAACGGGGCTATAGTGATGCG
>DUTM01000021.1 GCA_012842085.1 Mycobacteriales bacterium | reverse complement strand
TGCGGATATCTATCGACTTTCAGTCGCTATATATCTCGCCAACCCCTGCATGAGACCTGTAGCCAAATCAAAGATTTGGACTAGGGCTTCAGGTGCGACCCCCTACACTAATTCTTGAATTCCTCACCAATCGTTGATAAATTTTAGTATTTCTAAAGATATCATATATAAAAAAGTAAGTAATTATTGGAATAATCATTATTCCACAAGTGTAAGAATATTGTTATTGCATAAGAAATTAAAAGAAAAAAGGAGAAAATGAAATGCAAAAATTAAAGAAATTTTTATCATTAGCTTTAGTCCTAGGGATAGTATTTGGTGCTATTGCACCGGCAATGGCTGCTGAAGCAGATGTAAAAACAGAAACAGTAACTTTACATAAGTTACTGATGACAAAAGCTGAACTTGAAGCATGGGATTCAGATGATATTGAGGAAAAAGGCTATGACGGAACACAAGACAGAACAGCTCTTGGAGAAATAGCTGGTAAAACTTTATCAGAAATTCCTAACGTATACTTTGCATGGCAAGCAAAAGACGAAGATGGAAATTGGAAGTATATTAAAGCTGATGGATCAATAATAACAGATGACCCAGATTTTACACTAGATGCATTTACTACTGCTGGAGTATTCGGTATGTTAACAACTGCTGATGGTGCTGAATTTAATACTTCAACTTTACCACAAGATGCAGCTGGAACAGAATACAGAATCGTGGAAGTAAAACAACTTTCTACTTATGAAAACGCTGATGGTTCTATATTAGCTGACTCTAAAGCAGTACCAGTTTATATAACTCTTCCACTAGTAAACGAATCTGGAGCTCAAACAGCAATTCACATTTATCCAAAGAATACTGAAGACAAACCAGAAATCGACAAGAACTTTGCTAAAGAAAATGGTCTTTTAAATGCTGAAACAGCTGCTCAAATTCTAGGTGGCGCAGACTATATAAATTATGAAGCAGCTAAAGAAAAAGCAAGTGCTCAAGTAGGTACAATAGTTCCTTATGAAGTTAAAACTAAAGTTCCAGCAGGTACAGAATACCAAAAAATAACTTGGAACGATACAATGACTAACGGTTTAACATACCAAAAAGATTTAGTTATTACCGTAACTCCAACTGGTTTAACATTAGACCCAGCTACTGATTATGTATTAACTGAAGATGATAGAGGTTTCACTCTAGCTTTAACTGAAGCAGGACTAGAAAAAGTTTCAGGTTTTACAAAACCTGTTGATGCAAATGGCTTAAGTACAGGAGCAGGTGAAGATGTAGAATTTACATTATCATACTCAGCAAAAATTAATGGAAATGCAGTAGTAGACCAAGCTGACAAGAACAATATCACTTTAGAATATGGAAACAATAAAGATAACGAAATTTTAGAAAAAGAAGTTACACCTTTAAATAAAGAATTACAAGTAAACAAAACTTGGTCAGAAGGAACTGCTCCAGACGGAGTATATGTAACATATACATTAAAAGATGCAGGTGCAGTAGTAGCATCAGTAACTTTAAATGGTAAGGAAACAGCAGGAACAAAATACACTGTTGGTGACGGAATCACTTTCGAAGTAACAGGACCTTATTCAGGTAAATTTGTTGGCTTAGATGATGCAAAAACTTATACTATATCAGAACGTGTTGGTGGTTATACTCCAGAATACACTGAATCTGTAGCAGGTTCTGTATCTGTAAAGAACAATAAAGATACTGAAGGCCCAGAACCACTTAACCCAACTGAACCAGAAGTAGTAACTTATGGTAAGAAATTTGTAAAAACTGACTCATCTGCTGAACCTGTAAGATTAGCAGGAGCTCAATTTGTAGTTAAAAATGCAGAAGGACAATATTTAGCAGTAAAAACTGCAGACCAAACAAGTGCAGAAGCAACAGCTTATGAAGAAGCAGAAAAAGCATACCAAGACGCAATTGCTCAATATAACGCTATGACAGTTGAAGAACAAGCTTCTCAAGCAGGACTTGACTTAAAGGCTTCTATTCCAACATTAAAAGCTGATAGAGATGCTAAATTCTTAATTGCTAGAGAAGGATACAACTGGATAACTCTTACAACTGCACCGACTGAAACTGATACACAAGGAGTTTTAGTCCTAACTTCAAACGACTTAGGTCAATTTGAAATAAACGGTTTAGCAGCTGGATCATACAGCTTAGTGGAAATTAAAGCTCCAACAGAATTTGCTATACTAAAAGATCCTGTAGAATTCACAATTGGTGGTGGAACAGGTACAACAGCTGACAACATTAAATATGAATTAGCTGATACAGATAACACAGCTTTACAAGTAGTGAACAAGAAAGTTACAATTCCACAAACTGGTGGTATTGGTACTATAATCTTCACTGTAGCAGGTATCGCTCTTATGGGTGGTGCGGCAGTTGCAATGAAGAAAAATAAAGAAGAAGACGCTGAATAATAGAAACAGAGAATAGATAACAGAGAAGAGAGAAGAGATATTGTCATCTCGACCGTAGTGGAGAGATCTAAAAAGATTTCTCGACAAGCTCGAAATGACAATACTCTATTCTCTGAATTAAAACTACCGAGGGAAAATTATGTATAAAACTTTTAACAACAAAAATTTAATATTTATCTTAATTGGAATATTAATTTTCTCTTTAATTTTTCCTTTTTCGGTAAATGCTCAGGCTCCTAAGTCTACTGTGACTTTTGACTTGGGCAATATTGATGCTAACTTAATTAAGGATAGGACTATCACTATTTGGGCTTTTCCAGAGTCTATAATTGGTCAAAGATCTATTGAAGACATTGTTAAAGAACTAAAGGTACTGCCTAAGGATGAAATCCAAAAGAGGTTAGGGGTTACTCCTTTCGTCTTTACTGGAAGTCCTAGTGCTGCTTTTATAATTCTTGCTGATTTAGACTATGGAAATTATGTTGCCTTTGATGAAGTCCACACTAATAATGACAAGTACTATAGTGCTTTTATGTCTTTTAATGTCCCTGAACATACTGGGACAGCTTTAAGGTCAAAGTTGGAAATTAGTGAAGAACCTGGTAGGGTTATTTTGAAAAAGGTTGATGAAAATGGTAATCCTCTTGAGGGGGTAGCTTTTAGGCTTTATTTCCACATTGATCATCCTTTGAATATTGGTATGGAGCCTAGTCCGGTGCCTTTAAGCCCAGACAAGTCTTCTTATGACCCTAATGGTACTCCTAAAGACCTTTATACTGACAAGGATGGAATTATTGAGGTGAAAAACTTGCCTGAGGGAACTTATTTCTTCAAGGAAGTTGGCCCTCTTCCTGGTTACAGTATTGATTATATTGACAACCACTTTGTCATTAGGCCTAATCAACTTACGACTTTAGAGGTGGTTAATAAAAAGGATAATGGTGGCTTCAATTTTATTAAGATTTCAGCTTCTACTGGGAAACCTTTAGAAGGGGCTAAGTTTGTCTTAATGAGAAAAATTGGGGACACTTTTGTAAAGGTTCAACGTAATGGACAGGATATTGTTCTTGTATCTGACAAGGATGGCTTGTTTGCTCTTGATGGTTTAGAGTATGGGGTTTATTATCTTTGGGAAGTGAATGCTCCTGATGGTTATAGGCTTTTATCTGAGCCTATAGAGTTTACTGTTGGAGATGGTACAAGGGAGTTGCTTCTTACTATTAAAAATGAGGAAGGACCTCCAACACCACCAACTGGCCTTATTCCAAAGACAGGAGATATTACTATTTTGATTATGACTCTTGTTGGGTTTGTATTAATAGGATTGGGAAGACATTTAGTTAGAGAAGAAGGCTATGAATAATTTCTTATGTGAAAACATATAAAAATGTGCCTGGTATAGATTTTATATCAGGCGTTATTTTATGGATAAGATTGTGAACTTAATAGTTAAAATGAGGTAATATTTATATATTAGTTCATTTTAATTATTAAGTTATGTTATGAAAATGTATGGATAGAAAATGTAGGGGACGCCGCCTTCAGCCTCCCGCGGGTCGCCCAAGGCAGTAGGTTGCGGATATCTATCGACTTTCAGTCGCTATATATCTCGCCAACCCCTGCATGAGACCTGTAGCCAAATCAAATATTTGGACTAGGGCTTCAGGTGCGACCCCTACGAATTGAAAATGTGAAATGGGTGCCGCCTCTAGGAATTGATAATGTAAAATGGGTGCGACTATTACGAGTGAAAATTTGAAGGGAAAATAAACATGCCCGAGTCTTATAGTGATTTTAAAAAGCGAATGAAAGCTGAACAACAACAAAATAATGTAGATAATGGCAACAAGAAGAAGAAAAAAAAGAAAAAGCGCAATTGGCCTTTTATTATAATTTTCTTACTTGGTCTTGGTGTTTTGTGCTATCCTCTTATTTCGAGACTTTATTATAGGGTTGAGGCTAATAATCAGGTTTCTGATTTCCAGGCTGCTAGGGCACAGTTAGATCCTGAAGAGGTTAAAAGACGTATGAGCCTTGCTCGTGCTTTTAATGATTCTCTTGCTAATAATATTTCTGGTGACCCTTATGACAAGGAAAAGGCTGATGAGGGTAGGGCTTATTATGCTCAAATGCTTGAACTTCATGAAAAAATTGGTCACGTTCAAATTCCTAAAATTGACATTAATATTCCTATTTATGCTGGTACTGCTGAGGAAGTTTTACAAAAGGGGGCTGGTCACTTAGAGGGGACTTCTCTTCCTATTGGGGGAAATAGTACTCATACTGTTATTACTGCCCATTCTGGCCTTCCTAAGGCTAGACTTTTTACTGACCTTAGCCAACTTGAAATTGGGGATAAGTTTTATATCCACAATATTGAAGGTGTTTTAGCCTACCAAGTGGACCAAATTTTAACTATTAATCCTAGTGATTTTTCTGATCTTTTAATTACTCCTGGTCATGACTACGCTACTTTACTTACGTGCACTCCTGTTATGATTAATACTCACAGGCTTATTGTTCGTGGGCACAGGGTGGAATATGTTCCTGAGGTTGAGGAAAGAATTATTGCTGAAAATATTGCCAGCTTCCAATACAAGTATTTATTCTTTGGTGCTTTGGCTGTTATTATTCTTCTTCTAATTATTATCTTGTTGTTGAGAAAGAAAAAGAAGAGAATTGAAAGGGAAATGAAGTTACTGGCTAAGGAGAAAAAGGAAAGGGAAGCTTCTTTAGGGGATAATATTAATCCTAGGGATAATAATGGAAGTGATGAATAACTATGGGAAAATTTAATTTGCCTAAGTCTAAGAAAAGAAATATTATTTTAGGTCTAATGTTTTTTGTAGGATTTATCATTGCTAGTTATCCTGTTATTAGTAATTTTTACTACAGGCAGACTGCCAATGAGGAAATTAATACTTTTATTAATAAGTCTGAAGAAATGCCTATTGAGGAATTAAATAGGAAGTTAGATCTTGCTAGGGCTTATAATAAGACTTTAGACCCTTCTAGGTTATCTGACCCTTATTCTGACAAGGAAAAGGAAGGGATAGCTGAGTATGCTAGAATGCTAGAGGTAGAGGAAAAAATTGGCTTAGTTAGAATTCCAAAAATCAACCAAGACTTGCCTGTCTATGCTGGTACTAGCGATAGGGTCCTTGAACGTGGTTGTGGCCATTTAGAGGGGACCTCTCTCCCTATTGGGGGTATTAATACTCATTCTGTTATTACTGCCCATAGGGGGCTTCCTAAGGCGAAATTGTTTAGGGAGTTAAACAAGCTTAAGGAAGGGGACATCTTTTATTTCCAAAATATTAATACGACTTTGGCTTATGAGGTGGACCAAATTTTAACTGTTGAGCCTTGGGATTTTGAGCCTGTCCTTGTTATTGAAGGTGAGGACATGATGACCCTTTTAACTTGTACTCCTTATATGATTAATTCTCACAGGCTTTTAGTTAGGGGACACAGGGTGGACTATGTTGCTCCTGTTAAGGAAGATAATTTGGCGAATATTATTCCTGATTTTACTTATAGGGATTATTTACCTTTTGCTTTAATTATTTTGTTAGTTTTATTGGCTATTGCGGTTTATTATTTTATTGATTATCGCAAGGTTAAAAAGAAAGTGGAAGATATTTCTAATGAAAAAAAGAACTAGAAAAATTGTAGGTTATATTTTAATAATTATTGGGATTGGGCTTCCTCTTATTGGTTTTACTGGAATGACTATGAACAACTTATTTGCTAAAGGTGAGTATAAGTCTTTTAGGTCAACTTATTTGGACCAATCTAAGGAACTTTTATCTACTTTTGAGGATGAAATTATTGCTTATAATGAAAATATTAAGAAGCAAAATTCGACTACAATTGTGGACCCTTTTACTGCCAATGGTTTTGAAACTGAATACAATATTGAGGATATTTCTAATGGTGGGATTTTTGCCTTTTTAGTTGTTCCTAAGCTTGAGATGATTAAGCCTATTTATTTAGATGCTACTTATGAGCATTTAGACATGGGAGTAGCCCATATAGACGGCACAAATTTGCCTATAGGGGGAGATAGTACTCGTTCTGTTATTGCTGGCCATAGGGGCTGGTACAGGGACACTATGTTTTTAAATATTGATGATTTAGTTGAAGGCGACAAGGTTTATGTGGACCGTGGATCTGAAATGTTAGTTTATGAGGTTTCTGATAAAGAGGTTATTGGGCCTTCTGATTGGGACAAGTTAGCTCCTAGGGAAGGTGAGGATGTGTTAACTTTGTTGACTTGTCATCCTTTTAGGCCACCTAGACCTTACAGGCTTTTAGTTAATTGTGTTAGGATTTTGCCTGAGGAATTTAAGGAAGTTGATTTAGAGGCTACTAGTGTTGATAAGTTGTTAGAGTCTATGGCTTCTGAAAAGGTGGATTCTACTAATAGGTATATGAATTTTGGCATTTATGCTGTTACTGCTATTGGGTGGTTGGCTTTAATTGCTGTTATTGTTAAGTTTTTAGTGTTTTTAGTTAAAAAGAAGTAGGTATGGTAGAGAAGAGATAAGAGAGAAGAGAGAATAGAGTACAGAGTTTGTCATTTCGACTGAAAGCGAAGCTGTAATGGAGAAATCTTAAGATCCCTCGACGTTGCTCGGGATGACAGATTGTTGTCATTTCAACCTTGTGGAGAAATCTTTAAAATAAAAAAACGGGTAATCCCCGTTTTTTATTTGCCATTTTGTAAGTGTAGCTTTCTTCTTTTGAATGTTTTCTCAAACTAATCAATACATTGTTGGGATTTCTCATAGTGCCTCTCGCATCTTCCTTTCCTCTGAATTGAATGAATAAACTGCCTTCCTTCACCATGTGAGAGTTATTATCTCTCTCGGATTACTATGAAGGCTCCGTTACCATATCAGATATTCAGGTTCATAAAAACCATAGCATTTTGTTGCTTTCTGACTTAGGTAATCTCCATTTAGTATCGAAGTAAAAAGCAATGTTAATTGTCGGATATGGTTTTCGTCCTTTCATGCTTATACAAGCGGATTGAGTGTAAAGTTTTGCCTAATGCATTTATTTTCACTACATAGGTACACTCAACATAACGTATATAGATATCTTTCATTATGACCACCACAAATGTTCCTCGGACTGGCATTCAATCAGTTTAGATTTTATCCTTATATCAACTTTAGGTCTCGCCATTCAGTCGTGGGATGATATCTATCTAACTTATGACTTTAATAACGTGCTATTGTCCTCTTTGGATTTCTCCTCTAAGTTAGTTAATGACCTTAAATATTAAAACTACTATTCTACCATTTTGCTAAAATGGATTTACTTCGTACCTTATGAACGCACAAATAATATGATTATGGATATGCCCTCTATCTACATGAGTTGCAAGAACAAATTCATAATCTTCTTTTAAAATTTTCTTACATAATGATTAGTACCCAGAAACCTAGTAAAATTTGTAAAATGCTTAATTCTTGAACCTTGAAAACAATCGGCTTAAATTCATAAAGTAGATCCCTCAAGTCCTTTATATATCAAGCTTTCTATGGTATAATTATAGTAGTAAAACTAAGGATAAAGGGGTAAATAGCATGTCTTTTTGCCGTAATATTTCACAACAAATATCTTTTGATGATACATTATACGGATTAACTAAGAGAGAGCAAAAGATTCTTAAGAATTCATGGGCCGAAGAATTTAGCAATATCATTTTTCCGCTAATTAACGAAGAACGTTTTTCAGTTCTCTATAGCAGTAATCCTGCAAGTAGACCTAATAACCCAGTTAATGTATACATTGGCTTACTAATGCTTAAAGATATATTTACCCTATCTGATGAAGAAGCAATCCATTCACTATATTTCGATATTAGGTACCAGTATGCGTTGCACACGACAAGCTTTGAAGAGCAACCTGTTTCAAAAAACACTCTCACAAACTTTAGGAGTGCAGTGTATAAATATAATGAACAACATGGTGTAGATCTTATCCAAGAGGAAATCGAGTCCCATGCCAAGGAATTTGCAAAAATACTTAATATAGATGGCCGAACCATCAGAATGGACTCTCTTATGGTAAGCTCTTCATGCAAGAAACTCTCTAGGCTCGAGATTATTTATTCCTGCGTTGAAAGGCTTATCAAGAAGATACAAAAATCAAGCCCTGAAATATTATCTGATGGTTTAAAGGTTTACCTTGAAGAAGGCCATCGTAATGATACCATATACCGTAGCCGTGATAAGGATATTGATAGCAAGCTTAAATTTTTAATAGCTGACGCAATAGAACTATATAATCTTTGCAAGGATAACGCTATTCAAGAATCTGAAGACTTCAATACTTTAGCTCGTATGTTGGGGGAACAAACCAATAATATCGATGGCAAAATGGAACTAAAAGCCTCAAAGGAAATAAGCTCTAATAGCCTTCAAAATCCCACTGATCCTGATGCAACATATCGTACAAAAGGAAAAAAGAAAAACATTGGTTATGTTGCAAATATTGTAGAGAGCTTTGATGATGACGATAAGATAATTACTCAGTATGACCTTAAGCAGAATATTTACAGCGACCAGAAGTTTTCAAAAGATACCATCAATAAGCTTGGCAAACAGGATAAGAAAACAAATATATTAGTAGATGGTGCATATTATTCACACGATTTATCTAATGAGGCCAAGGATAACAATATAAGCCTTATTCCCACTGGCCTTGTTGGCCGTACTGTGAATGAAGAGAATGCGGGTTTTGAAAACTTTGGAATAGATGAAAAGGAGCAGGTAGTTTCAAAATGCCCTATGGGGCATAAGCCCGTGAAAAGTACTTTCAAAAAAGGAAAATATACTGCTCACTTCGCAAAAGAAACCTGTGATAGCTGCCCTAATTTCTCCAACTGTCCTTTAAAGTCACAAAAGAAGAGGTATTTTTTCCAAGTCACTCAAACAAAACTGCATAGAGCAAAAATAATTGCAGAAATGAAAACTGACGAGTATAAGAAAGTCGCTAGTAAAAGAGCCGGAGTTGAGGGCATACCCTCTGTATTAAGAAGACGATACAATATTGATCATCTGCCCGTCAGGGGATTAGTGCGTTCAAAAGTCCACTTGGGATTGAAAATATCGGCTATCAACTGTAAAAGGTTAATAAAGAGTAGGTTAGGTAGTAGCCGAAAGGCTCTAATTTCTCTACTTTATAAACACTTGTTGGAAATATTCTGTTTTCAAAGATCAGTTACAGCATAAAACGTTGGTTGGTTTATTAAACTTCATAGTTTCTGGGTTATAATCATAATGAATATTAATATTGATATAGTCCATGGCTTTCTTAATATTGGGAGAGCATTGATTCATCGTGTATTTTGTAGCATACTTACAGTATTCTTTTATCATATCCAAAGCAAGGTTTTCAAAATCGTCGATATTATTTTGACTGACAATAACCTCAGCGAAGTTTCGAGAGATTTCATTTAAATAATAAGGATGGACACCGACACTTTCGATGGCTTTTCGTAATAATGTATTCAAAATTGTATAGAAACTTTTGTGATATTCTAGAAAATCTCTTTGAATGAGACCTAATCTAGAAGAATCTAACTGAGTGAACAAATATGCGGCTTTTTTTTCATTTCCTAAGGATACAGCCTCCATCATTTGGTTTTCTATCGTATAAATCTCTTTATAGTATGCCATTTTATCTCGCAATTCTTCTTGAGAGTGTTGAGATTTTTCCATTTCACGAAGAGAACCATTTACAAATTTTACTTTCATTTCTTCTAAGTGATGAAATTTTATTAATATATCGAGAACTGAAAGCGTTTTATTGACATTAACGACGGGCAATTCCATATAATATCTTCGGAGTTCTTTTAAATTTTCTATTTTCACATTATTTTTTTTAAGAATATTTCTAATATTTTCAAATTTTCCTTGGTTTTCAGTCAAGAAGGGACCACCAATTAGGAATTCATCGTCGTCGAATACAAAGATGAGATAATTAATTTCGAAATTGTCCTTGATTATATAGAGACAGTTCTTGAGGTTTGTATCTACTATATTTCTAATTTCGGATTTTATATAAGTATTTTCATCGAATAGTTGCTTGCGAATGTTTTTTAAGCTGAGGTCTGGAGGATCATGCTTATGATATATAACTGTATTAAAATCAAACATTCTATTATAGAGTTCTTTGATAAAGTATTTATTTACGGTATTTGTCATCGTTATCACCTAAGAATATTATACCAAAGCTACAAAAATTATTCTATGAAAAAGAAAATAATTACTAACTTCATATTTTTTATCGTGATAATATCCAGTTAACATAATAATAAGGAGGATACTATGGATAACACGATGGTAAAATCTGCTTGTATTGGGAATGTTTGGAGTCAATTTAGCAGGCGGTTATTTAGCATCAATGATTGTTTTATCGATTTTAGCACTTATTTGTTACTATCTATGCTATTACCTCGTTGAAGAAAATGTGCAAACGCCTACAGAACAGAAGAAGGAAAAATCCGGTTTTATGGATTATCTGGCTGTACTGGTTAAAAATAGACCTTTAATCGGTGTTGCAATGGGTTCCGTTGCGATCCTAGCAGGTTTATTGACGAATGCTCAAATGATGGTTTATTATTTTCAGACTATTGTAGGAAATTTACAAGCGATGGGATTCATTACATCGATCACAATTCTTCCAATATATATTTTAGCACCGATCTTGCCAAAGCTTGTTGAAAAATTTTCAACTAAAACAGTTATGTCGATGACTTCTTTAATGGCCACCGGGCTTTTTATCTTATTTCAATTCACTCCTTTCCATATAGTGAGTTATACAATTTTATACGTTTTAGGAATTGCATTATTGAATATTCCAATGACTTTAGTTTGGGGAATGGTCTCGGATTGTATTGATTATAATCAGTTTTTAACAGGAAATCGTCAGGAAGGCGTGATTTACGGATCTTATTCTTTTGTTCGTAAAATCGGTCAGGCTTTATCTGGATTTATTGCAGGTATGGGGATTTCAGTCATCGGTTATATCAAACCCGTCGCAGGTGTTCATCAAGTTCAAAGTGCAGAAACTTTAGCGGGAATCTCTTTCCTCCATATTGGTTTTACAGCCATTTGTTCCTTTATTGCCTTTCTTGCTTTTCAATTCATATACAATTTAACAGATGAAAGACGAAATTTAGTCATAAAAGCTATTAATGAAGGCAAAACAATTGACGATGTTGATTTTAAATAAATAAATTTTAGGAGGATTGCTATGAAAATGACTTTTCGTTGGTTTGGTGATGATGATCCTGTAAAATTAGATGATATTCGCCAGATACCAGGAATGACGGGTGTTGTTACAGCTGTTTATTCTGTACCTGTAGGAGAAGTATGGCCGGAAGAAGAAATCATTCGTCTAAAAAGTGAAGTGGAAGAAAAAGGTTTGGAGATGGAAGTTATCGAGTCCGTTCCGGTTCACGAAGATATAAAGCTTGGACGAGACACAAGAGATCAGTACATAGAAAATTACAAAGAAAATATTCGTCTATTGGCAAAACACGGTGTGAAATGCATCTGCTACAACTTCATGCCTGTCTTTGACTGGACGAGATCACAATTAGATCACAAACTGAAAGATGGCTCTTCTGCTTTAATTTATTATAAGGAAGATGTTGAAAAACTAGATCCTACAAAATTATCTTTGCCGGGATGGGATGAGTCTTATTCTCCAGAAGAGATGAAAGAACTGATCGATGCGTACAAAACCATCGGTGAAGAAGGTTTATGGGAAAATTTAGAATATTTTATAAAAGAAATTATGCCTGTCGCCGTTGAAGAAGATGTGAACATGGCAATTCATCCCGACGATCCACCATGGAGTATCTTTGGAATTCCAAGAATTATAACGACAAAAGAAAATTTAGATCGTTTCTTAGATCTTTATGATGACGTACATCATGGCTTAACATTGTGTTCTGGATCTCTGGCTGCAGGAACGTTTAATAATTACAGAGACATGGTTCAGCACTTCGGTGGTCAGGGTAGAATTCACTTTGCACATGTTAGAAATATTAAGATTCTTGGCGAAGGTTCTTTTGAAGAGGCGGCGCACTATTCTCCCTGTGGCTCTTTAGATATAGTAGAAATATTGAAAGCGTATCACGATGTAGGTTTTAAAGGTTATTTAAGACCAGATCATGGGCGCATGATTTGGGGAGAAACAGGAAAACCGGGTTACGGCTTATATGATAGAGCCTTAGGAGCGATGTATATGACTGGTATCTGGGAAACTTTAGAAAAACTGGCTTAGGAGGAAGAGATGAAATTACCGTTTAAAGTAAATCTTGAAGGAAAAGTAGCCGTTGTGACAGGTGGTGCAGGTGTGCTTACTTCCGCAATCGGAGAAGCTCTTGCTAAATGTGGGGCAAAAGTGGCTTTAGTCGATCGCAATTTAGAGGCAGCAGAGAAGTTGGCTAAAGAAATGTCCGACAAGGGCTTAACGGTGAAAGCCTATGCTGCCGATGTTTTAGATCGGGAAATATTAGAAGAATGTAATGAAAAAATAATGGCAGACTTCGGTTCTTGTGACATTTTAATCAATGGTGCTGGTGGAAATAGTCCAAGGGCAACGACAGACGACGAAGAATTTGACAAAACGAAGGAGGGCATTAAAACATTTTTCGATCTAGATGCATCAGGAATTGAATTTGTACTTCATTTAAATTATCTAGGTACTTTAATTCCAACTCAAGTTTTTGCAAAAGACATGGCAAATAAAGAAGGGTGTTCAATTTTAAATATTTCATCCATGAATGCCTTTACACCCCTTACCAAGATACCGGCTTATTCTGCTGCAAAAGCCGGGATCAGCAATTTTACCCAGTGGATGGCAACTTATTTTGCAAAAGCCGGCATCAGATGCAATGCAATTGCACCGGGATTCTTTGCAACGACTCAAAATAAAACTTTACTGTTCAATGAAGATGGAAGTCCAACCCCAAGAACGGACAAAATCCTAAAAGGAACACCGATGAATCGTTTTGGCGAACCGGAAGAGTTAATAGGTGCGACTTTACTTCTTTGCGACAGCAATGCGGCTAGCTTTATTACAGGAATTGTGATTCCAATAGATGGTGGTTTTGCAGCTTACTCAGGAGTATAGGGATGAAAAACTTTTTAGACGAAGATTTTTTATTAAAATCAGAAACGGCAAAAGTTTTGTATCACAACTATGCGGCGAAGATGCCAATTATCGATTATCACAATCATCTTGACCCTAAAGCGATCTATGAAGACGAAAAATTTAAAAATCTTCAGGAAGCTTGGTTGGGAGGAGATCATTACAAATGGAGAGCACTCAGAGCTAATGGCGTTTCCGAAGAAGAAATTACAGGAAAAGCCGAAGCAAAAGTAAAATTTGATCGATGGGCAGAAACAGTTCCTTATCTCATCGGAAATCCTCTTTATGCATGGACACATTTAGAACTGCGAAGATACTTTGGAATAGAAGAAAATTTATCTCCAAAAACAAGCGATGAAATCTACGATAAAGTAAATAATCTTTTACAAAAAGACGAGTTTTCTGTTCGCTCTTTATTAAAAAGAATGGATATTACCCATCTTTGTACGACAGATGATCCTGCAGACTCATTGAAATATCACAAGAAATTAAAAGAAGAAGGTTTTGAAATTCAGGTCCTTCCAACTTTTAGACCAGAAAAAGCAATGCGTATAGATTTAGATAGCTTCATGGACTATATTGCAAAGCTTTCGGAAGTCTCTGGGATAGAAATTAATTCTTATAACGCATTATTAGCTGCTTTATGTCAACGTGTCGATTATTTTGTAAAAGCAGGAGGCTTGTTATCAGACCATTCGCTTGAGACTTCAATATTTTCCGAATACGATGTGGATGCGTCGAATCGTATTTTTAAGAAAAAAGCGGAAGGTTTAGAAATATCAGAAGAAGAAGCGACTGTTTTTAAAGGGACTTTATTGGTAGACCTTGGCAAGAAATACAATGAATGCAATTGGACAATGCAGCTTCATATTGGGGCTCTGAGAAACAATTCTAAAAGAATGTATGAAAAATTAGGTGCAGACCACGGCTTTGATTCCATGGATGACTTTAACTATGCACCTCAAATATCGAAATTATTGAGTATTCTAGATTATGATAACAATCTACCAAAAACTGTCATTTATAGCTTAAATGGATCTAAAGATAATTTTATGTTGGCGACTTTGGCAGGTGATTTTCAGCAATCCCCTCATCGAGGAAAGGTCCAATTTGGCGCTGCTTGGTGGTTTATGGATCATAAGATGGGGATGATGGATCAAATGGAAACATTGGCATCTGTGGGGGTATTACCAACTTTTATCGGAATGTTAACGGATTCCAGATCATTTTTATCTTTTCCGAGACATGAGTACTTTAGAAGATTATTGTGCAATTTCTTAGGAGATCTTGTAGAAAACGGTGAATATCCGCAAGATGTCGAATTTCTTGGCAAAATGGTAGAAGATATTTGTTACCACAATGTTAAAAAATATATCGGTTTCAATTGATTTAATAGAAAGAAGAAATTATGGAATTTAAAAGAACAAAAGATTTTCTAGTTTGTGTTGACAGCGATGGCTGTGCAATGGATACGATGAATATTAAACATTTTGAAGCTTTTGGTCCAGAGTTTGTCAAGATCATGGATGTGGAAGAACAAAGAGAAGATGTTCTGAAAAGATGGAATAAGACGAATTTATTTAGCAAAAAAAGAGGCATCAATCGATTTCTAAGTTTTTTAGATGGATTAGAATATGTCCATGAAAACATCCGTCCTGTAGAAGGAATAGAGGTTTTCAGAGAGTATGTTCATAATGACGGCAAACTGTCTACCGATGGCATAGAAAAGGCTTATACTCAATCAAAAGCTGATATTTTAAAAAAAGTGATCGATTGGTCTTACAACGTAAATGATGTTATCAAAAAAATACCAAGGAAGAAAAATGAATCTTTTAAAAATGTATTACCTGCATTACAAGAGATAGCGAAGAAAGCCAATATTGTTGTTGTCAGTACGGCTACAAAGGATGCTGTTCAAACAGAGTGGACAAAAGCCGGTTTGATGGGTTATGTCGATGCGGTCTTTACTCAAGAGTTCGGTTCAAAAACAGAATCTATCGCTCATGCAAAAGCTGTAGGAAACTACGAAGATGATAAAATGATAAAAATCGGCGATGCTCCTGGAGATTTAGAGGCGGCACGCAACAATCATGCGTACTTCTATCCCATCATAGCAATGAAGGAAGAAGAAAGCTGGATTGATTTTCGCAATGAGTATTTTGAAAAATTCATCAATGGACAATATAATGAAGTTCAAGATCAATTAATAGATAAATTTCTTTCAGAATTAGATTCTTTATAAAGGAGATTATAATGAGTGTCGATTTAAGCAAGAGACCTTTTTATCTTGAAGAAGAAGATATTAAATGGGTAAAAGATACAATTGAAAGCATGACTTTGGAAGAAAAAATTGGACAATTATTTGTGAATATGGGGGCTTCGAGAGAAGAAGCTTACCTTAAAGAAACAGTGGATAACTACCACATCGGAGCGATTCGATATAATCCTGGTCCTGCTTCCGATATCTATGATCAAAACAAATATTTACAATCCCAAAGTAAGATTCCGATCCTAATCGCTGCCAATACGGAACAAGGGGGGAAAGGTGCCGTATCCGACGGAACAGAATTAGGTTACGAAGTGAAAATTGCGGCAACCGATGACCCGAAATATGCTTATGAGATGGGGAGAGTATCAGGATATGAAGCCTCTGCGGTGGGGTGCAACTGGAGTTTTGCTCCAATCGTCGATATCATGTATAATTGGAGAAATCCAATCATATCAAAAAGATCGTGGTCCAATGATCCTAAGACAGTACTTGAATTGAGTTTAGAATATATGCGCGGAATTCAAGAATATGGTATCATGCCTGCTGCAAAACATTTCCCCGGAGATGGTGTAGATGAGAGAGACCACCACCTATCGCCTTCCATAAACTCATTATCGATGGAAGAATGGGACGAAAGTTTCGGTTATGTTTATCAAGGTTTGATTGACAATGACCTTCCATCAATCATGGCGGGACATATCCATTTACCATCTTATAGCAGACATTTTAACCCTGAAAAATACAAAGATCAACCGACCATGCCTGCGACTTTATCGAAGGAGATCTTGACGGATCTCTTAAGGGGCAAATTGGGCTTTAATGGTGTCATTGTTACAGATGCCTCTCACATGGTTGGCATGACAGGCGCCATGAAGCGATCGGAAATCCTCCCTACAGCTATTGAATCCGGTTGCGATTTATTCTTATTCTTCAACGACCCGGATGAAGACTTTGCTTATATGATGGATGGTTATAAAAATGGCTTATTATCTGAAGAGAGATTAATCGATGCGATTACGAGAACTTTAGGATTAAAAGCGAAACTTGGCCTTCACAAGAAAACAATTGATGAGATGTTTTTACCTAAAGAAGAAGCCATGGCCAGAATTGGCGAACCGGAAAATGTGAAATTATACGATGACATCACGGATAAGGCCATCACACTGGTCAAAGAAGAAGAAGGCGTATTGCCGATTTCTCCGGAAAAATTCAAAAGAGTTTTGATTGTAGATATTAAAGGAGAAGAAGGCGGCTTTGGCG
>DUTM01000126.1 GCA_012842085.1 Mycobacteriales bacterium | reverse complement strand
TCCAATCGACGCTTCGGTTTTAGATTGCCATGCATCTACAACTGCACCTACTACCTGCTCTTTAAAAATGGGAACCCAATCGGAGCATTTAGGATCGTCAAGATCCGGCCCGGCATGGTTGTGACTTGTGCAGATCATGATATTATCACCTGGAATACCTGTCTCATCAGTAATGGCATTGCGGATGGCTTTGGTTAGCACTTGGTCAATCCAGAGAATATCCAGGCATAGCAGTACCACAGTAGAACGGCCATTCGCGAGTAACAAAGCCTTTGCATACAGGTCATCATGCACATTTGTGCATCCACCCTGCCGGGCAGCAAATCCGGCCATAGGCGAACCCATAGGGGGAGTGATCACGCGCCTCCCGACACCTGCTACCAACCTATTTTTCAACTAAAACACCTCCGCGAAGCTATCTCGTTGCGTGATAATTTAGTAGTACCACGTTACGCATTACAACAAAGTCAAACACTACCTGCTTACTTGAGACCACTTAAGGTAATGCCCTCCATTATCTGTTTGCGGAAGAGCAAAAATACCAAAACAACAGGAGCAATTACTATGGTGGCAGCAGCCGTAAACTCGCCATAGTTAACTGTGAACCGCTGTTGAAAGAAAGTGAGAGCCTGCTCCAGAACAAAGTTCTGCTCGGACGACGTAATAACCATAGGCCACAGAAGATTTCCCCAGATACCCGAAAACACGAAAATTGTTAACCCGCCAATGGCTGAACTCATACATGGCAGTGCTACTCTCCAAAAAATGTCAAACTCTGATGCCCCTTCCAGTCTTGCCGCTTCCAAATACTCTGTAGGTAACGTTTCGAAGTTTTGCCTCATGAAGAAAGTGCCAAATGCCTGGACTAAATACGGTAACTGAATACCGAGGTATGTATCTACTGCCTTAATCTTCACCATCATCATGTATAGCGGAATCATATAACACTGAAACGGCACCATCATGGTGGCAATCATAATCAGAAAAAACCATTCCTTGAATGGGAACTCGTACTTCGCAAATATGTAGCCGGCCAAAGCAGACGTGAAAAGTATAGATATGGTTGACACACCTGCAAAACGTAATGAATTGAAAAAGAATCGTCCCATATCGGCCTTTTGGAATACGGCTGTGTAGTTGGACAGAGTCGGTTGTCGTGGGAAAATTGTAGGTGGCCATGCTAGCACGTGCTCGGGTAGCTTTAGGGAGGTTGATACAAGCCATATGAACGGAAACAACATGATTATGGCCAGTAAATACAGGAGTATGTTACTAAAAACATCACCGGCAGTTACATGTAACCTGATCTTTGCCATCAGTACAGCTCCTCCCTGCGAATCATCTTTGCCTGAATGATAGTAAGCACAAGAATAATCAGGAACAAAATGATTGCCTCTGCATTAGCCTGTCCTATCTTGTAATACACAAAGCCTTTCTCATAGATGTCATAGGTTAACACCTTTACTGCGTTCCCTGGTGCGCCCTGCCCTCCAACTGTCATGACGTACACTTCTGAGAAAATTGTGAATCCATTGATAGTGGCCATTACAAGGGATAAAAGTAGGATCGGCTTTAGCAAGGGCATTATGATATTCCAAAGCACACGCCATTCACCGGCCCCGTCTACCTCTGCTGCTTCCAGGTACTGTCTTGGTATCGATTTGAGCCCAACCCAGAATATCAGCATGTAATAGCCAAGCCATTTCCATACAACAAAAGCAACTATCGATCCCATCGAGTATCTCTTGTCAACCAGCCATCCAATGGACGGAACTCCAAAGTTGGAAAGAATGAAATTAAGGATTCCATACTGCGGATCATAAATCCACTTCCATATGATAGCGCATGGCACAACTGATAGTACAACCGGCAAGAAAAATACCGTTTGAAGAAAGGGAATTCCAATTATCTTCCTGCGCTCCATCACCAATGCTACTGCAAATGCAACAATGAGTACAACTATGGTTGACGTTAGTGCAAAGACAAGCGTATTGCTCATCGCAATTGAGAAATCTCTATCCCGAGTAAACAGGTAAACGTAATTCCGTAGCCCTACAAAGTTACGAACTGGATTTATCAGTTGAGCGTCGGTCATACTCAACCAAAACGCATTGAGTATTGGCCAACAGCGTAGAACAACATAGAGCATGAATACGGGAAACAATCCTCGATAGGAGAACGATACTTCGCTTGACTTATATCCTTTTGTCATGCCCGCCCTCCTTAACCAGGGGAATCAATCTAACAAGATACGGTGATAACTGGGGTCACGCCAACACTCTTACCATATTGCAGGCGCGACCCCAGAGCTACGACACATTACGTTTCGCAGCCATTAATTGCCTTTCTCTGTCAATCGTCAGCGTACTCCCCGTACGACTCCAGGATTTGATTTACCTCATCAGCAGCATCATTAAGGAATTCCATGATCTTAGTCTTGTTATTTGTCATCGATGGATCTGCAAACGCATCCACCAGTCGCGCGGCAAATTTCGTGTATGCTTCAGCTGTCGCTTTCGCATTCGCCAGCGGTATGAGTTTCATGTCGGCAGGACGATCCAATGCTTGCTTGAAGTGAGGTTCGACCTCATAAACCTCGGAGTAGTCAACTCCGCCGCGCGTAGCAATCCAGCCAACGTCGCGCATAAGTTGAACCAAGTACTTGTCCCTATTAATATACTTGGCGAAGTCCCAGGCAATGTCCTTATTCTTACTACTCTTAGGTACTACGAACGCACCAAGAGCAAGGTTAGTGGCTGGGGGCGCATCTCCACGCGGCAGTTGGCAAATGCCATACTTCATGTCCGGAGCAAGTTTCTTAGCCTCACCTATTACCCAGGTTTCGCGGTTAAACTGCGATGTAGCGCCTGTGACGAAAGCCTCTGCATCGTGCTTAACATTATAGCCATCAACTTTGTATTCATGTAACGCTTGCAAGTAGAGATTGAGCGCCTTGTAACCGGCTTCGTTTGCAAAGTTTGCTTTCCATTTGCCAGGTGCTGTCGGCTTGAATACCGACCCGCCTTCTGCAAAGAGGAAAACTTCGAACTTCTCAGCTACTCCCATGCCTCCTCCGGATATTCGAAGGCTCATGCCGGATCGCACCAAGTTACCCTTGCTATCATATTTCGCCAGCTTGCGTGCGTGAGACATTAGCTCATCCAACGTTTCTGGGGGAGCGGTAATGCCGGCTTCCTCGTAATGATCCAAGTTATAGTACATAACTTGAAAGCCATGAATCCATGGCACAGCATACAACACCCCGTCAACGGTCAGAGGGTCTGTGTAAGCTCGATTAAAAGACTCCTTAAGCCAGCTATCCACTGACTCGGGTGCTGCATCGAGCAAACCCAAAACAGCGTATCGGTTCATCACGCCGGCATCCGCGTCATAAATGTCGGGCGCCGTACCGGCAGGCAGGGCTATTGCATATTTCTGCTCCGAGTCGCGTAGATTGTATCCAGTTACCTCAATTTTGACATCAGGGTGTTCCTTCATATAGTCCGCTGCAGCAGCTTCGAAAACCGGAACATTCTCGGGATAACCCGTCCAGACTTTCAAAGTCTTAACAGCCGCAGCTTCCAAGGAATACATGGATAGGAGCACAACAAGTGAACAAACTACCAGCACCAGAAGACTTCGTGTGTAGGTTCTCCGCATGATCGATCTCCTCCCATTTTGATTTATAGCGTGCCTCGCACGAACATTGAGTTGGTTCCAAAGAACAATCTCTCTCGTGGGAATGCTCTTTCAACCACTCATTGCCATCACCTCTGTTATCATGTGGTTGTATCGTAGAATGGCAGGCCTTGCGCTGATTGCCCATCCAGAAATAGCACAGCTGCGTCATGCTCCCGCAGAATTGACGCAGGGCAACCGGCATCAATAGGACCCTCCAGTGTATTCTTAACTGCCTCCTGTTTAGTGACCCCCGGAACAATACAATAGATATACTTAGCAAACATAATGGCTGGAATAGTTAGGGTAAGAGCATTCAGAGGCACGTCATGAATCCTGGGAAAACACCCGTCATTGACCTGTTGCTGACGGCATTTCTCATCGAGGTCAACTATTTTGACCCAATATGGATCATAGAAATCAGCCACATGTGGATCGTTGAAAGCTATATGTCCGTTTTCTCCTATGCCAATACATGCAATATCCAGTCGATGCTCTTTGAGGAGACATGAATACCTATCACATTCATCCTGCAGGTTCTTTGCATTACCATTCAGGTAGTGTACTTTTCCGGGACGAACCTTATCAAATATGTTTTCATCAAGGAACCTCCTAAAACTCTGGGGAGCTCCTTCCGGAAGTCTGATGTATTCATCGAGATGAAATCCTATAACCTTGCTCCAATCGACGTCTCTTGTATTACATAACTCAATTAGGAATTCATTTTGCGAGGGAGCAGCTGCAAATGCCATATTCACTGAGCCTTTTTCAGTGATAATGTCTTTTATTTTTCGACTTACCTGTCTTGCTGCGGCAATACCCATCTTTGTACGGTTGTCATAAGCCTCAACAGACAATTTATCAACCTTCCACTGTTTCAGACTGCACCTATCATCTGTCAACTTACATATCCTCCTTAAGCAACTCATACAATTATGATCAAGCCCGGTATACCAGTTTACCTTCGACGATAGTCATCCGGACATTGATATCCTCATCAAATACAACTATATCTGCGTCCTTACCCCTATCAATGCTGCCTTTCGCATCGTCTATCTTAAGGATACGTGCAGGAGTCAACGTGGCCATCTTAACTGCATCCTGAAGGCTCACTCCGGCAAGGTTAATCATATTTCGAACCAATAAATTCGCAGTTGCCACACTACCTGCAAAAGCAGTCCGATCAGGCAACCATGCGACTCCTTCATCAACAACTGTTATCTGTCCGTCCTCAGGGTTGCCTAAGATGTACTCTCCTTCAGGCATTCCCGCGGCACGTACAGAATCGCTGCATAGCGCAATTCTTTCCGGGCCCTTACATTTGTAGATTAACTTAAGGAGACTCGCAGGCAAATGTTTTCCATCAGCTATAATCTCTACAGTCAGCTCATCAAGAAGCAACCCGCTTTCTATTACTCCTGCAATACGATAAGCCCTTACCCTATGCACTCCCGACATACCCGAATATAAGTGAGTAATGTGGGAGTATCCTGCTTCAATGGCCAATAGGACTTCATCATATGATGCATCAGTATGTCCTATGGAGGCTAAGATTCCTCTTCTCCTTAGCTCTCTGCCCAGCTCTAGGCCGCCTGGTAACTCCGGAGCCGCCGAGACTCGAATGATGCTTGAGGAAGAATCTAATATGTTGAGATACTCTTCTCTGACCGGATTCTTAATGAAGCGGATGTCCTGGGCGCCTTTCTGTGAAGCAGCGAAGTAAGGTCCTTCAAGATGCAATCCTAAGAGTCGAGAGCCTTCGTTTTTCATCCTAAGGGCCTCTTCAAAAGCAATAATTGCCTGTTTAAGATCTTCCGTTGAGCTTGTGACAGTAGACGGAACGATTGATGTGGCTCCCCCTTTAGCATGGATCTCTGCAATAGTGGCAAATGCCTCAGGGGTTCCATCCATTACATCCGCGCCCCCACCGCCATGCAAATGCATGTCAATGAATCCGGGCGCTATGTATGCGCCCTTAACATCAAATACTGCAGCGTCTTCATTCGCGTGGAAAGAATCCATTGCGAATATGCTCTTGATTTTGCTCCCCTCTATCAGTAAACCGCTATTAGGAAGTACCCTGTGGGGTGTTATAATCGTTCCATTTACTAAGGAATAGCACTTGTTTCCCATGTTGCATCCCCTGTCTCCTCTATAAGATATCTAAACCGTTAAACCTTCAGCTAAGCGGGAATAATCGGTACATGTCCTCGTTAGGAAGATCCGCACCATACTCGCAT
>DUTM01000080.1 GCA_012842085.1 Mycobacteriales bacterium | reverse complement strand
TGATGTATCTCGGCAAAATAGTGGAACTTGCCGGCAAGCATGAGCTTTACGACAACCCGAAGCACCCTTATACAGAAGCTCTTCTCTCTGCAGTGCCCATACCTGACCCGACTAAGAGGAGGCAAAGGATTATCCTTGAAGGGGATGTCCCGAGCCCCATAGATCCGCCAAGCGGGTGCAGTTTCCATACCAGATGCAGGTATGCCCGGGAAATCTGTGAACATGAGGATCCGGTATTCCGGGATACAGGGGACGGCCACTTTGTCGCGTGTCACTTGCAGGGTGCGGCCTGAGGCAAGAATTGACGGCATGTGACAACCTAACTGACTGTCTTTTCCGATCGTTCATGCCTTTAGCCTGATAGTTCTACCCCATCGTCGTGTAGCACCAATATCTTCCTCGTATAAGGGAGATAAGTTCCAGTAGCATCGCCGGAGATTTCAGATGAGCTTCGGAATATCTTCCCTCAGAGACTACAATGAGCTGCAAATAGCAACATGAGCCATAGAGAGTTCCTAGCAGACTTGCTCATGACGGAAAGAGATGCGAAACGCAAACGTCATATTAAGGCCCGAACCCCCCTAGTCCACTTTCCATTTGCGAGAACCATTGAGCACTTTGATTTCTTGTTTTAGCCTAGTATTGACGAGAGGCCGATAAGTGAACTTGCCAATCTAGGTTTTGTGTCTCAGTGTTCAAACGTTATCCTCCTCGGCCCTCCCTGCGTAGACAAGACCCATTTAGCAACGGCCCTCAGGCTTGAGAACAGGCTTGAAAGAAGGATGCAGGTATACACATTTACACGACTCTTCAACATGTATGAGACAGGATACTTGCCACTGGATTAACTGGGGGCTACGATACTTTTCCGCTAGTGACGTAAAGGCATGAAAAGGGCTTAATACTCCTGACTTCCAACAAGGGATTTGCTGAACGGGACGACATCCTTCGTGGTTTTGTTCTAGCAGCTACCATGCTTGATCGAATACTACATCACTTGACGACGATAAACATCTTAGGGATTCTTAGCGGATGTAGAGAAGAGGACTATCCAGGGTTAGCACTTGTCATGGCTTTTAGAATGGGCTTTGAATCAAGGGATTCAAAACATGATAGGTCAGAAACCCGTATGGCTAAGAGCAAGGCAAATTTGATATTGGGGCTGCTCTCGCATCACTATAGCTTGAGCGTGAACATGATGACAGGAAGCTATTGATATTCCCATTTTTGTATTTGCATCATTCCAATAAAATGCAGGGTTTCTGCCTGTGTAATGTTGCTATGGTGGCTATGAAGTCAAGAATTCTATGTACATTTGACCAGTAATGAGGTAGCAACTAGACTACAGGCATTTTCTTCGTCAAACACACTAATACTTACCTTGAAATCCCTGGTTCTTAAACATAGTGATAGTTTGCTGGAAAGACTGGAGCTACCTGTGAAACCATACAAGAATAGACCCAAAATGTTTGTTAAATAAAGGCAATGGAGGATATATGTCAAAGAATTTAATATTTATGGAGGAATACTCCACGATATGTAGAAGTATCTAAATGAAAATTTAGTGCTTGTATGGAAGATATGGGGCTCAATGGGGGGAGAGTCACATGGCCGAACTAGTTGGTGGGGCATTAGCCCGCATTCGGAGCAAATATCCTTTGATGACTAATACAGAACGCAAAATTGCGGATAAGATTTTTAGTTCTCATAAAGAAACGATTGTGTCTTCAGTCGGAATCATGGCTCGTAGGTGTCATGTATCCGAGTCTTCAATTATTCGTTTTAGCCAGACTCTTGGCTACTCAGGATTTGGTGAGTTAAAAATAGCTCTAGCTCAGGATCTTTCGCAGGTAACTACAGCAATGGATTTGACTGAAGGAATCGAGAAGAATCCTGTTTCTGCTATAGATTTCATCGCCCGCGCCAGTGAGCTGGCTATTCAGGATACGATAGAGTTACTAGATAGGGATGCTTTTATGAAAGCTGTCTCTTGTATGGCTAATGCCGATAAGGTGCATTTCTATGGGTTCGGTTCATCTGGTGACTCAGCCATCAGTGCTAAGCACATTTTTCTTCGTATTGGGCTTAATGCAGATTGTTTCACTGACAACCATTATGTTACAGCCGCCTGTAATTTGGGTCCGCGGGATGTGGCAGTTGCCATATCCCGTACGGGAAATGCAGAAGATGCAGTCTATAGCCTACGCCTTGCTCAAGTAAACAGGGCTACCACTATGTGTATTACTTGTTCTCTGGACTCTGAGATCACCCAGTATGCAGACTATGTATTGTTGGCGGGTACCGGAATGCCGCCTGGTAACAGCCAGCTTCTTTTGGGTAGAATGGCCGAATTATTGGTTATTAATGCCTTGTTTTTGGGAGTGGCTATAACCAAAGACAAATGGCATGAGGAACTGCTACCAAGTAAAACTACTCCTGGGAGTCCCGGGAGCTTTTAGCATGGCAGGGCTTGTTAAGAGTCTTCCTACCATGACGCTCTACATTGGGAGGTAATCATGTTGGTCAATAGCGCCTGTTCGCACTTACGAGTTGGGTTTATTGGATTTGGTGAAGCGGCATCAGGGATTTCTCGCGGCCTAATTGATGAGGGTATTAAGAGCATTAAATCATATGACATCATACAAGACAAACCCATTGGTGAGAAGCTAAGAAAACGGGCTAAAACCATTGGTGTGGAGTTAGTCTCTCTAGAAGCTTTGGCTAAGGAAAGTGACGTCATCATTTCTGCCGTTGTCTGTGCAAGTGCAGTGCAAGCTGCTCAATCTATTGTAAGGCATCTCTCAAGCCGCCATATTTATGTAGATATTAATGCGACGTCACCAATTACCAAGAAGGAGGTTGCTAACACCCTAAGTCCATCCGGCTGTAAGTTCGTCGATGCGGCTGTCATGAATCCCGTGCCGCCCTACTTACACAAAGTAGCCATGATGATAAGTGGTTCCGGAGCGGAGCAATTTAAGACATTGATGGATCCGTTTCACATGAACCTGACGCTGGTAGCCGGTGAAGCAGGAACAGCGTCTTCAGTGAAAATGCTGAGAAGTATCTTCATGAAAGGGATGGCAGCCCTGTTTATGGAGATGTTGGTTGCTGCTTATGAGATGGATATCCATGAACTTGTGTTAGATACCATCCGGGAAACTTTAGAGAAGACGGCTCCTAACCAACTAATTCACCGGTTGGTTGCAGGAACTGCCATACATGCTGGTCGACGTGTTCATGAGATGGAAGAAGTTATCGATACTCTCAAATTAGCAGGGGTCAAACCCACAATGTCATCAGCTACTAGGGAAGTGCTGGCTTGGGTGGATTCATTTGATCTGAAAAGTGTATTTCAGGGAGAAATGCCCCAGGATTACATCACTGTTTTGCAAGAGATATCTAACAAGAGGAAGTCATGATAAGAGTATGAGCAAGGCGAAATGCCTAAGAGGAGTGACAGAATTGGGACTGACCATTGCGGAGAAGATCTTCAGCAATCATGTTGGTGGAGCCGTAAGAGCCGGTGACTATGTTGATTCTCCGATTGATTTCGTGTTTGGCCATGAAGGTTCGGCACCGCTGGCATTGCAGATCTTTAATCAAATTGGAGTTCAGAGAGTGTTTGATCCAAATAAGGTTGGTATCGTCATTGACCACTATTCCCCAAGTCCAACGGAGAAAGTATCCGAACTACATGTGATGTTGCGTGAATTTGTGCGCAAGTATCGTTGCAAGCTTTTTGATGTCGGTGAAGGAATTTGTCATCAAGTAATCCCAGAGGGGGGCTTTGCCCGTCCAGGATCCATCGTAATTGGAGGGGATTCTCATACAGTCACCTACGGGGCACTCAATGTATTGGCGACAGGGGTGGGCTCAACGGATCTTGCAGTGGCATTTGCCAGCGGTCGGGCCTGGTTTAGAGTTCCTGAGAGTATAAAAGTCAATGTCAGTGGTAAGTTGCCACAGGGTGTGTACTCCAAAGATGTAATTCTCCGGATTGCCAAAGTCCTGCGAGCAGATGGGGCCACATATCAAGTTATCGAATTTTCCGGTGATACTATAAGGAATCTTTCTATGGATGCTAGGTTTACCATATCGAACATGGTTGTAGAAGTAGGCGCCAAGGCTGGACTAATGGAGATTGACGATCATTCAAGGGCATGGGCAAAACAGTTTAATATTCCGTTGGATACAGCAGTCTATGCAGATTCAGATGCTCACTATGAAAAGGTATTGGAGATAGATGTCAGCAACCTGGATCCGCAAATTGCAAGACCGCACTATGTAGATAACGTGGTTCCTGTCAGTGATGTGGCTGGAACTCCGGTAGCACAGGCTTTCATTGGAACCTGTACCAACGGCCGATTAGAGGACCTAAGGATCGCTGCCGACATTGTTCGAGGAAAGAGGGTGCATTCCGGAGTCCGATTTATTATTGGGCCCGCTTCTCGCCAGGTGTATATCCAAGCATCACAGCAGGGTATTTTGGCAGATTTGGTAGCAGCCGGGGCCACTGTCATCCCCCCTGGTTGTGGCCCATGTGTTGGGGTTCACCAGGGGATTCCCGGTGACGGAGAAAACGTCATATCTACAGCGAACCGCAATTTCAAAGGCAGAATGGGTAATAACAAAGCCTTTATCTACTTGGCATCTCCGGCAAGTGTGGCAGCAGCTGCGCTCAAGGGGGAAATCTGTGACGTACGAGACATACTGTGAGGTGACTGACTGTGATGCTACAAGGAAAGGTCCATAAGTTTGGTGACGATATCAATACCGATTACATCATTTCTGGTAAGCGTAAGTTCGATACTCTAGACATGAAATTCTTAACTCAATATCTGATGGAAGATATCCGGCCTGGGTTCTATAAAGAGATTAGTGAGGGCGACTTCATCGTGGGAGGGAGCAATTTTGGTTGCGGCTCTTCCCGGGAATATGCCCCAACATTGATTAAAACGGCAGGTATTAGCGCAGTTCTAGCCAAATCATTTGCGCGCATCTTTTTTAGAAATAGTATGAATATCGGGCTTCCACTCATCGAATGTGATACTGATGGAATTGATCAAGGGGATCATCTGGAAGTCCAATTGAGCAACGGAGTCATCATGAATAAGACTAAAGGAACCAAGATCGTAGCGAAGCTCATACCTGATTTGCCTACTCAGATTCTCCGCAGTGGTGGTCTAATCAAGTTCTATAAGGCAAAGGGGCTTCTCTAGAGTGCTCTATCATAATCAAAGGAGGTGGATACACACAATTTCCCACGGTTTGGCTGTATCTATTGGATGAATAATTCCAGATCTGGAGGTATTGTTTATGCTATTTAGAAGAAACACACGGTTAATTGCTAGTCTGATACTTGTTCTTATTGCCCTGATCTGGACCGTTCCTGCATTGGCCGGTCCTGGACCCGACGGATATCCCACCAAGCCAATCACTCTAATCGTACCTTGGGGTGCAGGTGGTGGGGCTGATACTGCAGCCAGAGCAGTGGCAGCCGTGGCCTCGAAGCATCTAGGACAGCCACTGGTCGTAGTGTTAAAACCTGGTGCTGCAGGTACTACCGGCCATATCGAGTTTCTCAAGGAAAAGCCTGATGGGTATAACCTAATCATCACTACTAACAGTCCAATTATCACAGTTCCTCAGTTTCAGGAAGTACCATATGATCCTATCAATGACTTCAAATTCATTGCTCGAGTTACTAACCTCCGAAACGTATTGGCAGTGCGCGCGACAGCTGATTATAAAACTGCCGATGAGTTCTTTGAGTATGCACGGGCTAATCCCGGCACCATCACAATCGGTCACTCCGGAGCGATGGGTATTGGCCATATGAGCATTAAGCTTATGGAACTTGAGCTGGGAACCACGTTCATTGATATTCCATTCACCACTGCAGGTGAGGCAATAATAGCTGCTGCAGGAGGGCATATAGATGCGGTGTCAGGGTCAATTTCCTCTGCTGCCCAACAGATCGAAATGGGCAACTTAATTCCGATTGCCGTGACCTCTTATGACCGGGATCCCTTCTATCCCGATGTGCCAACATTTATGGAATTAGGCTACGATGTCGCGATTGATAATCAGATCTCCATTGGGGCACCGAAAGATACTCCACCGGAGATTGTTGAATTTATCCACACGGCCATCAAGGATACTCTCGAAGATCCATCATACCAGAAGCTGGCCGAAAAATTGAATCTAACAATAGATTATCTTGGTCCGGAGGCGCTGATGCAATCAGTCCTCACTTCGATTAACTCCGTTAAGAGAGTTATAGAGGCAATGGAATAGTTGGTTTCCACTGGTGCCATGATGGGCAAATCCCATCATGGCACCCTACCCCTGTACTGTCATAGTAGCATGTGGGAGTGGAGAGAAAGGATGGGGTCTTCGTGAGTATACATGGCAAGCTGGGTTTGGGATTGATTGTATTTGCCCTTTTGCTCTTCTTTGTACTGATTCCTAACTACGTGATAGAAAGTAGTGTATTGACATATCAGGGTATTCAAGGAGCCCTATCAGCAAGGTTGTTTCCAAGTATTCTATCAGTGTCCATCGGGCTGATGGGAGTGCTCCTTGTACTCCTGGACTTGCGGGCTAAAGCGGTAGGAGAACTCAATAGTATTAGAAAGCCAATTTTGGAGAAAGAAGCAATATTACGTGTGGGCATTCTATTCGGTCTCATGCTCGTCTATTACTTTCTCACACTATGGGTTGGATATGTGCTTGCGACAGCGATCATGCTTCCCGCTGTGATGTGGCATTATGGGTGCCGAGATAGAAAAGCGCTAGCGATGACAGCCGTTATTTTCCCAATTATTATCCATGTTGTATTTATAAGGTTTATGCACGTCTTGCTGCCTCAAGGAGCACTGCTCTAAGATATGGTTGAAAAAGCGAAGGGTGGGATAATATGTTTCACAATCTGTTTTCTGGGTTAGCGCTCATCATGAGTTGGCAAAGCCTGCTTGGGATTGCATTTGCAGTTGTGTTTGGTATCATTGTCGGGGCCATTCCCGGACTGACCTCCAATATGGCTTTGGCAATCGGTGTTCCTCTAACCTTTGGGATCGATCCCTTAATCGGAATTCCCTTTCTACTGGCTTTGTATTCGTCTTCAACTTATGGAGGGTCTATTTCTGCTATTTTGCTGAACACGCCTGGGACACCGGCTGCTGCAGCTACTGTACTAGATGGGTATCCTCTCACACAACAAGGAAAAGGCGGCAAGGCCTTGCGGATGGCATTATATGCATCGGTAATTGCGGATTTATTCAGTGACTTCGTTCTAATTGCTGTTTCCGCGCCTTTGGCTCGAGTCGCTATGCGGTTTGGACCTGCCGAATTTGCCATGCTACTGCTATTTTCCTTAACCTTCACCGGCGGTTTGGCTGGAAAATCTATGGTGAAGGGGTTGGTTTCCGTACTGCTTGGCCTGTTGTTCGCAACTGTCGGTCTGGATATCATGACTGCACAGCCAAGGTTCTGTTTTGGCATACACCACCTAAGTGCTGGTTTTAGCTTCATTCCAGTGTTGATTGGCATATTCACGTTATCTGAAGTGTTCATTCAGGTCGAGAAGAAGGTTGTCAATGGACCAAAAACCAACGAGGTCATCATTGCTGACAGTAAGGATAACCGGGTGTCAAAGGCCGAAATGAAGGCATGTGCTATGCCTATTGCCGTTGGTTCGGTGATCGGTACATTTCTGGGAGCTTTACCAGGCATCGGTGGATCTGCTGCTTGTTTCATTGGCTATGGGGCTGCTCGGAGTCTATCTAAGAACCAAGAAGAATGGGGCAATGGTGCATTAGAGGGGATTGCAGCAGCAGAGTCAACCAATAACGCGATCTGCGGTGCTAATCTCGTTCCGCTGCTAAGCTTAGGGATTCCAGGAAATTCCGCGGCTGCGTTATTAGGGGCTGCCCTAATGATTCAGGGTATTACCCCGGGCCCTGGGATTTTTGCCCAGCACGGCTCAGTGATTTATGCTATCTTTGCGGCGATGATACTCTCCAAATTAGTACTTCTGCTTGTGGCGCCACCCTTTATTAATGTCGCCCAGAAGGCGGTAAGCGTATCAAATGCTATTCTCTTCCCGGTAATTGTTGGGCTAAGCTTTGTGGGAGCGTTTGCCATCAATAACTCGATGTTTGACATACTGGTGACAATTGGTTTCGGGGTATTAGGATACTTCATGCGTAAATTCTCATTCCCTACAGCTCCTTTTGTCATCGCATTCCTGCTCGGTCCGATGTTCGAACGGTCTTTTCGGCAGGCATTGATGATTAGTAGAGGGAATTTGTCAGTTTTCATTCAGAGGCCTCTTGCTTTATGCTTTCTCATACTCACCGTGCTATCGATTGCCATGATCGCAATGCAACGGAGTCGCCAGAGACAGCGCCTAGGGGAGGCCAAGACCGCTGGATAATTGTGGGGGCGATATAGTGCGAATTGAAATGCCATACGGGAAAACCACGGTATTTGGAGAGCTACCACCAGAATGGAAGGTGGGTATTTGTCGGCCGGTAGACATTCTACCGGCTAAAGAACCTACCGTTCTGATCAGACAGGCCTTGAACAACCCGATTGCGAGCAAGCCCTTCCCAATGATAGTTGGGGGTGGGAGGACTGTATGTATTGTAGTGAATGACATAACCCGGTCAACACCTTCTCATCTCCTACTAAAGCCTCTCGTGGAAGACTTGCTAACAGCTGGAATCAGCATCGGAGATATTACGATACTCATTGCTAACGGTAATCACCGTCCTTGTACTCCAGACGAGGTAAGGCAGATTGTTGGTCAAGAGTTGATGAATTGTATTACAGTGGTGAATCATGAAGCTGGCCGTGACGAAGATTTGGTCTATTTGGGTGATACTGACGGTGGAGTCCCAATTCATGTGAACCGACACCTGGTTGAGGCAGATATTCGCATCTTAACCGGTACTATTCGACCGCACCAGTCTGCTGGGTACAGTGGGGGAAGGAAAAGTGTGTTGCCAGGAGTGGCCGGACTGAAGAGCATCTGCAAACACCATTCGTTTCCCATCTTTCCGCTTGAACCTGTCTTTGGAAGGATTCACGGAAATACCTTCCATGATGAGTCTCTTGCCGGGGCCAAAAAAGTGGGCATCCATTTCATCCTGAATATTATTGAAAACTCTCAGGGCCAGATCATAGATGCAGTAGCAGGCGATCTGGAATTGGCACATTTGGAGGGAGTGCGTCGGTCTGCAAATTTGTGGAAGGTGCCAATTCCTCAACGAGTAGATGTTGCCATTGTTAGTCCCGGTGGATATCCGAAAGATATTAATCTCCATCAGGCGCAAAAAGCTATTGCACCGTGCGAACTAGTGTTGAGGCCGGGTGGGGTGATTATTCTAGTTGCTCAATGCCCGGATGGACCTGGATATATAAGTCAGTGGTTTGAGGGTCTTGACAGCGCGGAAGCGGTAATCGCCAAGTTTAAGCGTGACGGATGGTCACCCAAGGCGCATGCCAAGCCATTTTTGCTGGCTCGTCCCCTTAGTAAGTTCACGGTAATCGTGGTTACTTCAGGCATTTCTCCAAAGGATCTACAGAACATGTTTATGATTCATGCCAGTAGTCTACAGAATGCTATTTGCAAAACCCAGTCACTAATAGGCACTGTATCGCCATCAGTATTAGTTATGCCGTATGCTGGTGATGTCATTCCGGAACTACCAAACGAAAAGATAATCTCATCTGATTGGGGGAGAGGTAGTGAAACATAATTCCAAGCAATTATTGGCATTTTTGGCTGGTGTGCAATGGGCTGATATTCCTCACGAAGTAAGTCACCAAGCCAAACGCTGTATAGTTGATTATATGGCGGCGGTTCTTGCTGGTTCTCAAACGAATGAAGCTAGGAAGGCTTATAGGGGTATACAAGACACCCATCTTGGGAGTCAAGCCAGTGGGATTGGCTTTGATGGAAAGCTTTCCTGTTTAGGGGCAGCGTTTATGAACGGGCTCTCAGGACACGCTTTAGAGGTCGATGATGGAAATCGGTTTGCCATGGGGCATCCCGGAGTAGTAGTTATCCCTGCAGTGCTAAGTATAGGTGAATGGCGAAACTTGTCTGGAAGAGAGCTTCTGTTATCTATCATTGTAGGATATGAAGTGTTTGGGCGAGTTGCCAGAGCTGTCAGTCCTAATCATTTTGATAAAGGATTTCACCCGACAGGTACCTGTGGTACCTTTGCAGCTGCTATTGCTTGCTCTAAACTCCTTGGCCATAGTAAATTGCTGATGGAGCAATGTTTGGGACTAGCTGGCTCTATGTCTTCCGGACTGTTTGAGTTCTTGTCTGACGGATCAAATGCCAAACTGCTAAATGTGGCAGATGCTGCGCAAAGTGGGATTCAAGCAGCATTCTTGGCGGATGCAGGTCTTACCGGCCCACCCAGTATTCTGGAAGGTCCGCGTGGATTTTTCCAGGCGGTGAGTAATACGGTTAATCCGGAGATTCTAACTGAGGGTCTAGGCTTGCAGTACCAGATCATGGATACTTATGTGAAAATGCATGCTTGTTGCCGCCATCTTCACACCACAATTGATAGCATGATTAAGTTAAGATCAGAAAATTCATTTGCCTTAGAGGACATAGATTCTATAGTTGTACACACTTACGAAGCAGCTGCAAAGCTGAATAATAAGGATATTGGAACTCCACTGGCGGGTAGAATGAGTATCCCGTACTGCGCAGCAGTTGCTCTGATAGAAGGGAAGGTTTCATGTGATCAGTTCAATACTGCCACGATCCTTGATGAAACCGTACGGAAGCTTGTACAGAAAGTAGAAGTAAGATTTGACCGGGAGCTGCAGAAATACGTTCCACAGGAGAGGCCCGCTAGAGTGATAATTGCATTGAAGAATGGAAAAGAGTATTCCACGGAAACACGCTTGCCCTATGGTGAAAAGGAGAATCCCGTATCAGACATAGACCTAAACGGAAAGTTTGAAAGTTTGGCGGGTAATCTCTGTTCTCATAAAAGTGCACAAGCGTTGTTGGAGACGTTGTGGAATCTGGAGGCAGTAGGGAACATTGCAGATTTGATGAAAATGTGCCAGCAAGCACTGGCGGAACAATGAAACTGGAGGGATAATGATATGGCTAGATATGGAAAAGTTGGTTTTTGTTTCGTGGATGAAATCCCTAGGGTGCCGAGAGAGAGATTGGCGCCATTTGCTGATTTCGTCACCCCGAATGTCGCTGATGTTTTGGGTAGGTTCATAGCCCTAAGCCCTAGAATTCGCCCAATCAGTGATGGATTGCGGGTTTTTGGACAAGCGATTACTGTCAAGTTGAGGCCTGCCGATAATCTCATGGCCCATAAGGCAGTCGACATAGCTCAACCAGGTGATGTTTTAGTCATTGATACCGGAAAGAACTACACCAATGCCCCTTGGGGAGAATTGCTTACCCAATCATGCATGAAAAAGGGCATCGCCGGGTTGGTAATTGATGGAGTAATCCGAGATGTAGCCGCCATCAGGGAGCTCAAGTTCCCGATATTTTGCTGCGGGTTTACTCCTAACGGGTGCGACAAGGACGGTCCAGGAGAGGTCAATACAGTGATTACTTGTGGGGGACAGACAATAAGGCCAGGCGATATTATCCTGGGGGATGATGATGGTGTAATCTGTGTTCCTTTGGAACTGCTAGATGAAACGGTTGAGAAAACCCGGGATAAAGTGTTAGCTGAAGAAAGGCGCAGGGAGGAAATTGCCCAGGGCATTCTGGTCAGAAAGGGGATTGACGCTGAGCTTAGACGGCAGGGCATCATCAGTTGAAGAAGCAAGAAAGGTGGTTCATGTGGGAAAACAACGACTACCTTATAGTGAGTTAATGAAGCTGCAGCGGTGGAATACTCCGAGTGTACATAATGGGTGGAGACAGATAACCAAACACAATGCTATTGATCGGTGTATCAACATAGATGAAACGAAAGATTTCATGCCTGAGATGGGGCCTATGGTGGGCTATGCGGTTACTGTAATCATTGAGCCTAGTAACCCTGAGCACAGACAGAATAAACAGTCGGTAGAAGAATACCGGCGATATGTTGCCAGTGTTCCCGGCCCCAAGATTGTGGTTGTTCAGGATTTGGATTCCCCTAAGGTTGAGGGTTCATTTTGGGGAGAGATCAATGCTAATTTACACAAGGCTTTAGGATGTATTGGCACAATTACTGACGGAGCCATTCGTGACTTGGATGAGATGAGGACTGTCAGATTCAAGGCTCTGGCCAGACGACTGTGCGTGGGAAATGCCTATGTAACACCTGTCAGGTGGGGCTGCGAGGTTGAGGTTTTTGGCGCTGTTGTTAGGCCAGGTCAGCTCATTCATGCCGATAAGCATGGATTTCTCATGATTCCGGATGAAGACAGTGGACAGCTCCTCGACGCCACAGTATTCATGGATGCAAATGAGTGTCAGACTCTGCTGCCGGTCATTCGACAGGCAAGAGGGAAGACTTCCGAGGAAGTATTGGATCTTGTTGATCAAGCCGCTAAGAGGTCTGTCTCAGCAATAAAGGCTAAGTTCAGTGGAACCGATTAGCGATAGTCCCGGTATGGGAAGGTGTAAGCATGTTAGGGAGGTGACCGGGGAATGAACGGAGCCCAACTTCAGCACGCTTTGCGTGCCGGTAAGCAAGTCTACGGAACGCTAGTTACATCAACTTCTCCAAAATGGCCGGCTGTCATTGGCAACCTCGGGATGGATTTCGTGTTCATTGATACAGAAAATGTGGCTATTGACCGTCAACAGGTATCATGGATGTGTCGGACCTTTGCTGCCATGAACTTGTGCCCGATTGTGCGCATTCCCGCGCCAGATCCCTATCATGCTTGCATGATGTTTGACGCCGGGGCCAGCGGGATTGTTGCGCCTTATGTTGAGACAGTGGAAGAAGTGAAGGCATTGCGGGGGGCTGCCAAGCTTGCTCCGTTAAAGGGACGACGACTGCAAAGAATTATCAACGCGGATGAACAGTGTAGGCCTGAGCTCCAGAAGTATTTGGACGAGAAGAACCATGGTAAACTTCTGATTGTTAATATAGAAAGTCTTCCAGCCCTGGAAGCTTTGGATGATATTCTTAGTGTTCCCCAGCTTGACGCTATACTTATTGGGCCCCATGATCTCTCTTGCAGCCTGGGTGTTCCTGCTCAATATGATCACCCAACATATCTGGCTGCTGTGAGGGAAATTATCCACAAGGCTCGAGCCGCAGGGGTGGCAGCTGGAATTCACAATACCTATACATTAGAGCACAGTATTAAGTGGGCTCAAGAAGGAGCAAACCTGCTGATTCACAGTGGCGATATCATGGTGTTTTCCAGGCAGTTAAAAAAGGAATTAGATGCAATTAAGCAAGCCTTAGAACCCGGCATCACTTTACAAAAAAGCAAACGCATTGAGATTTAGCTTGATAAGCCTTGTGTAGACTCTTTTAGAGTCACAGCCAATCCTTGTTGAAATGGACATTTCAACCACAGACAATACCTGCGCTTGTGCTCTGCACATACGAGATACGATATGAGCCGGATGGGGTTGATCGAACCCGGGTGATAGACAATGCCTGCCGAATCTGAACAGGTCAATTGGAGCAGCAAACATCTCAATTATCTTATTCATGCCGTATGCTCCTGTCGGTTAGTGCAGTTTTTCATACTCTTCAAGGCGTTTTGCTGTCTTCCTGGAGGAACGTACTCTGATACATTCAGCGTACAGCACGACCTTCACCATCATTCTTGGGTGGTACGGTGGATAGCCTCTCTCATCTCGCTCGTAGACTTTTTCGACGGCAGAGAGGTCCAGCTGATCGATGAGATCCCTTACCGAGTACGCCAGATGTCCCTCTGGAAGCCAGTCCTTGAGGGTTGGTGGCAGCAAATACATTTGATTGTCGTTGTAAGGCCTGGATGTCTAGCTCATACTATGCTAAGTCGCTGTGTAACTGCGTTTTTCTGTACATTGAGCAAGATATTACTCGTACAGGCTCCTAGTGAAAGTGATCTTCCATACGAGAGAAAGTTGTTGAAATAAACAACTGTGATGTTATTGATATGCTTGATCATTTAGTGTCAAAAACAATAGAAGAATACGGCAAGCTATCTGATGAAATGTCCAGAGAAGACAAGATTCGGACAGTAGGCTATCTGGACAAAAAGGGTCTCTTCCGAGGAAAAGGATTAGTAAACTGGGTTGCGACAAAACTGGGGATGTCAAGGTATACAATATACAACTATTTAGAGGCTGCACGTGCAAGACATGCCATGAAACAAAAGAGGTGAGAGATTGCCGATCTTACCTCATGATAATCCAGCTCGGTATGGTACTCTGTGTAGAAATGAGGCAATAGGTTATGAGTGACTTGTTTATGGAGGGCTTACACATCACGGCATTGGGTTTAAGTGTAGTTTTCATTGGTCTTTCTTTGCTCATAGTTTTCTTGCTGGGTATTAATTTGCTCTCACAAACTAAGAGCAGGCAACCGAGGCCAATGCATGGGGGTGACGTTTGTCCCGAAGAGGCTGGCCTTGAGGGAACAGCATCTGACCTTGCTAAAGAAGAGTTGGTAGCGGCCATAGTAGCTTGCTTATCTTATATGAAAACCGACTCCGGCAGGATCACTTAGGTAAGGGGATTTAGAATGAGGCAATTTAGAGTTGTTGTAGATGGCACGGAGTATTGTGTTGAGGTGGATGAAATAAGTACGCCCAATGTTGGGCTGCCGGTTACGGAGGAAAGAAAGAGGGTCAAAGACCTAAAGGCTAGGACGGGTGAGTCACAACCTATAGGCTCATCACCCTCAGTATTCGGTGACTCTAAGACCATAACCGCTCCTCTCGCAGGTGCAATTCTTTCTGTGGGAGTAGAAGAGGGAGATCATGTCAAAGCCGGCGATATCGTTCTGACGCTTGAAGCGCTCAAACTTGAGAATGAGATTATTACGCCCTATTCAGGAGTAGTGAGATCTGTGGGAGCGACAGTCGGTCAAAACGTGAACGCAGGTGATGTTTTGGTAGTCATAGATGAGATCTAATCAACGTGAGGGGTATTGACGATGACTTCAAAATGGATGCAATTTATCAGCTCCACCGGTTTCACGAATATCTCATGGCCTTCGCTAATCATGATGAGTATTGCTGTATTGCTCATATACTTGGCGGTCAAGAAGAATTACGAACCTCTGCTTCTAATACCCATAGGTTTCGGGATGCTGCTTGTAAACTTACCTATGACGAGTCTCATGGAAGAGGGAGGGTTTCTCTTCAATCTTTATCAGGGCGTTAAGTTGGGAGTATATCCTCCTCTCATTTTTCTCGGTGTAGGTGCGCTCACGGATTTCGGGCCTTTGATTGCCAATCCTTCCAGTATGCTTTTGGGAGCGGCAGCTCAGGTAGGTATCTTCGCTACGTTTCTCGGCGCCATAAAGATGGGTTTTACGCTTCCGGAAGCAGCGTCCATTGGAATCATCGGCGGTGCAGACGGGCCTACAGCCATCTTTCTCGCTTCAAAGTTAGCGCCTCATCTTCTAGGGCCTGTGGCAGTAGCTGCTTATTCATATATGGCTCTTGTTCCGATAATTCAGCCGCCGATAATGAAGGCACTGACGACGCCTAGAGAACGACGCATAGCTATGGAGCAACTTCGAGACGTATCGAAAAGAGAGAAAATCATCTTTCCAATAGCGGTAACGATTCTTTCCGTTCTATTGGTTCCGTCTGCATCAGCGCTTATTGGTTGTCTCATGCTAGGGAACCTTATCCGGGAGTCAGGTGTTACAGAACGCCTGTCTAAGACTGCCCAGAATGAGCTCATAAACATTGTGACAATCTTTATCGGTGTTACTGTCGGAGCTACGGCAGGTTCCGAGACGTTTCTAAGGGCAGATACAATAAGAATCATCATTTTGGGGCTGGTTGCCTTCTCAGTGAGCACAGCAGGTGGGGTCCTACTAGGGAAACTGATGTGTGCTGTGACCGGCGGAAGAGTCAATCCCCTGATTGGCGCAGCCGGAGTGTCTGCAGTGCCTATGGCTGCAAGAGTCTGTCAGAAGGTAGGTCAGGAAGCAAGCCCCGGCAACTTCCTCCTTATGCACGCGATGGGTCCGAACGTAGCAGGTGTAATCGGATCTGCCCTGGCAGCAGGCGTTCTTCTTTCGATTCTTGGATGAAGGCGTAACCAGGATAGTTCGAGAGGATGGTTTTGAATATGAACACTGATGTAAGCATGGCACCAAAAGGTAAGCCTACTGCAGGCAGACCCGTGAAGATTACTGAGACTGCATTTCGCGATGCGCACCAGTCACTCCTTGCAACCAGAATGAAGACTGAAGATATGCTTGCAGTCGCTGATAGAGTAGATAGTGTCGGTTATTACTCGTTAGAAATGTGGGGCGGAGCCACATTTGACACGTGTCTTCGTTACCTGAACGAAGATCCGTGGGATAGGCTAAGAGTTCTTCGAAAGACACTGAAGAATACTAAATTCCAGATGCTTCTCCGAGGCCAAAACCTTGTAGGCTATCACCACTATCCTGATGATGTGGTAGAGTCCTTCGTTACTCATGCAGTAAGAGAAGGCATCGACATAATGCGCATCTTCGATGCTCTCAATGACGTGAGAAACATGGCAAAAGCAATGGAGGTCGCAAAAGCGGCAGGCGCACATGTCCAAGCGTGTGTAGTATATACATTGAGTCCGGTACATAACATAGATCACTACGTGAACACGGCTAAAACCCTTGAGCAGATGGGAGCAGACTCTATCTGTGTCAAAGATATGGCGGGCCTTCTCGCTCCCTATGCTTCATACGATCTCATAACACGTTTGAAAGAAGAGCTTGAAGTACCGGTTCAACTGCACAGCCACTATACAAGCGGGATGGCGGGCATGGCTTATTTGAAAGCTATAGAAGCAGGTGTAGATTGTGTGGATACAGCCATCTCCGCGCTAGCTCTTGGAACAAGTCAGCCTCCTACAGAGACTATCGTTGCTGCACTTCAGGATACGCCTTATGACACAGGGCTGGATCTAAGGAAGCTTACAGATATTGGCTCCCATTTCAGAGGTATGAAGGTGCGCTATCAGGATGTAGTTGCGCCGGTTGATGTGAATACAGATGCCTTAAGATGGCAGATTCCAGGTGGGATGCTTTCCAACTTAAGGGCTCAACTTGCAGCCCAAGGTATGCTCGACAAACTCGATGAAGTATTGGCTGAAGTGCCTCGGGTTCGCGAAGAGATGGGTTATCCGCCGCTGGTGACTCCTATGAGCCAAATTGTGGGTACACAGGCGGTTTTGAATGTTGCTACAGGTCAGAGATATGCCATTAAGTCCCGAGAGCTTAAGGATTATGTAAAGGGTCTTTATGGGAGGCCGCCTACGCCTATATCTGATGAAGTTCGGAAGATGGTTATCGGAGATGAAGAAGTCATAACTACCAGGCCTGCGGACTTGTTGGAGCCTGAACTCGATAAAGCCCGTTCTAAGATAGAGAAGTATCTTCTTAAGGAAGAGGATGTCTTGACGTATATCATGTTTCCAGAAGTTGCTCTGGGCTTTCTGAAAAACAGGTAGCATGATAGGTTTACTCTCAATTCTGAATGGGTTAACAACGGGTTGAAAAGCCCTTTTACATGTAAGTATTCTATTTGTCTTAACTACCTTGGTGGAGATGACTATGAACAGGGGATTGTGCAGTAGATCACAAACGAATTCAAGCGAGATCAGGGTACTGACCTGAGGGAAGACCGCCAAGCGCTGCAAAGGCTGATTGAAGCAGCTGAGAAGGCTAAAGAGTTGTCTCAGGTGCATGAAACCAATATCAGTCTTCCGTTTATCACGGCGGATCAGACTGGTCCGAAGCGCTTATAATCAAAGAGTACCCGTGCAAAATTTGAGGAACCCACTGCTGACCTTGTTGAAACGCAAGAAGAGTTGAAGCAAAGACCGGCGAAAGCTGATAGGAGATAAGCCTTCGGTAAAGGGTTAATTGGGCTCTGGCGGCTAAATATCCATGCATATTCAGATATAGCTAGGGAGTGAACATGTTGAAAAAAAAGGTGCTTGTTACAAGGAAGCTTCCAGATGAAGCAATGAGACTTCTCTATGAAACCTGCGAGGTGGAGTTGAATCCGTATGACCGTGCCATGACTGAGGATGAGATTATTGAGGGATTGAATGACAAACAAGGTTTGCTGTGTTTGTTGACTGATACCATCAATGCGCAAATCATGGATGCGGCAAAGAATCTTAAGGTCATTTCCAACTATGCGGTGGGATTTGACAATATAGATGTGAAGGCTGCAACTGAGCGGAGGATTCTTGTGACCAACACCCCGGGGGTGCTTACTGAGACTACTGCTGACTTGACATGGGCTCTGTTGATGGCCGCCGCAAGACGCATTGTCGAGGCAGATGGATTCATGCGAAGAGGCGAGTACAAGGGATGGGGGCCTATGCTCTTTCTCGGGGGAGATGTTTTCGGGAAGACGCTGGGTCTAATCGGCATGGGGAGGATTGGATCTGCAGTTGCGCGTCGAGCGGCCGGGTTCAACATGAGAGTCCTTTACTATGATATGAACAGGCTCTCTGAAGACGAGGAAAAAGCCTTTGGCGTGGAGTACGCTGAATTTGACGAGGTTTTGAAAGAATCAGACTTTGTGAGTCTACACGTGCCTCTTCTCTCATCCACTTGGCACCTCATTGGGGAAAGAGAATTGTCCTTAATGAAACTTACATCGTATCTGATCAATACAAGCCGTGGCCCGGTTGTGGATGAGAAAGCGCTGGTTGAAGCATTGCGATCCTGCAGAATAGCAGGGGCAGGCCTGGATGTCTATGAAAACGAGCCTGAGATGGCGCCAGGGCTTCACGAACTTGAAAATGTTGTCCTACTGCCTCACATAGCAAGCGCAAGCGTAGATACGAGAACCAAGATGGGCACCATGGCTGCGCATAACCTTATTGCCGGACTGGTCGGGGAGCTTCCCAAAAACTGCGTTAATCCTGAAGTCTTCAGCAAAGCAGAACACTCATAAGCCTGACGGACGGTTCTCCCAATTCCATGGTAATGCTGCGCATCCCACTGATCGGACTCCTAAGGGAAGTGTTGCTGTACACCGGGGATAGATGGTATGATTCATGTGGATTCCGGCAGGATCAGCTGATTACTGATCTAAAAGCGAAAAGCCCTAG
>DUTM01000086.1 GCA_012842085.1 Mycobacteriales bacterium | reverse complement strand
GTTTCCAGGATGGCGACATAAGGGTCTTGATCACCAAGCCGCGCATTGCGGGGTTCGGCATGAACCTCCAAAACTGCTCTAACATGGTGTTTGTCGGACTAGGTGACTCCTACGAACAATACTACCAATGCATCAGAAGGTGTTGGAGGTTTGGGCAGACTCGATCAGTCACAGCCCATATTGTCTTGAGCGATATGGAGGCAGAGATCTACGAAAACGTATTGCGAAAGGAGGCGCAGGCCAAGGAAATGTCTGAAGAGCTATTGACAAACGTAAGAGAGTTCGAACGTGGCGAAATAGCCAATATGCAGGCAGAATTTGATTATACCGAGGGCGCAGTCAAAGGCGATAGATACACACTGATGCTGGGTGACAGTGCTGAGAGATTGCGCGAAATAGAAGATGGCAGTATCGGGTTATCAGTGTTTTCACCACCGTTCATTAGCCTTTATACATATAGCCCTACAGAACGTGATATCGGCAATAGTCGCACGGAAGATGAATTCTTTCAGCATTTCGGATTTATCATTGATGAGCTTCTGCGTGTGACAATGCCAGGGCGCAACTGCTGTGTGCATGTCGCTCAGGTTCCTGCGATGCTGGTTAAGGATGGATACATAGGCCTGAAGGATTTCCGCGGACAAACCATACAGGCATTTGAAGAGCGCGGATGGATATATCACGGCGAGGTTTGCATAGATAAAGATCCGCAAGCGCAGGCCATTAGGACTCATAGCAAGGGACTGCTGTTTGTGCAGCTACGCAAGGACAGTTCCTGGCTACGTCCTGCACTTGCGGATTACATCCTAGTATTCCGGAAGCCCGGCGAAAACCCTACTCCCATCCAACCAGACATTACGAACGATCAATGGATTGAGTGGGCGCGTCCGATTTGGTATGGCATTCGAGAAACCGATACTCTCAATGCTGCAGAGGCGACCGAAGCTGACGACGAAAGACACATCTGCCCACTACAGCTAGGCACAATCGAGAGATGTATCAAGCTGTGGAGTAATCCCGAGGAGGTAGTTCTAAGCCCGTTTGCCGGCATAGGGAGCGAGGGGTATGTGGCCATCAAGACCAATCGGCGTTTCGTGGGGATAGAACTGAAACCGTCATACTGGCGAACAGCGCACAAAAACCTAGAACAGGCTTTGTCTGAAGGACGGCAAGCGACTCTGTTCGATAACGTGGAAGACGACGTTGATTGTGGCTGAGGAGGCGAGTGCGTGATGGTTTTGCATGTAGCGTGGATAGCATTGGTGATTCTGACCGCAATCATGCTTTCTAGGCGACCCATCCGGAACTGCCAGGGGTGCGCGTGGCGGACACCCGGCCAGTGCACGCATCCGACGGCCTCACAGGTGCCGGAGCTACCTGATATCCAGGTTGGGCGCTATCGGTGCCCATGGCAAGAGGTGATGAGGCGTGGCTGATATACCTAGCCTAGCCCTTTGCCAGGAGTGGGAATGTATATACAACTCAGGATGGGATCCCGATCGCGAAGCGTATTGCCTTCATACCAAGCCTGTCAAGAAATATGGAAGTGATGGCCGGCTCGTATGCCTATCTGCCCGGTATCATCCCATTAAGAGCTTCCAAGCGGGAAGAAGGCATCGTTGATATTAACCCCAAGACGTGCCCAGACCCCGTCTATACCAGCCAAGTTATCTATTGGTTCGCGTTGTGGGCAGAGTTCGGCTACAAGGAGGCCGCGGGCGACGAGGCGGCCAAGCGAAGGCAAACCAGGGAAAGAGGGCAATTAGCGTAGACCTGAATTAGCGCAGCGTAATTACAGCGAATCGGTCATTTTTGAAATTAGGAGGTATCAAAAGATGAGTAGTCTTCCGAAGTGGCTTCAGAAGATCAAGGACCAAGCGGAAGGGGTACCAAAAGGGCCATGGCATGTAGAAAAGACTCCTAAGTTTCGACATCCTTATGACCTAACATATCAGGGAGGTTATTACATATTGCATAGTGCAAGGGACAAGCATATTGCTTCTTCTCTTGGGCTTGATGATGAACAAGAGAAGCGCAATTTCGATTTCATTGTCGGTGCATGCAATAGTGTGCCCAAGCTAATTGAGCTGGTGGAAGAGATGGCAAGAGCATTAGAAGGCACGGAAATTCCATTGCGTCTGGCTTCCGATGCTCTCTACAAGACTGATAAGCATGATCTGTTTCGTGAAACCGCACAAGCCCAATTTCAAGTGCAGACAGTGCTGCGCAAATATCAAGGGGAGGATGAAGATGGATAAAGCCAAGATGATTGAATTAAAACCTTGTCCGTTTTGTGGCGGGGAAGCAATAATAGCCGATGCGTATGGACCTTATGCCATTGTTTCCTGCAAGTCATGCCCGTGCGCAGTGGAGGTTTATG
>DUTM01000009.1 GCA_012842085.1 Mycobacteriales bacterium | reverse complement strand
TCGAAAACAAACATCCACACCCAACGGGGGTCAGGTGCAGAAAAATTGGCATTCAATAAAATCAGTACACTGTTGAGTTCTCAAACAACATGTCCACATCAAACAGACGTGATTTACACGCTCCGTCTGAAGTAGCTATTCTAACTTACCCCTCAGCACATCCGGTGTCAATTCCCTAGATGGCATTTATCACGCGGTACCGTAGAGGTACGTATACGTGAAACGGAAAGGTATCCGTTTAGAAGTCAGATCGCGCGTCCAACCTCGTTCACCAGACCGAATCACTTCGGCGGGTCGGTGTCCGCTCTCGCTGACGTAGTACAGATTACGCACAACTTTGTAATTAAGCAAATCCGCTGTTCAGAGCAAGATCGTGCGTATCCGTACGCATTTCACAGACTAGCTAATCTGCACTCCGCGCATATTCTTTTTGCCCCGTCGAACAACTAACCAGTTACCCGGGAGCAGATCTTCCTCAGAAGGCACCCAGCCTTCGTCAGTGATGCGGTTGTTATTAACATTCGCACCGCCTTCTCGCACAGTCCGCCGTGCCTCTCCGCGGGATTTACAAAGGCCGGATTCGACCAACAAATCAATGACAGTGAGCTCTGCTAAGTTCTGTAGCTCAACGGAACCTGCTTCAGTGAGAGCAGCAGTCAAAGTACTGGAATCCAGACCGTGCAGTTCTCCCCTACCGAATAAGGCCGCGCTGGCGTCCTTGACGGCCTGGGTAGCTTCAGCCCCATGAACCAGTGTGGTCATTTCATCTGCCAGCACACGCTGTGCAACGCGGCGAGCCGGATTTTCGTCGACTTCCTTCTGCAATTCATCAAGCTCTTCTTGGGTAAGGAACGTGAACCATCGCAAGTACTTGATGACGTCGGCATCATTGGTATTCAAAAAGTACTGGTACCACTTGTAGGGACTCGTCATTTCGGGGTCGAGCCATAGAGAGCCTCCCCCTGTAGACTTGCCGAACTTTTTGCCATCGGAACTCGTCACCAAGGGCACCGTCATACCGTGCACCTTTTTGTCGTCGAGTCGACGATTAAGGTCAATTCCAGCGACAATATTGCCCCACTGGTCGGAGCCACCTACCTGAATCTGGCAATCATATTTTCTTTGCAGCTCGACAAAATCATTTGCCTGCAGCAGCATGTACGAAAACTCGGTGTAGGAAATTCCGTCACTTTCGAGACGACGCTTCACTGTTTCCCTAGCAAGCATCGTATTGAGGGAGAAGTTTTTACCGATATTGCGCAGAAAATCGATAGCGGAAAGCTCTCCCACCCAGTTCATATTGTTTTCGACAATTGCTCCTGTCGGGGAGTCATCGAAAGTAACAAATTTTTCCAACTGGCTTTTAATACGTTCTGCCCACTCGGCCACAGTATCTTCAGAGTTCATAACCCGCTCCCCCACGTCTCGGGGATCGCCAATAAGGCCAGTGGCACCTCCCGCTAAAACAATGGGGCGGTGTCCCGCTTTTTGGAATCGGCGCAACAGTAACAGCGGAATCAGGTGACCGGCATGCAAGCTTGGACCAGTTGGATCGAAACCACAATAGAGAGTGACAGGCCCATCAGAGAGGCACTCACGCATCTCGTCTAGATCGGTAGATTGTTGAATCAATCCGCGCCATGTCAGCTCGTCAATAATGTTGTCGACCATAAAGTCTTACTTCTTTCTAGGTTCCTAGATTTACTGTTAGCAGTTCGAGTCAGTAAGCGGTGAAAGCAGCATGCTCTTCGTCGGAGACAGCACGTGCCTCATCAATGAGCAACACCGGAATGTCGTTGACTATTGGATACAACTTCTGCAAACGGGGGTTATAGAGTCCCTTATCGGGAATATATAACAATTCTCCCTTGTCTTCTGGACAAGCCAAAACTTGCAGCAATTCGGTAGTGATCCGGTTACTCATCTACTTGCTTTCGGGAATCGTTGCGCTTTTAACAAATTCGACATCAAGAGCAATCTGCTTTTTGACGCGCTCTAATTGTTCGCGAACACGCGGTTCAGCGGTTCCGCCACGGGTTTTACGGGAAGCAACAGAACCTTCGATCGTCAAAACTGATCTCACTTCAGGTGTAAGAGCAGGATCCACAGCTGCAAACTCTTCATCGGTGAGATCAACTAGGTCCACACCGCGCTTCTCTGCCACTTGTACGCAACCACCAGCGGCTTCATGTGCCTGCCGGAAAGGCACCCCTTGGGTAACCATCCATTCAGCGATGTCGGTTGCCAGCGTAAAGCCGCGCGGAGCCAGTTCGCGCATCCGGTCTTCGTTGAAGGTAAGAGTTCGAACTAGGCCAGCCATTGCGGGAAGAACCATTTCCAGCTGCTCTACAGAGTCAAAAACGGGCTCTTTGTCTTCCTGTAGATCGCGGTTGTATGCCAGCGGCATAGCTTTAAGAGTGGACATCAAACCGGTCATATTGCCGATCAGTCGTCCCGTCTTCCCTCGAGCAAGCTCCGGCACGTCCGGGTTTTTCTTTTGGGGCATGATGGAGCTACCAGTAGACCAGGCATCGGCCAGCGTCACATAGTTAAATTCAGGCGTCGACCAGGCGATAAGTTCCTCGGACAAACGCGACACGTCAACCGCAATCTGCGCTAAAACAAACGCGAATTCGGAAACAAAATCACGTGATGCAGTTCCATCTAGAGAGTTATCGCAGACGTCTGAAAAACCAAGCTCCGCTGCAATAGCTTCCGGATCCAGGTCGAGCGTGGAGCCAGCGAGAGCTCCTCCACCGTAGGGGGACACAGCAGTTCGAGCATCAAGATCCCGCAACCGATCAATGTCCCGCAGCAAAGGCTGCACGTGCGCTAACAGTTGGTGCGATAGCAGCACGGGTTGAGCTGCCTGGAAATGAGTTTTACCAGGCATAATAACGCCCATCTCAGCTTCTGCTTGGGCAACTAGGGCATCGGCAAGGCCCAGCACCTCGACTCCGACCCGGCGAAGTGCATCGCGCACCCACATCCGGAAAAGGGTGGCCACTTGATCGTTGCGGGAGCGGCCAGCCCGTAGCCGGCCGCCTACTTCAGGACCTACACGTTCAATGAGTCCACGTTCTAGTGCACCATGCACATCTTCATCATCTTCAGCCGGCTGGAATGCGCCAGATTTCACATCAGCTGCAAGTTGATCGAGCCCTTCCAACATGGTGGTTAGATCCTCGTCGGAAAGTAAGCCCGCTCGATTCAATACTCGCGCATGAGCTTTCGATGCTCGAATATCATATGGCGCCAACACCCAATCGAATTGGGTGGACTTGGACAAGAGCGCCATTGCTTGCGCGGGTTCATCTGCGAACCGGCCTCCCCAAAGGGAGCCTTTATTGGTCTCGTGCCGAGGTGAAGAACTCATTGAACGTGCGATCCTTAAATTTTAGTCTTCGTTACTTCTGGAAACGCTGATCACGCTTGGCTGCCAGCTTGGAGGAGAGGCCATGCAGCTGCACAAAGCCCTTAGCCAGGCTCTGGTCGAAGGTATCGCCTTCATCATAGGTAGCCAAGTTGAAGTCGTAGAGCGACTCATCTGAGCGACGGCCATTGACGTTAATGTTGCCGCCGTGCAGAACCAGTCGAATGTCGCCGGTGACGTGCTTCTGGGACTCTTCGATGAAAGCATCCAGAGAGTACTTGAGGGGGCTGAACCAGAGACCGTCATAGACCAATTCGGTCCAACGATCCTCAACGCGGTTCTTGAAGCGGGTGAGCTCGCGCTCCATGCAGATGTTTTCAAGTTCACGGTGTGCGCGAATCAAGGTGACGGCACCCGGAGCTTCGTAGATTTCGCGAGACTTAATGCCCACCAAGCGGTCTTCGACAAGGTCGATACGACCCACACCGTGAGCACCAGCACGACGGTTCAGTTCCTCAATGATCTCCAGCAAACTCATCTCGCGCCCATCAATGGCAACGGGCTTACCTTCCTTGAAGGAAATAATGAGCTCATCCGGGGCTGCCCAGTTGAGAGTGGGATCCTCGGTGTAGTTGTAGACGTCCTTAGTCGGAGGGTTCCATAGATTCTCCAAGTAGCCAGTTTCTACGGCGCGTCCAAAGACGTTTTGGTCAATCGAGAAGGGAGACTTCTTGGTGACGTTAATAGGAAGGTTGTGTTCCTCTGCGAAAGAAATAGCCTTTTCGCGAGTCCACGCATAGTCACGTACCGGCGCGATTACCTCAGCGTCCGGAACCAGGGCATTAAAGCCCACTTCAAAACGGACCTGGTCATTGCCTTTACCAGTGCAGCCATGGGCAATAGCGTCAGCATCAAATTTCTTAGCGGCCTCCGCCATATGCTTCACGATGAGCGGACGTGAAAGTGCCGAAACCAAGGGGTATTGGTTTTGGTACATGGCGTTCGCTTTAATAGCGGGCAAGCAGTACTCGTCTGCAAATTCGTGACGGGCATCAATCACGACAGCTTCTACTGCTCCGCAGCCAAGGGCGCGCTGGCGCACGGTTTCCAAGTCTTCGCCGCCTTGACCGACGTCAAGCGCGACTGCCACTACTTCGGCCCCAGTTTCATGGCCGATCCAACTAATTGCGACAGAAGTGTCTAGGCCACCGGAGTAGGCCAACACCACACGCTTTGCCATTTTTGTTCCTTTCTCAACAGGTACAGGTAGGTGTACCTGTATCTATTATCGACTAAATTGTCGACGATCTGTAGTTAGTATTTTGTTGTCTAGTTACCAATCAGGTTGGTAAAGCGGGCAGCAACTTCACGTGCCTCATAATTTTCTCGGATTTGCACAAAAATAGTGTCGTCACCAGCAATACAACCAGCGACTTCCGGCAGATTCGCGCGATCCAAAGCAGAGGCTAAATACTGCGCTGCACCCGGAGGAGTTCGCAACACGACCATCGAATGGCACGCTTCTGCGGAAACAAGTAATTCTCCCAACAACTTAGCCAGACGATCAGTGCCCCCGACCGCTCCCCTCACTGGACTGCCGTCTTCGGGGATTACGTAAACTCCGGGGCCACCATCAGCGCTGCGGAGTTTCACAGCACCTAGTTCGTCTAAGTCACGTGACAACGTCGCCTGGGTGGCTTGGATATGACAATCAGCAAGCAACTTCAACAACTGCGGTTGGCTATGAACACGGTGGTTCATCAAAAGTTCCGCAATTTTCGCCTGCCGCGCCACCCGCGTCGTCATCACGGGGATGGAAGAACTAGTCCTCATGTTGTTTCTCCAAAAGCCACATCATGATGGCCTTTTGCGCATGAAGCCGGTTTTCTGCCTGGTCGAATATCCGCGCCCGAGAATCTTCCATCATAGAAGGAGTAACTTCCTTACCGCGGTATGCAGGAAGACAATGCAAAAAGATGGCGTCGTCATCTGCGTATCCCATCAGTTCATCATTAACCTGGAACGGCCGGAAGGGTTCCTCCCGGTCAAGACCATCGTCTTCTTGCCCCATCGAAACCCACGTATCAGTAGCAACCACGTTGGCGCCCGTGACGGCCTCTTTCGGATCATGCGTGATAACAAATTCTGCACCGGTGAGTTCCGCCCGTTTGCGAGCAGCTTCCAGAATGCGTTCCTCCGGAGTAAACCCTTCGGGTGCACCGATGCGGACATTCATTCCTGCGGTCAAACATCCGACGAGCAGTGAATTCGCCATATTGTTGGCGCCATCACCAAGATAAGCCAACGTTAGTCCCTTGGTGTCGCCAAAGTTTTCACGAATGGTTTGCAGGTCAGCCAAGATCTGGCAGGGGTGCCAATCATCTGTAAGAGAGTTAATGACTGGGACAGTAGCATTATCTGCCATCACCTGGATGCGGTCTTGCCCGTAGGTGCGCCAAACGATGAGAGAAACGAAGCGCGAAAACACCCGAGCAGTGTCCTCAATTGATTCGCCTTTATTAATCTGGGTGACACCGGATTCAACCACAATTGGATTACCCCCCAGTTGTGCCACGCCCGCATCGAAAGAAAAACGCGTGCGGGTAGAAGTCTTATCGAAAAGGATTGCGACCGACTGCGGGCCCGCGAGCGGGCGTTGAGCATAGGGATCCTTTTTGAGTTCGGCAGCTAGTTCCAGAACTTCCAATTGTTCTTCAGGGCTTAGGTCATCGTCGCGGAGAAAGTGGCGAAGCATAACGCCTCCTTTTATTGGTGGATTGACAGATTATTCGGACAGTTGGATGAAAACATCAGACAAAACCGCTAGAGCTTTGTCGACTTCTTCTGCTGTAATAATGAGCGGTGGAGCAATACGGATCACCGAGGGACGTGGCGCATTAATAATGACGCCCTTCTCGCGGGCCAAAGCCATTGCCTTCGGCGCTACTTCTGCAGTTAGTTCGACGCCGATCAACAGACCTTTGCCGCGAATATTTTTCACCAGAGGACTATTGAAGTTTTCAATCCCCTGCACGAACCGCTTTTCCATGGCACGAACGTTGTCGAGAATATTGTCTTTCTCAAAAGTATCGAGCACCGCATTGGCGGCGGCACAAGCATACGGATTGCCTCCGAAAGTGGTGCCGTGTAACCCGGGAGTTAGGTAATTGGCGGCCTCATTGGTCGCAATACATGCGCCCATTGGGAGCCCACCAGCTAGTCCTTTAGCGAGAGTGATGATGTCTGGTTGAACACCTTGCGCACGGGACAGTAATAGTTCGCCACACCGTCCCATTCCTGTTTGAACCTCGTCTACGATCATCAATGCACCACACTCGTTGGTGAGCTCGCGAATTTTTTGTAGGTAACCATCGTCGGGGACGACGACGCCGGCCTCTCCCATAATTGGTTCAACGATGACGGCTGCCACATCGTCAGCATCTTTATTGATCAGCTCTTTTAATGCCACAATGTCATTGAAGGGGAAAAACTCCACTCCACCTGGCATAGGAGCAAAAGGTTCCCGTTTACTAGGCTGCCCAGTCATTGCCAGAGCGCCCATGGTGCGACCGTGAAAGCCTTCCTCGTGCGCAAGAATACGTCGTTTCTTTGTTAGACGAGCAAGTTTGAAAGCGATCTCGTTCGCCTCAGCTCCCGAGTTACAAAATATCATGCGGGAAGGTTGGTCACTGTTAAAAACATCGATCAAACGTTCCGCCAGTTTTATTTCCTGCGGATGGACAAAGAAATTAGAAACATGTCCCAGAGTGTGTAATTGCTTGGTTACCGCATCAACAATTGCCGGGTGTTGATGGCCTAAACAGTTGACAGCAATTCCAGACAGTAAGTCGAGGTACTCTTTTCCTTCCTCATCAACAACTACGGAGCCTTTGCCGCTGACCAAACCCAGCATCGGCATACCGTAGTTATCCATCATGTTGTCTTTCCAACCTTGTTGGAGAGGCGTGAGGTTAGAGCTCATTATGTTTACGTCCTTGTTAAATAGAGACAGTTCAAAAATTTATTTTTTGTCGGGATCTGGTGTGTAACCATCTGGCACAACCATGGTGCCGATACCTACTTCGGTGAACATTTCCAGTAGTACCACATGCGCAATCCTGCCGTCGATGACGTGCGCAGCCGGCACGCCGGCCTCAACGGCCCGCAAACAAGCCTCCATCTTGGGCACCATGCCGGACTCTAATTTGGGAATAAGTCGACGTAGTGGGCTTGCCTCAATTTGGGATACCAGGCTGTCTTTATTGGGCCAGTCAGTATAGAGTCCATCAACATCCGTCAGGTACATCAATTTTTCGGCACCCAGTGTTTCCGCCAGCGCTGCTGCAGCGGTGTCCGCATTAATATTGAAAACCTGGCCATCGGCAGCAGGTGCAATAGTTGAGACTACTGGAATCCGACCTGCGTTAATAAGGTCGTGGATTGCGGCTGGATTGACTTCAGTAACGTCACCCACAAAACCAATATCGGTTTTTTGGCCGTCGACCATAACTTTGCGCTTCTTAGCGGTAAGCAGTTGAGCATCTTCACCAGAGATACCCACCGCATAGGGGCCATGTTCGTTAATGAGGTTGACGAGTTCCCTCCCGACTTGCCCAAAAAGTACCATCCGGACAACCTTCAGTACTTCCGGGGTGGTGACCCTAAAGCCACCGATAAACTCGCCCTCAATGCCGAGTCGATTCAGCATTTTGGTGATTTGTGGACCGCCGCCATGCACTACGACTGGATGAACCCCGCATTCCCGCAGCATGACCATATCTTTGGCGAATGCTGTTTTCAGATTGTCGTCAACCATGGCGTTGCCACCATATTTAATAACAACAATTTTTCCAGAGAACTTTTGAATCCACGGCAAAATCTCGGTGTATACCGTTGCTCGCTGCTGGGCGTTGAGCTCGGGAATGTATACAGTCGAGGGATCTTCCGGTAGATCATTCATGGGATTCTTCTTTCTGACAATTAAGTGGTGTATGCCGAGTTGATCTCGACATACGCGTGGGAGAGATCTGTTGTGCGGATCGTGGCCTCTGCCGAACCAACGCCAAGGTCAATATCAACGTTGATACGGGGGCCTTTCATATTGATGCTACGAGCGTCCGGCAATCCGCGACCGTTTGCGAAAACGGGTTTGCTGTTGAACGCAACCACAACTTGGTCAACATCCATGTCGACAGGAGCAACTCCGAGGGTGGCTAGAACTCGACCCCAGTTGGGGTCTTCCCCAAATAGTGCCGTCTTCACGAGGTTGTCGCGAGCGACAACACGGGCAGCCGTCAGTGCTTCTTCTTCGCTGGCGGCTCCAGTAACCGTAATCAAACAGCACTTGGTGACGCCTTCTGCGTCACTCATCATTTGGTCGACAAGATCGTCGCATACTGCAAAAAGCGCTTCCCGTAGTTCATCCTGGTTTGCGCTTTGCCCACTGGCTCCATTCGCCAAAACAATGACAGTATCGTTCGTCGAGGTTGAGCCATCCACGTCGAGTCGGTCAAATGTGTGCGCCGTAGCGTAACGCAGTGCGCTCTCCAGCTCGTCTGCAGGTGCCGCAACATCAGTTGTGATAACGCAGAGCATCGTGGCTAGTGAGGGGGCGATCATGCCAGCGCCTTTCACCATCCCCCCAACAGTCCAACCATTGTCGGTCGTCATCTCGCTATATTTCGCAACAGTGTCAGTTGTCATGATGGCAGCAGCGGCGTCTTTACCGTGTGTGGCTGAGCTTCCCAACTGCGTAGGTAGCTGCCGGATCCCGGCAAGAATCTTATCCATAGGAAGCAAATCGCCAATAACGCCAGTTGAACATACAGCAATCTGATTCTGTTGGGTGGGAAATCCTTGTCCACTTAATGCTTCTGACAAAGCTGTTGCTTCTTGGGCAGCATCCGCCAGGCCTTGAGTTCCGGTGCAGGCATTTGCTCCCCCCGAGTTCAAGACCACAGCTCGAACTGTATGCCTAGCTAACACGTCGCGGGACCACGCTACTGGGGCTGCTTGAAACTTATTGGTGGTAAAAACCCCAGCAGCAGTTAAGTCGTCGCCCGTATTGACGACTAGGGCCATGTCTTTCTTATTTCCGTCTTTAATTCCGGCAGCAATACCCGCTGCCGCAAATCCTTGCGCGGCAGTTACTCCTGCTTCACGTGTAATAGCCATAGGAATTCTTCCAATCTTTGTATGGGGAGTCCGCTACGGAGCGACACCAACAGTGGAAAGACCGTCGGTTTCATCCCATCCAAGGACGATATTCATACATTGGACAGCCCCACCAGCAGTGCCTTTAACAAGGTTGTCAATAGCTGAGGTGACGATGAGTTTCTGGGAGTCCGGGTCCACGTCGACGGCTATCTGGACATTATTGGAGCCCAGCACCGATTTAGTCATCGGTTGTTGGCCATAGGGCAGAACCTGAACGAATGGTTCGTTCTGGTAAGCATTTTCGTAAATCTGCTGGGCCTCTTCCGCAGTTGCTGACGTTGTTGTTATGGCAGTCGTCAATATCCCGCGTGGCATTGGTGCCAGCACAGGAGTAAAGCTAATTTTTAGCTTTTGGTCGGTAAGAGCCTGCATATTTTGCAAAATTTCTGGGGTATGGCGGTGCCGTCCAGCCAGTTTGTAGGCTTTCGCAGAACCAGATACTTCCGCATGCAAATTGAGGACATTGGCGCCACGACCAGCTCCAGAAGTGCCTGTAAAGGAGACAAAAGTGAGGTCGTCACTAGTTATTCCGGCTGCTACCGCGGGATACATAGCTAACGAAGCACCGGTTGGGAAACAGCCTGGTACCGCTACTGTCTTCGCAGTTTTTAAGGCCTCTCGGTGGTTAGCCAATTCTGGCAGTCCGTAAGGCCATGTGCCTTGGTGCGGGGATTCGTACCATTTCTCCCAGGCTGCTGCATCGCGTAGTCGAAAATCTGCTGCACAGTCGATAACTACTGGTGCACTACCGGCGTCACCGGCTTTTTCTGTAAGTTCTTTGGCGAGAGCCCCGGAATGCCCATGTGGAAGCGCCATGAAGACAACGTCGTGTCCGGCGAGCACGTCCGCAGAGGTTTTGTCGAACTGACGATCCGCAAGTGGGGCTAGGTGAGGATGGAACTCCCCTACTCTTTGCCCGGCATTACGATTAGCGCAAAGTGCACCGATAGTCAGTTCACCCCGGTGATAAGCAGGATGACCCAAAAGCAAACGAAGGATCTCACAGCCTGCATATCCGGTGGCACCAGCTACAGCTACAGAAATAGTCATTCTTTAATTATTCACCCTTATGCAATATTATGCAAGAATACGAATAGTAGTACGGCTTACTGACAGCAGGGGGCAGTCTCCCACCCATGGAAAACAGGCCCGTGCCCCTTCCCCACTTCTAATAAGTCTGCGTGCAATATTGCACCGTACAGCCAATCAATCGACAGCTGCGATGCTTTCACTACATCACCCGACTGGGCAATTCTGGTAGCTAAACCTGCAGACAAAGAGCATCCAGTACCGTGCGTATTCTTGGTATCAACCAGGGGATGCAAAAAATGCTCGGGCTCGTGATCATGCCGCAAAAGATAGTCCGTAAGGGTTTGATTACTGAGATGCCCACCCTTGACAAGAACTGCAGCTTTTGTGGATTCAAGAAGCTGTTCTCCTTGCTTCACAGCCTCTTCAATGGTCTCCACCGGAGACTCTTTCACCAGCACAGCTAATTCCGGAATGTTGGGTGTAATAACACCGATATCAGCAACTTCACCAGTGGTAACAACCAGCTCCCGCATCGCTTCTTCCGCGTCTGCTGACAGCAAACGATCACCACTCGTCGCAACCATGACGGGATCTAACACCACGACCGGGGGCTTGGTTTCTACCAGCCAATCGTGGACAACTGCGGTGATCTCTGGATCCCCGAGCATGCCGATTTTGACGGCATCAATCGCCACATCATCTGTCACAGCAGCAAGTTGGTCGCGCAGAAACTCTAAAGGAGGCGTATGTACTGAACGTACACCACAAGTATTTTGCGCAACTAAGGCCGTCACCACCCCCATGCCATATCCACCGGCAGCCGCAATCGACTTCAAGTCAGCTTGCAGCCCTGCACCCCCACTGGGATCGGTACCGGCAATGGATAAAACTCGGGGCACTTCACGCGGAGAAATAGTCATAAATTCATCATCCCATTAATTAACCGCGAACGGTGGGATTTATCGGCGCTCCTCCGCATTAGATAGCGCGCAAAACGGCACCATATTTTTCTGAAACGGCAGATACCGCCTTATCCCGGACTTCCGAAGCTTCATCCTCCGTAAGGGTACGTTCGGTGGAACGGAACGTGAGGGAAAAGGCGAGCGAGCGCTTCCCCTCCCCCAGCTTGTCAGACTCGTAAATGTCGAATAACTGCACGTCATCCAAGAGCGGCTGGCCGGCTGCCAGCAGCGTATCGACAATGTTTTGCTGTGGAATATCCTTATCCACAACAAGCGCAATATCTTGGAAGACCGCTGGGTAGGAAGAAACCGTGGGAGCCTGTCCCGGATACTCGGTAGGCAGTTCCGAAACATTGAGTTCCATCGCACAGGTGCGTGACGGCAAACCAAGCTTCTCAATAATGGCAGGATGTAGCTCGCCGGCGTGGCCAACAAGTTTGTCGTCTAGATAGATGGCTGCGCAACGACCTGGGTGCCACGGCAAATAGGTGGTCTTTTCAAATCGGAATTCACATCCTGCCGCACGACCCACAATGCGAGCAGACTCGATCGCGTCCCAGAGATCCGCGGGACGACCTGCGCCCCAGAAACCTGCTGGTTCACGTAGTCCGGTAAGTACTGTCGCAACGTAAAGAGGCTGCTGCGGCAGTGCTTCAATAAGTTCCTCAACTTCTGCATCACTAGGGCGTTTATCAGTTGCGACAGGGCCAACTGGATGAGTCGTATCGTCCGGCAGGCAGACTTGTGCCATTCCGTAGATACTCAAGTCCCGTTGCCCGCGTGCGACATTACGGTGCACCACATCGAAAAGTGCTGGTAGCAGAGTTGTTGCTAAAGTGCCCGCTTGTGAATCCAACGGGTTAAGCACTTTAGTGGTGTTGCGACGAGGATCGTCGGCATCCAATCCCCACGCATCAAAAGCGTTATTAGCCATAAAGGGTGTGGGAATAACCTCCACATATCCGTTATAGGCGAGGGCCCTATTGACGACCCGCCGACGGCGTTGTGCTCCTGTTAAGCCACGACCAGCGGGGGCCTGCGGCAGTTTAACGGGAATGGACTCGAGCCCTTCCAGACGCAGTACCTCTTCCACAAGGTCAGATCCTTGTTTAAGGTCTGGTCGCCACGTCGGTGGTACAACCTTCAGCATGCCGTCACCAGCATCTGTTACAGTGCATCCCACTTCTTTAAGCCACTTTTCGGTGGTTCCGGCGGGATAGTCCACGCCAGCAACGATGTCGGGTTCGTTCGCCGGGAAAAGAATTTCTTCCATTTCCAGGGCGGCACCAACATCAGTTCGGCCGGCTGATATTTCTCCACCAGCAATCTCGACAAGCAGTTTCGCTGCCCGGTCTACTGCAATATCGCAGAGCGCCGAATCTACCTGGCGTTCAAACCGACGGGAAGATTCTGAGCTGAGCTTATGGAAACGGCCACTTCGGAAAACGTTATGCGGCTCAAAGTTAGCGGCCTCGAAAAGAACATCTGTGGTGCTATCTCCAACCTCAGTAGCGGCACCTCCCATGACGCCACCGATACCGATCGCACCAGAATTATCGGCAATAACTACATCTTCTGGAGACAGTTCACGTTCAACGTGGTCAATCGTCACCAGCTTTTCATCTTTGTGAGCAAACCGAACTTGGATGGGCCCATCAAGTTTCTCCACATCATAGGCATGCATGGGCTGGCCAAGTTCAAGCATCACATAGTTGGTGACGTCCACTGCTGGACTAATGGGCCGCACTCCGGAAAGGAATAGACGGCGTTCCATCCACCAGGGGGTTTTCGCCGCGGGGTCAATTCCCGTAACTTTCCGGGCGGCAAAGCGACGCGCCTTAGTGTTCGCATCAATAGAAACGGGCCACGCCTCGCCTTCCGCATCAAGACCCTGATCTCGCGCAAGATCCTCATAGTCCAGTTCAAAAGCGCTGGCTAGTTCCCGAGTGAGTCCCCGTACTGAAAGCCCATATCCACGGTCGGGCGTAATGTTGACCTCGAAAATGGTGTCATCCAGCTGCAAAATATCGTAAGCATTGTCGCCTGGTTCTGCGGTTCCGGGACGAAGTACGAGGATGCCAGTGTGATCCTCTCCAATTCCGAGTTCCCGGACTGAGCACATCATGCCGCGGGACATGTGCCCATAGGTCTTACGTTCGCTGATTTCGAAGTTCCCTGGTAGGACAACTCCCGGCAAGGCGACCACAACGAGGTCATTGAGTTTAAAGTTTTGGGCTCCACAAATGATTTCCTGCAGCTCACCATTTTCGCGTCCCACATCGACATGGCAGAAGCGGATAGGTTTGCGGAACTCAGTTAGTTCCTCAATCTCAACAACACGACCGATAACTAGAGGTCCCGTGGTCTCGGGAAGGGGTTGCGGTACATCTTCAATCTCGAAACCCACTGCTACAAAGCCGTCATCGATTTCCTGGGTTGTTGCGGACCAGTCAGGATTCTTGCGTTGGAGTACTTCTTCGAGCCAACTTTGTGGAACAAACACTGTTTTTCCTTGCTATGAGGAGTATGTAGCGAACTAAAAGCTTAAGAACGGATTCCAAAGGGAAGGGTAAAGCGAATATCTCCCTCTACCATGTCCCGCATATCAGGAATATTGTTGCGGAACTGGAGGGTGCGCTCGAGCCCCATGCCAAATGCAAAGCCACTGTATTCTTCGGGATCAATACCTGAGGCGCGCAACACATCGGGATCGACCATGCCACAGCCGCCCCACTCTACCCAGCCGGCGCCACCTTTCTTGTCAGGGAACCAGACATCAACTTCGGCACTGGGTTCAGTGAACGGGAAATAGTTGGAGCGCATACGGGTGTGGGTTTCTTCACCAAACAATGATTTGGCCAAGTGGTCCAACACGCCACGCAGATCGGCCATGGTCAAACCCTTATCAATTGCCAGTCCTTCCACCTGGTGGAATACCGGAGTATGGGTGGCATCCAGTTCGTCAGTTCGGAAGGTTCGCCCCGGGCACGCGATGTAAATCGGAAGTTCCCTCTCCAACATCGCTCTCACCTGCACTGGCGAAGTGTGTGTACGCAGCACCACCCGTGAGCCTTCCGGCGCGATATGAAAAGTGTCTTGCATTGTCCGCGCTGGATGGTCTGGGAGAAAGTTCAACATGTCGAAGTTGAACTGTTCCGTCTCAACTTCTGGACCATCCGCGATTTCCCATCCCATGCTGATGAAGATGTCGGCGATTTGATCCGAAATCGCAGTGATGGGGTGCTGTGCGCCGCGGCTCATGCGTGCAGTCGGCTGGGTGATGTCAACGGATTCCGCTTTGAGCAGGTTCTGTGCATGTTCTTCGGCGAGCACGTCTTTTCGTTGCCCAAAAGCTTTCTCTGCCTTGCCGCGGGCAATATTTACGTTTCGGCCAGCGTCTTTACGTTGATCTTTGGGGATCGAACCGATTGCACGACGTGCTAATAGAAGTGGAGCTTTGTCGCCTAGATACGCATGCCGAGCCTCGTTCAGTTCCTCTAGCGTAGATGCCTGCTCGAATGCAGCTATGGCGTTATCTGCATACCCATTGAGAGTTGCTTCACTCAAGTCGGGAAGCTGGTCAGCTTGCGTCATTGTTCTCCTCAAAAGATCGTTCAAGCTTATAGATTAGTCCACTTAGCTGTCGATGACATCATGCTGTGCCACTGCCGAACTATAAAGACAAATAGATGCAGCGGTGGCCAAGTTGAGACTTTCCGCAGAACCCCACAGCGGGATGGTGACGGTGTGGTCTGCTAAGGCTAAAACCGCTGGATCGAGACCGTGGGCCTCGCTGCCCATAAGCCACGCTGTGGGCCGTTTTAATAGTTCATTTGCGTGTGCCAGATTTTCCTCGCCGTCCAGCGTGGTGGCGAGTAGCTGCAGTCCCGCCCCTTTAAGAGTTTGCAGAGCAACTTCAGTATCCGCTTCACGACATACCGGTAAGTGAAAAATACTGCCCGCAGATGCGCGTACACATTTAGTGTTTTCAGGGTCGACGGATTCTCCCGTAAAAACAATCAGGTCGGCTCCAAAAGCGTCTGCAAGACGCATCATGGTGCCTGCGTTGCCAGGATTGTTGGTGTCCACACCTACTAGGACAAGTTGTGGGTGCGCTACCGCGTCTAATACTTCCGCTAAACCTTGCACCGTTTGCCTGCACACGGCATAAATCCCGGTGGGGGTAACTGTGTCGGCAAGTGAGCGATCAGCTTTCTCATCAATGTAGTGAATGTACATTCCCCGATGAGTCGCTGACATGAGCGTGTTTGCGTGTTGCTCGGCTGCCTCTTCAGTGACATAAAGGTCTACCACATTGTCAGCCTGCACGGCTGCGGAGACTGCATTCCATCCTTCAGCTAGGAAAAGTCCGGTTTTCCGGCGTTCCCGGGAACGATGCAGCTTAGATGCATTAACGACCCGTGGAGTCCGTTCAGTGAACAGTTCCACGGGTCGTTTATGTTCTGATGTAGTCACAGATCTACGCCGACCTGTTATTTGCTTGCAGGAGCGTTAACATCCTCGGGAAGAGCCTTGCGAGCAACTTCGACGAGGTTTGCAAAGGCAGCCTCATCAGTAACAGCTAGCTCAGCGAGGGACTTACGGTCCAACTCGACTCCAGCAAGACGCAGACCCTGCATGAAGCGGTTGTAGGTCATGTCATTCTGGCGGGCTGCAGCGTTGATACGTGCAATCCACAGTTTGCGGAAGTCTCCCTTGCGGGCGCGACGGTCCCGGTAGGAGTAAGTCATTGAGTGGAGGGTCTGTTCCTTAGCCTTGCGGTACAGACGTGAACGCTGTCCGCGGTAGCCAGAGGCACCCTGCAAAGTAGTGCGACGCTTCTTTTTGGCATTTACTGCCCGTTTTACTCGTGCCACGATGTCATCCTGTCAATTATCGTTTCGAAAAGTTTGGTTTGAGAGGGTGTATTAACCCAGGAGGCGCTCAACACGCTTGACGTCAGCAGCGGCAACATCAGTGCTGCCGGAGAGACGGCGGGTACGGCGGGAGGACTTGTGCTCCAGAAGGTGGCGCTTGCCAGCCTTCTCACGACGAAGCTTTCCGGAACCAGTCTTTTTGAAACGCTTTGCCGTTCCCTTATGAGTCTTTTGCTTAGGCATTATTCCTCAGTTCTTGTCATGATCAGCGAACTGATCTATCGATCCAGGAGTAGCATGCAGCTTTCTGCGTACTACTTTTGAGTCTTCTTTCCGCGGTTAGGTGCCAGCACCATAATCATGTTGCGGCCATCCTGCTTCGGACGGGATTCCACGACACCGAACTCTTCAACGTCATTTGCGAGACGTTCGAGGAGACGGAAACCGAGTTCAGGCCGTGATTGCTCACGTCCACGGAACATGATCGTTACCTTAACCTTTGAGCCCTTTTTCAGGAAACGGACAACGTTTCCTTTCTTGGTCTCATAATCGTGATCATCGATTTTGGGACGAAGCTTCTGTTCCTTAATCACGGTCTGCTGCTGGTTCCGACGAGCTGCGCGTGCTTTTTGAGCAGCTTCGTACTTGAACTTGCCGTAGTCCATGATTTTGCACACTGGCGGCCGTGCATTTGGAGCGACCTCAACGAGGTCCAGGTCAGCTTCATAGGCCAGCTTGAGAGCCTGTTCAACACGAACAATACCCACCTGTTCTCCGTTGGGGCCGACTAGGCGTACTTCGGGAACTCGGATTCGTTCGTTTATACGGGCATCTTGGTTGCTGATGGGGACTCCTCAATAGTTGGATTCTAACGATCTCAAGTGTTGCCCCAAAAGAAAAGTCCCGGGCAATGCACCGGGACCCATCGACCAATTAAAAACGGCTACGTAAGCAACCGCTATCTAAAAGGACCAGGAAACAATCCCGTAGGATGTCGACTGGTGGGATGGGACTCCACTTGCTTCTGAAAACTCAGACGGTCTCGAGCAAAGTGTAATCCATCATACCTTTAAAAGCCAATTACTACGTGTTATATAACTCACGCGTCTAGAACTTCAGCCAAATAATGGCCGGTGTACGATTCTTTAACCTGTGCTACTTCTTCCGGGGTACCTTCGGCCACAATCTTGCCGCCGCCGGCTCCCCCCTCCGGGCCGAGGTCGATTATCCAGTCTGCAGATTTCACGACATCCAGATTGTGCTCGATCACAATGACAGTATTGCCCTTGTCCACCAGCCCGTTAAGTACTTTCAGCAATTTTCGGATGTCTTCAAAATGCAGTCCGGTAGTGGGTTCATCCAAAATGTAAACAGTCTTACCTGTTGACCGTTTCTGCAACTCCGTAGCAAGCTTCACACGTTGTGCTTCCCCACCGGAAAGGGTAGTAGCGGGCTGCCCTAAACGGACATAACCCAGCCCAACATCTACCAGGGTTTCGAGGTAGCGATGAATGCTTTGAACAGGTTTAAAGAATTCCGCCGCCTCGCTGATCGGCATGTTGAGAACTTCCGAAATATTTTTGCCTTTGTAGCGAATCTCTAACGTTTCACGGTTGTAGCGTTTCCCATTGCAAACCTCGCAGGGCACGTAAACATCCGGCAGAAAGTTCATTTCAATCTTGATTGTGCCGTCACCCCGACAAGCTTCGCAGCGACCGCCCTTGACGTTGAAAGAAAATCTACCGGGCTTATAGCCGCGCACTTTACTTTCGGGGGTTGCCGCGAAGAGTCCCCGGATCTTGTCGAAGACGCCCGTATATGTTGCGGGGTTAGAGCGGGGTGTGCGACCAATCGGCGACTGATCCACCTGCACCAACTTGTCGAGGTGCTCTAACCCCTCAATTCGTTTGTGCTGCCCGGGTACTTGCCGTGCCTTATTCAAGTTATTGGCAAGTGCTGTGGCGAGAATTTCGTTCACCAAAGTGGATTTACCGGATCCGGAGACACCAGTAACGCAAGTAAATATGCCTAGGGGGAAGGTGACGTCAATGTGCTGCAAATTATTTTGCCGCGCATCAACCACAGTGATTTCCCGCTGCCTGTCAACTGGGCGCCTAATTGCAGGAACCGCAATGGAGCGGCGACCAGCCAAATAGTCGGCAGTAAGGGAATTCTCTTTCTTTAAGAGGTCTTCATAGGACCCTGAGTGGACAACCTCTCCCCCGAATTCGCCCGCGCCGGGGCCGATATCAACTATCCAGTCTGCTGAAACCATTGTTTCTTCATCGTGTTCCACGACAATGAGAGTGTTGCCCAGGTCCCGCAATTTTTTGAGTGTTGCGATCAGCCGACGGTTGTCGCGCTGGTGGAGTCCGATACTAGGCTCGTCCAACACATATAAAACGCCCGCTAGTCCGGAACCGATTTGGGTCGCGAGACGAATGCGCTGGGCTTCTCCACCGGACAGGCTGCCCGCACTGCGTGACAAGGTGAGGTAGTCGAGCCCCACATCGATCAAAAACTCGAGCCGTGCCAAAACTTCTTTCAGCACCCGCCGTGCAATAGCGGCCTGGCGTTCCGACAGCTCCAAATTTTTTAGAAGAGCAGTACAGTCTGCAATGGAGCTATCAGTTAACTCTGAAATATTGAACTGCTCTCCGTTTTTAGTCTGCAGAGTAACTGCCAGTACCTCATTGCGGAGTCGGCGTCCGCCACAGGTTTCGCACGGAACTGGGCGCATGAAGCTTTGATAGCGTTCTTTCAGGGTTTCTGATTCGGTGTATTCAACTTTTCGGTTGATGTACGGGATGACGCCCTCGAAGGGTGCTTTATATTGCCGGCGACGGCCAAAGCGGTTCTTGTATTTCACATGGATTTGGTGGGGTGAACCATTCAAAACCGCATCGCGTTGCTCCTGTGTCAGTTCCTCCCATGGGGTATCCATGGAAAAGCCCATAACATCTGCGAGAGCGCTTAAGAGTTTCTGGAAATACCGTTGATTGGGGCCGTATGCCCAGGGTAAAACTGCACCTTCAGCTAATGATTTGTCCCCATCTTGCACAATCAGGTCCGGATCAAGCCGGAGGTGTGAACCCAAACCGTCGCAGTCAGGACAAGCACCATAAGGTGAGTTGAAAGAGAAGGAGCGTGGTTCCAGCTCATCTATTTCTAGACGATGGCCATTGGGGCACGCCATTTTTTCCGAAAAACGCATCGTGCGCTCCGGATCGGCAGGATCTTTATCCACAAAGTCAATAACGACAATTCCCTCAGCCAACTGCAACGCTGTCTCAACAGAATCGGTGAGGCGCTGTTTGGCTGACGCTTTCACCATTAACCGGTCCACCACGACATCAACGTCGTGCCATTCTTGGCGTTCCAGCTTGGGAGTGTCATTGAGGGAGTAGACCTCTCCGTCAACTTTCACACGGGAGAAACCTTCGCCCTGTAGTTTCTGGAAAAGATCCTCGAATTCGCCTTTTCGGTGCCGAATGACGGGCGCCAAAACTTGGAATTTGGAGCGCTCAGGCAGTTCCAACACCTGGTCAACAATTTGTTGGGGTGTTTGCCGCTCAATCGGCGCACCACACACGGGACAGTGTGGAGTGCCGGCGCGCGCGAAAAGCAACCGCAGGTAGTCGTACACTTCCGTAATCGTGCCGACTGTCGAACGTGGGTTGCGGTTGGTTGATTTTTGGTCGATGGAGACTGCCGGAGATAGCCCCTCGATGAGGTCCACATCGGGTTTATCCATCTGGCCCAAAAACTGGCGGGCGTAGGCAGAAAGCGACTCCACGTAGCGGCGCTGGCCTTCCGCAAATATGGTGTCGAAGGCTAACGAGGATTTACCTGATCCGGATAACCCTGTAATACAGATAAAGGAATCCCGCGGAAGATCAAGATTAATGCCGCACAAGTTGTGTTCACGGGCGCCCTTAATCGTCAGGCGATCTGCCATTCTCGACTGCCTCTCCTAAAAAGTTTGCTCTCCTCTATGGTAGTCACAAGATCAAATTCCATACTCGTCGACGTTTTAGGGATAGCCGTGACTCTGGAATAATGGACTATTCCCGAATTTCGTCTTTCACAAATCCCACACATCATGGAAAGGAGCCCCTCGTGGAACACCAAAATAGTGATCTACCTGCAACTCCACAACCTGATTCATTTGCGGATGAACAACGGCACCTTTCCTATGTGTACTCTTTGGCCGAGTCGGAGCGTGCGGATACGGTCCGAAAATTGCGCAAGGTGATGGCTGAATCGGGCGGCACTCCCCAAGCTCGTAGCGAACGCGAATCCTACAACGCTCTTTTTACTTCCCAAATCCGGCAGATTGATGAGGCGCAAGCAGGTTTGTGCTTTGGCCGGATTGACATGACCCCAGAGACGGTAGAAGCCTCTAAAGGGGCGGGTGACGGCAGTGAGAAACGACCGGAAGTAACACGCTATATTGGTCGACTCGGTCTACTAGACGACACCTCGTATCAACCAGTTCTTGTTGATTGGCGCGCACCGTTAGCTCGCCCCTACTACTTGGCGACCACCGCGCAACCCGAAAATGTATGGCGCCGTCGCACACTCCGCTCCGTGGGAAGCAAACTCACCGACTACTCTGATGAGTTTCTGACGCCCGGCCCTACCCCACCCGGCTACCCAGAACCCACTCAGGAGGCTTCTGGGGTGGCTTCGGAGTCCGCACTTCTACAAGCGTTAAATGCCCCACGCACCGGACACATGTCAGATATTGTCGCTACTATTCAGCGCGAGCAAGACATGATTATCCGCTGTGACCACCGTGGCGTGGTGGTTGTGGAAGGCGGCCCGGGAGCCGGGAAAACAGCTGTCGCGCTGCACCGTGCTGCTTACCTGCTCTATACCTACCGTTCGGTGTTGGAACGGGCGGGTGTCCTAATAGTGGGCCCTAATGAGCACTTCTTGGACTACATCAACCAAGTTCTTCCCTCTTTGGGGGAAACAGGAGTTGTTCTCAGCACTCTTGGAAATATCTTCCCGGGGGTATCTACCAGCAAAGAAGATACTTTGGCGGCCCAGGAGATTAAGGGCAATATCCACATGGTGGATGTCATAAAAGCCGCCATTAGAGATTGGCAAACCCTTTTAGAAAAAGATGTATACATCCGTGTGGATGGCACCCCGTTTGCCGTCACGCCCCCGATGCTACGTCGGGCACGTGGTCGGGCACGCTCATCGCGCCGCGCCCACAATAGAGCACGCCAAATTTTTCATGACAAACTTACCCAGGAAATTGTTGATGCTTACGCGGAGGAAATTGGCTCCGACCCGAATAATCCTTCCGCAAAAGGTGCCCTACTCAGCAGGTCCGATATCGCAGATCTCACTGAAGAAGTGTTGCGATCACCGGAAGTTCATGCACTGGTGGACGAGCATTGGCCGCTGCTCGACGCTGTCACTGTGGTAGACCGTCTCCTCACCGACTCTGATCATTTGCTGCGAGCCAGCAAAAAACTTCTCTCCGCGGAAGATGCGGAGCGTATTTTGCGAAAGCCCGAGTCGGACTTCACTACGGCAGATGTGCCGCTGTTGGATGAGGCAGCCGAACAGTTGGGACCGCAACCCCGCGATCGCTCTGCTGAGGATGACGAAAACAATTGGCACCAAATGGTGGAGGATGCGCAGGATGCACTCGATATTTTGCAAGCTTCTGCGTCCATGGAATTCGAGGACGAATCCGATACCGAAATCTTGGGAGCCTACGACATTATTGATGCTAAACGGCTTGCTCAGCGACACAGAATCCATGAGTTCAGTACCACTGCGGAAAGGGCCGCTAAGGATCGTGAATGGACTTACGGTCACGTCATTGTGGACGAGGCCCAGGAACTGAGCCCGATGGCTTGGCGGCTGCTGATGCGGCGCACCGGCAACCGATGGATGACTATCGTGGGCGACACTGCCCAGACTTCAAATCCAGCGGGCGTGAGTGACTGGGAAACCACACTCAGCCCCTATGTGAAGGATCGTTGGCGGCACTTTACGCTCACCGTCAACTACCGCACTCCTGAAGAAATAATGGACGCTGCCGAAAAGGTCCTGAAAGCGATAGATCCTGACTCAACGGTTCCGCAATCAATTCGCCGATCGGGACACCCGGTGCAATTACATGACCGGCATGACAAGGACTGGTCTACGGCTATCCAAGAAACGTTGCACCGTATTGCGGAAGCGGAAGATGCAGCTGGCCGCATGACGGGAGTTATCTGCTCCCATCGAGCTTTTTCAGAATTGTCGCAGTTGGATCTGGACTGCCCCGGCTGTCCCACTCCGCAGGTAAGCCAAGTGTCAGATATTAAGGGCCTGGAATTCGACTACGTTATGATCGTCGATCCGGTGGGAATAACGGAGGAATCGCCGCAAGGGTTAAATGATCTCTATGTTGCGCTCACTCGTGCCACACAGGCAGCAGTCATTATCCATGAAGGCGAAATACCTGCTTGTTTGGCTCCCCTGCTGTGAACGCCTAGTTGTTAGTCAATACCAGCATCTTTCATCTGTTTAACTTCGCGCTTTAGTTCCGCGATTTCATCCCGCAAATGGGCAGCAACCTCGAATTGCAGATCTCGCGCTGCATTCGCCATCTGGGCAGTAAGCTCCTCAATGAGTGCTTCCATTTGCTGGCGTGGCATGTCGGTAGTGTCGAAATTATCCAGCCCCGGCATGGCAGGAGTAGCGGTTTTGCTTCCCCCCAACTTTCCACGCTGGGCGTGGGCTTGGGTGCGGGCTGCGAGACGAGAACCTTTCTTCATTTCGCGGGGTGCGGTTTCGGTTTCTTCGTCAAGATCCTCATACAGCTCGTCCAAAATATCGGTGATCTTTTTGCGCAAAGGCTGAGGATCGATGCCGTGTTCCTCGTTGTATGCGATTTGTTTCTCGCGCCGGCGCTCAGTCTCGTCAATAGCTTCTTGCATGGATTCGGTGACGGAATCCGCATACATGTGCACTTCACCGCTAACGTTGCGCGCAGCGCGCCCGATGGTTTGGATAAGTGACGTGCGAGAGCGCAGGAAGCCTTCTTTGTCGGCATCCAATATTGACACTAGAGACACTTCGGGAAGGTCGAGGCCTTCTCGAAGCAGGTTAATGCCAACCAGCACATCAAACGCTCCCAGGCGGAGTTGACGGAGCAGTTCGACGCGACGCAGAGTGTCGATATCGGAGTGTAGATAACGCACCCGAATATCCATTTCCAGCAGATAGTCGGTAAGGTCCTCGGCCATCTTTTTGGTAAGGGTGGTTACCAAAACACGTTCATTGTTTTCGATACGTTTCTTAATTTCACCGATCAGGTCGTCGATTTGGCCTTCAGTAGGTTTCACGACCACCTTGGGATCTACCAGACCGGTGGGTCGAATGACCTGCTCCACGAATTCACCATTGGTCGCTTCCATTTCAAAAGGCCCCGGGGTGGCAGACATGTACAGAGTTTGTCCGACCCGTTCCTCGAATTCCTCGAAGCGAAGAGGGCGGTTATCCAGCGCCGAGGGAAGCCGAAAACCGTGCTCGACCAGGTTGCGCTTACGGCTCATGTCACCTTCAAACATGCCCCCAATTTGTGGGACGGTGACGTGTGATTCGTCAATGATGGTGAGGAAATCATCCGGAAAGTAGTCCAGCAATGTTGCAGGTGGGGTGCCTGGACCACGGCCGTCAATATGCCGGGAATAGTTTTCGATACCGGAGCAGAATCCCATCTGCTGCATCATTTCGATGTCGTAAGTGGTGCGCATCCGCAAACGTTGCGCTTCTAATAATTTCCCTGCATTTTCGAGCTCACGGAGCCTTTCGTCGAGTTCTTTTTCGATCCCGGCGATGGCCTCTTTCATTCTTTCCGGCCCCGCAACATAGTGGGTGGCGGGGAAAATATGCAGTTCTTCAGTCGGCCGGACAACATCACCTGTCAACGGGTTCAGGTAATAAAGCCCATCAATTTCGTCGCCAAAAAATTCGATGCGAACAGCAAGTTCCTCATAGGCGGGGATGATGTCGATCGTGTCGCCTTTGACGCGGAAGACACCGCGACTAAAAGCGATGTCGTTGCGGTTGTATTGAATGTCGACCAGCAGGCGAATCAGTTCGTCTCGGTCAAGCTCGTCACCCACACGCAGCAAAATGGAGCGATCCAAATAGGATTGGGGCGTGCCCAAACCGTAGATGCAGGACACCGAAGACACCACCACAACGTCACGACGCGACAACAAACTCATGGTGGCGGAATGTCGGAGACGCTCCACGTCCTCATTAATGGAGGAGTCTTTTTCGATATAGGTATCGGTCTGGGCGATATAGGCTTCCGGCTGATAGTAGTCGTAATAGGACACAAAATATTCGACAGCGTTATTAGGAAGCAGCGAGCGCAGCTCATTGGCAAGCTGTGCCGCCAAAGTTTTGTTAGGTGCCATCACCAACGTGGGCCGCTGAACTTTTTCAATAAGCCAGGCAGCAGTTGCGGATTTTCCTGTACCGGTGGCACCCATGAGGACAACGTCCGGTTCACCTGCATTGATCCGGTCCGCTAATTCTTCGATAGCTTGGGGCTGGTCCCCCGCCGGCTGAAAGGGGCTTTCCACAACAAAAGGTTTTTCAGCTCGCATAACCTCAGATACTGTGCGATGCCCAGCATCTGTCAGATCAGGATGTTCAGTTGCGAAAGCCACTTCAGCCTCCTGCAGATAGCGGTTAGATGCCTTCGCTATCTATAGTGACGTAGTTCTGCGATTGTCGCTATAAAGCCTGTCGATAACATGTGCGAAGTTCTGTTCAACCGTGTGCCTACGAACCTTCATAGTTGCCGTTACTTCGCCCAGATCCTCCGATAGTTCGCGATCCAGAATGTGGTATTTTTTGATTCCCTCCGCCCGGGACACCATGGCATTGGTGTGGCGAAGCTGCTTCTCGATCGCTTCAATAAGATCTGGGTCGCGACGCGCTTCCCGGATAGACATCTTGGGATTCTTGCCATGCTTTTCTGCCCACTCAGCGACCCCGTCCTGATCGAGGCTGATAAGGCAACTAATAAATTTGCGGCGATCCCCAACAACTACTGCCTGGCTGATAAGCGGTGACTCCTCTAAATCTTTTTCGAGCGGGGCAGGCAAGACGTTTTTACCACCGGCGGTGACGATAATGTCTTTCTTGCGGCCAGTGATGAAAACAAAACCCTCCCGATCGATATATCCCAGGTCTCCGGTAAGGAACCACCCTTTTTTGAACACTTTCTTGGTTGCGGAGCGGTTCTTCCAGTAGCCGTTGAAAAGCATTTCGCCCTTCAACATGATTTCACCGTCATCCGCAATGGCGACGCCCACTCCGTCCATAGGGCGGCCAATGCTGCCAATACGCCAAGCTCCGGGATTGTTGACGATGACCGCCGCACTAGTTTCGGTCAACCCATAGCCTTCGTAAACGTATACGCCGGCTCCACGCATAAAGTGGACAAGATCAGGAGACATGGCACCGCCGCCTGATACTCCACGCACGAAGCACCCACCTAGAGCTTCTCGAATATTGCGGTACAAAAGTTTGTCGAAGACCTTATGCAATGCTGATAGGTGTGGCGGCATCCAAAGCCGGTCCAAAGCTTTTGAATACCTGATGGCGACACGTGAAGCGGCCTTAAAAACTAGCGCCCCCACAGGACCCGCCTTGTGTGCTTTCCGTCGTACGCCTTCATAAACTTTTTCGTAGACGCGTGGCACACCAATAAACAGGTGCGGCTTGAAACGCTGGAACTGCTCAACAACGGTCTTAAAGTCAGACCACATGGCTTGGGTAGCCCCGTAATGCACACACATGACTGAGACCAACAGCGCGAAAACGTGTGCTAGCGGCAGAAATGTGAGGATGCGTTTGTTGGGTTCGATGGTGCCCGGAGCGATTTCGGTGGCGTGTAAAGACCTAATCTCGGCGAGCATATTGCGATGCATAATTTCCACGCCTTTGGGGGATCCGGTAGTTCCCGAGGTGAAAACTATGCAAGCGAGGTCACTGGAGCGTGAGTTTTTGCGCCGCTTCTGGAACTCTTTTTTGAGGTTTTCTTCATCTTCGAGTCCAGAGGCGATAAGTTTGTCTGCCGCAGCATCCTCAATAACGAATATTTTTTTAATACTGTCGGGTGGCGTTATTCCCTTAAATGTTTGCAGGTTAACTTGGTTTTCAAAAATGATCATAGAAGCACCGGAGTCTTCTATGATGCCGCCAATTTGTTCCGCCGATGATGACGGATAAATGGGAACAATAACTGCCCCAATCGACCAGATTGCGTAGGCGAAAAGCAGCCACTCGTAGCGAGTTTGGGAAAGCAGAGCAATACGATCACCTGCTTTAACACCGTTGCCAATGAGTCCATATGCAACTGAAACAACTTCATCAGTGAACTCGGCTACGGTTACTCCGTGCCAGGATCCCAAGACGGGGCGCTCTAGCAGGATCCGATCAGGAAAATTTTCCTGCTGACGATAAATAGAATCAACGATGGATTCATTGTCGCCCACTGAGTAAGTTGCAGGCGCAAACAACTCTTTCAAGAGTCATGACTCCTTCGTTACTAATTTATGAATCAGCAGTTGATTTTTAGTGTAGATAACGAATACCCGAAAACCTACTATTATTCGAGGCTGTCGAGGCCTTGTGAGCCTCTTCCCAGAACACCAATCTCTTGTTCGATGACAGATCTAGCTGTTGCCATAATCCGCCCAGATTCCGCAATATCTTCACGCACCGTATGGTCATGCGCAATGGAGGTAGTTCGGAAACCAGATCGCGCAACGAGATTGTCGATGCGCTCATCAAGATTATCTACCGTGGTGTGCTCGCTCCAGCGTACAAGTTCTGAGTCAACAATGTCAACTGCATCAGCAAGGGCAACTAGCGAAACCACTCGATCAACCAGTTCTCTCCAGACTACCCCTAGATCACGTAAACGTCTTTGTGGAGTGACACCATGTGTTGCACTCCTTTTTTGGAGTGCCATAGTGACTTCACGCAATTCACAAATGTCGGTAGCAATCTCCATAACTTCAGCGTTCATATCGATTGAGGCAGCTTGTGCAGCCAAGCTGTCCCCATTCCACGCTGGTGAATTGTCGAGTCGATCCAGCACTATGCCCAAAATGTAGAGTGCGGTGTCATAGGAGTCGACGAAGTGCAGATCTGCTGCCTGTACTTGCCGCAACTGCTCTCTACTGGACTTCCAACTATCGTCACCAACAGCTCTTCCAGCTATGAGACGGGAGATTCCCGATACAGCTTCATTAAGAAGGTCAACGACTGTGTTGGATTCGCCCCGGATAGAGCTTGGGACTTTAGCGAAAGCGTCATCCAGGGTGGATTTAAGACCAGAAACTACCGGGTTGTCTCCCTGTTTGGTTGGCTTTTTATCGGCTGTAGCTGGTTCAAGTTGCGCAGGGTCCTCAAGTTCTGCTTCCTGCTGGCTTTCCAACACCCATGCCGGCATATCCGTGGACGAAAAAGTGCGGAGACGGTAGCCGTCTTTTGCCTGCCCTAAGCTGGGATAACACTCGATCGAAGTAGGTGCAGCTACTCGACACAGGGCGTCAAAAACATCATTGCGCTGTTTCGCATTAAGGAATATTCCATTCCTTTTCTCATCACGAATACCTAGCCAAGATTTCGAAAAAGCTGAGGAGCTGACAAAGGAGCGTCTTTTTGCGCCGAGAGTGCCCATGTATTTGCGGTACCGACGGTGTGCCAGAGCTGAACGCAAATCGTTGGCTCGCAGTTTGCTTTCGTCAGAAATAAATCGGCTTTTTTGCAAAGCAGATGTGGGATCTTCTTGTGCTGCACTGTGCCACTCGGAAGCGGAGGCAGCGAGCTTTCCTAGCTCTTCCACATCACCAACTCGCGGGGTGGTCGAACCTTTTTGCAAACGTGTGTAGAGCACGGTGCGAAGATGAGGATCCAAATAACCGGAAGACAGCGCCAAGGCAGCTTTGTCTGAAAGCTGATACGCGGCGCTCGTGACGGGCACATATGAATCTTTAAGCCATTGTTCAACGGCGTGTTTAATGTTTGAGTTAGACATTGTCACGGCTACTAATCTCACCTCAACTCTGGGGTCATTTTGACTTTACTGGTTTTATTCTCACTACGCCGCTAGTCTTGTCTTCCATCCGCCGGAACCCACATCTCGCCAGGAAAATCTAACCCTGTTTCTTCGGAAATCGATGTCAAAATACCTTCATAGGTGGAAAGAATCGCTGCCGCTGCACGTTCCGGCCGTTTAAACCGTTTACCAGCTAATTCACCTTCAAGAATAGCAGTTCGACCGGTGTCTGATTCTACTGCCACAAGGGTATGTTCCGGTCCCAAGAAAAAATATTTTTCCCATTGGGAGACTGGACGCATAACGTTATGTCCTTTCCATTTGAGCAATGACTCGATTCTACAAACTTTGCAACGGACTAGTCGATCACCACTCCTGCTACCATCGAATCTATGACTTCGAGCGTGCTAAAAGCTGCATCTGAGTGGGGAATACCCGATGGGTACAAAGGCGCAGACCAACAGTGGAGAACATTTTCCGACAAGTCGCTGAACGCAGTGGTGAAAGCGCTGGCAGACACCTATCCACAAACAGAGCACCCCGAGTCACGGGTATATGTCTTCACTAGAGAAGAGCTGTCGACTGCGGCTATTAGGCTCCACGGCAACCCCCCAGACACCCTCATACTTAAGCTTGAATCAGGCGAAGAGCACACAATTCCAGTATCTGGCTCAACAGATGGCCATAGTGTTAATCTGCCCGCCGACTTGCCCTATGGATACCACCGTCTGGTCGCTGAACCCGCAACATTCGAAATAGAAATCATCGTTACCCCCGAAAAGCTTTGTCCCTCTTCTGAGCAGGAAGACGTGTGGGGTTTTACGGCTCAAATTTATGCTTTAAGAAGCGCCACATCCTGGGGTATTGGGGACGCCGCAGATCTTCGCAAACTCTGTACATGGGCAGGTCAACAAGGTGCGGACTTTGTTAGCATTAACCCTATTCATGCCGGATCCGTCACCCACCCAGTTGAAAACTCCCCCTATCTACCCTCTTCGCGGCGCTACTTCACACGCCTCATGCTGAGTATTGAGGATCTCCCCGAATATGAGGCGGCACCTGCTGAGATTAAACAGCAGATAAGTACTCTGGCTGCACCTCTGAAAGCAACCAACACCAGTAATGCGTTAATCGACCGCGACCCGATTTTTGCTGCGAAAACTAGGGCCCTGGAGCTTCTATGGGATGCGGGTTTGGGAACGCTACGGGAGCGGGAGTTCGATTCCTTCGTTGCTACCGAGGGAGAACCTTTAACAACCTTCTCGTTGTGGTGTGCTTTGACAGAGAAGTACGGGGAGGAAAACCCCATCGTTTGGGAGAAGAATCATGGACCGGATTCGGCATGGGCGCAGTCCCAGGTTGGCGAATTACAAGAGCGCATCCGGTTTTACCAGTGGCTGCAATTCCTTTTGAACACACAATTACTGGTTGCTCAACGGGCGGCTGAAGATGCGAGGATGAGTATTGGTATCGTCCACGACCTGGCAGTTGGGGTGAAGCAGCATTCCGCAGATGTGTGGACCATGCCGGGAATGATGGTTCCCACAATGTCAGTAGGTGCTCCCCCAGATAATTACAACCAGTTGGGACAGAATTGGAGCCAGCCCCCATGGCATCCACAAACGCTTAAGGACTCCGGGTACGCTCCGTTTATTCAAATGATCCGCAAATTGTGCGCTACCGGTGGCGGAATACGAATAGACCATATTTTGGGTCTTTTCCGCCTGTGGTGGATTCCTAAAGGTGCCTCCCCCACGGAAGGTGTTTACGTCCCCTACCCAGTAGAGGATCTTTTGAAGATTCTGGTACTAGAAGCGACACGCCATAACTGTGTGGTTATTGGTGAAGACCTGGGAACGGTGCCGGAAGAAATCACTGAACTTCTGGCACAGTTTGGACTGTTAGGGACCTCAGTTCTTTGGTACGAGTACGACGATGACGGAACTATGCGCTCCCCCGCAGAGACACGAGCCCAGTGCATGATGACGGTCAGCACCCATGATATGCCTCCGGTCGCTGCCTATTTGGCTGGTAAACAGGTTGAGCTTCGAGATGAGCTCGGTATTTTAGCTAACTCTGCAGCTGAAGAATGGGCAGAGTACCAATCAAACCGGCAGGATATAGTGTCGGAAGCTCGCAAAGCTGGAGTGTGGCCCGAAGACGCAACCCCAGGGGACGACGACGAAGTGGTCGCTATTCATGAGTTGATGTGGCTGACTCCCGCTAAAGCCAAAGCCATTGCACTTACCGATATTGCGGGCGAGCAACGTTCCCAAAATGTGCCCGGAACAAATAAGGAATACCCCAACTGGCGTGTGCCGCTCTGTGACCGCGATGGAAAAGCATTGTCCATCAAGGATCTTGAGTCCCTCCCATTATGGCAGCGACTTAAACGCAGTCTTTTCACATAAAAATTGCAGACTAGTTACATATTTCTCAGAGGGTAACCCCAATCACACCATTAACTTTCTTTAAATATGCCCCAAACCATATAACTAGCTGCACAAATAGAAAAATAGCTGGTCACTTGCCATTTGGGTAACGAGTTTTCAGTTTGGCAAGTGACGGCAACTTAACTAAACTAGCCGGCGTGAGCAGTAAAAAGAAAAGCACCCGAGGCGCCAAGCGCGTCACAATTTATGATGTTGCCCGTGAAGCAGGCGTTGCACCTTCCACGGTGTCACGTACCTTCTCCCGTCCTGGACGCGTAAATGCAGAAACCGCAGCCCGCGTCCGTAAAGTGGCTGAAAAAATAGGTTATCGCGCAGCAACAGTCAGCTTTACCTCTGCCCAATCGACTCAGCTTATTGCCGTCGCAGTCCCAGATATTGCGAACCCGACCTACGCCGAAACCATTAAGGGCATTCGTCGTGAAGCACTCGCTGCTGGTTATTCGACTATTCTTCTGGACGCCGCTGAGATTGACGACCAGAACAGTGAAACCTTAGAGCGTTCTATGGGGCTCGCCGAAGGCTTAATCCTGGTGTCCCCGCGTCTGCCTGACAGCGCTATTCAGCAGATGGCCAAGCAACGCCCTGTAGTTACCTTGAACCGCGAAGTACCGGGCGTTCCGGCCGTTATTAGCGATGCTAAACAAGGTGTGCTGGAAATGGTCGCCCATCTTTACAACCTGGGGCACCGTTCCCTTACTTTCCTGCCGGGACCACGCCACTCATACGATGATGCACAGCGCTGGCAGGCCCTTCTTGAACAATGCTCACGCCGCAAAATGGCTATTCGCCGCACTCCGCCGCGTCGTCCCACTGTTGCTGGTGGCGCAGCTGCCGCCCGCGAATGGATGCAACGCCGCACCTCTGCCGTTATTGCCCACAATGACCTGATGGCTATGGGCTTCATGATTGCGGTGAAGTCGGTCGGTATTGACGTTCCCGCCGATGTTTCTGTGGTGGGAACTGACAACATCTTTATGAGCGCACTGGTGACACCCCCGCTCACCACCGTCACCGCCTCGCGCCGCACTCAGGGCTCTTTAGCTTTCGGAAAACTGCTGGAGCAACTACGTCATCAGCACCGCGAGGTTGGTCACTTGACGACTTCTGTGCAGATGAAACTTGTTGAACGCGAATCTACTGATCGCGCTCACAACTTGCACCGCTAATTCCATACTTATCTAACTGGATATGGCTCACAGACGAGCCGAAGTCACTTCGACGAGAACCTTAGGGTGATAAAACTATGACTAATCCCTATCGCATTCTCGTGGTGTGCACTGGCAATATCTGTCGGTCCATTATGGCGGAAATTATCGTGCGAGAACACGCTGAACAGCGTGGTCTTAACCTGGAGCTAGCTTCCGCTGGCGTGAGCCCGGAAGAAACCGGAAACTATATTGACCCGCGCGCTCAAAAAGAACTAACGGACGCCGGCTATTCACTGCCAGAACACTCGGCTCATCAAGCTACTCGCGAAGAATTAGAGTCAGCGGATTTAATTCTTGCTATGACGGCCTACCACAAACGCGCTCTTCAACAGCTCTGCATGCGCTACGCGATATCTGATGCTGACATTCGGCTTTTCCGCACTTTTGATCCCGAATGCGCCGGTAGTTCCACTATCCCCGATGTAGAAGACCCCTGGTACGGTGGTCCCGAGGATTTTGTTATTACCCGCGAGACTATCGAACGCTGCACTCCCCCCATCCTGGATTATGTTGAGGAACAGTTAGCAACTAGGTAGTTCCACACGCGAAGGGCTTCTCTGCGAAGCTCCTCGACCGTGCCATTATTTTCAATGACGATATCCGCCACGGCACGGCGCTGCGCATCAGTTGCCTGTCGCTGAATTCTGTTGCGGACGTCGCTTTCACTCATTCCGCGGTCGCGTTGCAACCGCTCCACCCTCCTGTCTTCGTCTGCAAGCACCATCACTATGGTGCTCAAATCCCCCTCCAAGTTGTGCTCAATAAGGAGCGGAACATCGTAAACGGTTAGTTCCGGCTGGGGTGATTCAGCAGCTAGCTTTGCTACTCGACCCCGAATATAGGGCTTCATAATGGTGTTGAGGCGCTCAGTTCGAGCTTCACTGGCGAATGCTCGCTGTGCCAACAATCCACGATCTAGGGAACCATCGGCAAGCAAAACATCTTCACCAAACTCTTGGGCGATTTCCTGGAGTGCAGGTTCACCCGGTTCGACGACATCCCGCGCAACCTGGTCGGCATCAATTATTGTGGCACCGTGTTCTTTCCACACTGCGGCTACAGTCGATTTCCCTGACCCTATTCCACCTGAGAGACCGATCACGAGTTATGCTTCCTCACTTCATTATTTTTGGAAGGTTATGTATCAGAATATAAAACAACCGTGAGAAGAGCGCTCTTCTCACGGTTGTTTTAGGTTTTTAAACTAGCAGTCTCTGGCTGTTAGTTTCCAGCGAGCTTCTCACGCAGTGCGTTGAGCTGCTCATCGGAAGCGAGAGAACCGCGTGCCTCATCAGCGGCGGGGGCTGCCGGAGCTTCGGCGCTTGCGGCATCCTTCTGGTCTTCCTGAGCCTCTTCAGCAGCGGCGCGGTTGACCTCAACCTGCTTGCCGTGAACAATGTGGCGACGCTCGGCTTCTGCGTAGCGAGCCTCCCATTCTTCACGCTGCGTCTCGTAGCCCTCGAGCCATTCGTTGGTTTCCGGGTCGAAGCCTTCGGGGAAGATGTAGTTGCCCTGCTCGTCGTAGGAGTCAGACATGCCGTACTTGGCAGGATCGAACTCTTCGCTGTAATCCATGTCAGCCTGCTTGAGGGACAGGGAGATGCGGCGACGTTCCAGATCGATGTCGATAACCTTGACCATGACTTCCTGGCCAACAGCAACAACCTGATCCGGCACATCCACGTGGCGTTCAGCCAGCTCGGAGATGTGGACAAGGCCTTCGATGCCTTCCTCGACACGGACGAATGCGCCGAACGGAACCAGCTTGGTAACCTTGCCGGGCACAATCTGTCCAATGGCGTGGGTGCGGGCGAACTGACGCCAGGGATCTTCCTGGGTGGCCTTCAGGGACAGGGAGACACGCTCGCGGTCCATGTCAACATCAAGAACCTCGATGGTGACTTCCTGGCCAACTTCGACGACCTCAGACGGGTGGTCGATGTGCTTCCAGGACAGTTCGGAAACGTGCACGAGTCCGTCAACACCACCAAGATCGACGAATGCGCCGAAGTTGACGATGGAGGAGACGACACCCTTGCGGATCTGTCCCTTTTGCAGCTGGTTGAGGAACTCGGAGCGGACCTCAGACTGGGTCTGCTCGAGGTAGGCGCGACGGGAAAGCACAACGTTGTTGCGGTTCTTGTCGAGCTCAATGATCTTGGCTTCAAGCTCCTTGCCTACGTAAGGCTGGAGGTCACGAACCCGACGCATCTCGACGAGGGATGCGGGGAGGAAGCCACGTAGTCCGATATCCATAATGAGGCCGCCCTTGACAACCTCGATAACGGTGCCCGTGACGGGCTCGTCTTTTTCTTTAAGTTCTTCGATGGTTCCCCAAGCGCGCTCGTACTGTGCGCGTTTCTTGGAGAGCATGAGGCGTCCTTCTTTATCCTCTTTGGTGAGGACTAGGGCCTCAATGACGTCGCCAACTTCGACGATTTCGCTGGGATCGACATCGTGCTTGATAGAGAGTTCGCGCGAAAGGATGACACCTTCGGTCTTGTAGCCAATGTCGAGAAGGACCTCGTCATGGTCGATTTTTACGACAGTTCCTTCAACAATGTCGCCGTCGTTGAAGTACTTCATGGTTGCATCGACTGCGGCGAGGAAATCCTCAGCAGTGCCGATATCGTTTACAGCAACCTGCTGAGTTTCGTTAGTAGTGGTCATAGGGTTGGTAACTCCGGACTACGGAATGTATCAAGGTGCTCGTTTACAGGTTCAATACGTCGTCATGCACCGCCCGGGAACACCACCGCACGGGTGACAAGCGTACAGCACACAATCCTACTGTTCAGGAACAACACATTCAAGCTGGTTAACATATGCGTTGACGAAAGTTTAGATTAGTGTGCCGCGGAGTTCCACGTACTTCCCCATCCCACAGATACTTCTAAGGGAACAGACAGGGTGACGGCCTCATCCATACTCCGTGTGACAAGTTTCTTCACCTTCTCCAATTCGCCGGGCGCAACCTCCACAACGAGTTCGTCATGCACCTGCAAAAGCACCCGTGAATTAAGCTCTGCTGCCGCCAACTCCGCATCAACTTTCAGCATTGCCAACTTAATAATGTCGGCGGCCGTACCTTGAATCGGCGCATTGAGGGCAGCTCGTTCCGCGTTCTCGCGTGCCACCCGGTTAGACGAATTCAGCTCCGGTAGGTAGCGACGGCGCCCGAACATGGTTTCGGTGTAGCCTTCTTTTCGGGCCACCTCAACAACTTCATGGAGATAATCTCGCACCCCACCGAAGCGTTCAAAATACCTGTCCATAAAGGCTTTTGCTTCGGCTACGGGGATGTCTAGCTGGCGTGCCAAACCGTATGGGGAAAGCCCGTAGGCAAGACCGTAGCTCAGTGCCTTAGTACGACGCCGCAACTCTGGAGTCACTTCATCAATCGGCACATCAAAAGCAACTGCACCAACAAAAGAGTGCAAGTCCTCCCCACGCCGGAAGGCTTCAATGAGGCCTTCATCTTCCGAAAGGTGCGCCATCACCCGCATTTCAATTTGTGAATAGTCCGCCGTAAGTAGGCACTCATACCCGTCACCAGCAATGAAAACATCACGGATCCGTTTACCTTCGGGAGTACGCACCGGGATATTTTGCAGGTTGGGATCTGTCGAGGAGAGCCGACCGGTGGTGGTAATGGTTTGGTTAAAGGTCGTGTGTATTCTTTCATCTGCTGTAACAGAATTGATAAGGCCGGTGACGGTAGTCTTCAGCTTCGTTACGGCCCGGTATCCCAGTAAGGCTGCAAGGAACGGGTGGCCCGTCTTGTCGTACAGCATTTGCAAAGACTCGGCATTGGTGGAGTAGCCAGTTTTGGTTTTCTTGGTTTTCGGCATCTCGAGTTGGTCAAATAGCACGGTTTGCAGCTGTTTAGGCGAATTGAGGTTAACCGAGTCGTCACCAATGGCGTCAAAGGCTTCTTTCTCCAACATGCCTGCTTGGGCATTGAATTCCTCTTCCAGCTCATGCAAGGCAGTGAGCGACACGGCGATACCGTCTGCTTCCATACGTTGGAGAACACTCACAAGCGGCATTTCCATGGTTCGGAAAAGTTCAGTCTCGTTAATTTCGGCAATATCGGAGCGCAGCTGTTCCATCAGAACTAACTGGGCTGCCACCTCGCGGGCAGTAGCTTCCACCACGGCATTATCTGTCTCAGTATCGAGATCGATAAGGCTCATTTGTCCACTCTTCGGCGCATCTAGCTGCATGCCAGTATGGCGGCTGAGCACTTCCCGGAAATCCATATTCCGCTGCCCGGGGCGCACCAGGTAAGACGCCACCATGGTGTCGAAATCCACACCTGCCAAAGTCCAACCCCTGCCAGCTAAACAGTGGGCTGCAGCTTTCGCATCATGGACGGTTTTAAGCACTGTAGAGTCGGCGCACCAGTGGGCAAACGCCTCCTCGTCCGCCGGAGAAAGCGCAACGGCAGCAATAATAAGCTGCGCATTCTGCGGCGACGCAATAGCAATCCGGTCTACATCACCCTCCACTGGAGAATCATTACCCGATACGCGCAGCCCCCACACGCCGTCAACTGCTTCCTGGTCGGCAAACCACTGTGCGACGTTTCCGTCCTGAGCGACGGTAATATTGAGTTCCCCAACCTGGGCTTCTTCCTCCTCGGTGTCGTCTGTGCTGAATGCAGCAACGACGCGCTCCCGAAGTCGGTTACCGAACTCTAGGTCATCAAAAAGCTCGTTCAGCTTTTCACGGTCAGCTTCTTCCCGAACCCCATCCTCGATCTCTACATCCAGAGGCGCATTCAGCACCATCTTGGTGAGGTGGTAATTACGCTTCACGTCCTCCAGATGTGTACGCAGGTTCTCCCCCACTACCCCTTTAATCTCTTCAGCATGTGCCAGTAAGTTATCTAAATCCCCATAATTGTTGAGCCACTTGGCAGCGGTTTTATCCCCGACCCGCGGGACACCTGGCAGATTATCGGAATCGTCTCCCCGGAGCGCAGCAAGACCCGGGTATTGAGCGGGAGTCACATCGAATCGATCGTGCAGCACCGACGGCGTGTAGCGTTTCAAAACACTTACCCCGCGATGGGGATAAAGAATAGTGATCGAGTCGCTAATAAGTTGGAAAGCATCCTTATCACCAGTACAGACATAGGCGTGCATGCCTTGATGCGATGCTTCGGTGGCAAGTGTCGCCAAGATATCGTCAGCTTCAAATTCTTTCAGCGACACGGAAGGAATGCCGAGAGATGCTAACAGCTCTCGAATGAGCGGAACTTGGCCCTTAAATTCTTCAGGGGTCGGTTTGCGCTGTGCTTTGTACTCGGGATATTCCCGGTGCCGAAAAGTTTCCTTACCCTCATCAAAGGCGGCAATTATGTAGCTCGGTTTCTCTTCTTTAACAAGGTTTGTCAGCATCGACAAGAACCCATAAACGGCATTGGTGTGCTGCCCGTCTGCGGTAGAAAAATTCTCGGCGGGAAGCGCGTAGAAGGCCCTAAAAGCCAGCGAGTGGCCGTCTAACAACAAGACTCTGGGGGTTTCGACACCAGTCATCTCGTCTTCCGCGGTTGGTGTACGTTTATCGTTTTTAACGTTCATGGAATTCTTGGTAGTCACACCACTAGCTTAGACAATCAGTCACCAGCCGGCAGCTGAGTATATAAGTCGGGAAAAGATTGGCGGCTAATTTCTCGAACCGCGCTCCCGTCTATTACACTTGAGAAAGCCTCACCGCGCCCTTGTAGCCCAATTGGCAGAGGCAACGGATTCAAAACCCGTCCAGTGTGGGTTCGAGTCCCACCAAGGGCACAGAAAAGAAAAGGCCTGGCAACTTTCGTTGTCAGGCCTTTTCTCTTTTTAGTTACTACTTAAGCGGCATGCACTTTCGTACCTTATGCCCACACACAAAGCCCAGTTTCAGCTGGGTTAACAATAAGGTCGTGGTGCGGCACAACCCGTGCAGTGACACCAAGTTTGCCGGGCGCATCCACAATGAGCTCGGTATGGAACGCATTACCGGAACCAGCGGTCAGGGTAGCAATCTGACCATCTTCAATATCGCCGTGGTCATTCGCCGGTCCGTAAAGAACCTGTACAGCGACATCAGTTCGGTCAAGTGCTCCCAATTCCACTTCGGCGCTTATCTCTAGGCGATCACCTGCGTCAACGGTGGAGCATTCTGCAACGAGGGCTTCATCCGCGAGTGCGCTGTGAGAGTTGCAGGTCAAGGCAGTGATAGATACCTTGAACCATTCCCGCCGCACCTGTGCCAACCACTCCACAAAGTTGGCGGAAGCATTGTCGTCATCCGCCATCAATAGGGAGGTGTAAAGTGCCGGTCGGTAGTACTGATCGACGTAGTCGCGCACCATGCGGGTGGCGGACACTTGTGGCGCCAATTCGACCAAGGAACGGCGCATCAAATCGACCCAGCCACGCGGCAATTCTTCCACATCGCGGTCGTAGAATAGTGGCGCGATACTCTGCTCGAGCAGGTCGTAAAGAGCCAGTGATTCGAGGCGATCACGGGTGGCGTCATCCACATTGGTCACAGACGGGATTGTCCAGCCCAGTGAATCGTCAGCCATTTCGTCCCACCAGCCGTCGGAGACGGAGAAGGTCAGTCCACCGTTCATGACGACTTTCATACCGGAGGTTCCGGATGCTTCTTGGGGGCGAATCGGGTTGTTCAGCCAAACGTCACAGCCAGCGATCATGACCTGTGCGAGTTCAATATCGTAGTCCGGAAGGAAGACGATCCGATCCCGCACGCCAGCTTCATCAGCGAACTGTACTAGCTCCTGCAGGAGGTGTTTTCCGCCGCCATCAGCGGGGTGTGCTTTACCGGCAATAATGAACTGCACTGGGCGTTCTTCGTTGCACAGTATCTCGCGCAACCGATCTGCATCTTGCAGCATCAAGGTGAGGCGCTTATAGGTGGAGACTCGGCGAGCAAAACCAACTGTAAGAACATTCGGGTCGAGAATGCGGTCAGTCCAGCCAAGTTCAGCTTCAGCAGCGCCGCGTTCCAGCCATGATTGGCGAACCGCCTCACGGGCAGTTTTTACTAGGCGTTTACGCAAGATGCTGCGGGTTTTCCAGAGTTCTTCATCTGTGACACTATCGCCATGACCCCACGTGTCTGCAGTCGCAAGATCCTGGTCCCCAACAATACGTTTCACCAAGGGACGCATTGTGGGCGAGATCCAGGTGGGCATGTGCACACCGTTGGTGACGGATCCAATTGGTGCTTCTTCCACCGGATAATTGGGGTAGAGCGAGGAAAACATTTCGCGGGACACAACACCGTGGAGTTTTGAAACACCATTGGAGCGCTGTGACAAACGCAGTCCCATATGTGCCATGTTGAAGCGGTTGGGGTCTCCTTCCGCACCAAATTGCAGCACCCGGTCTACCGGCACACCCGGGACAAGTTTGGAGTTACCGTTCTCATCGGGGTTGAGGTAGTGCCGCACCATGGAAATGTCGAAGCGGTCGATACCTGCCGGGACGGGAGTATGGGTGGTGAAGATGTTTGCGGCTCGAACTTCGGCAAGTGCTGCATCGAAGTCGAGTCCCGCGTCCATGCGCTCCCTAATGCGCTCAATTGCCAGAAGTCCAGCATGTCCTTCGTTCAGGTGCGCAATTTCGGGACGTTTAATGCCTTTAAGGTCACAGTAGGCGTTGACGGCACGAACACCACCAATACCCAAAACAATCTCTTGTCGAATGCGGTGTTCTTCATTTCCGCCATACAAACGGTCTGTGAGGACCCGCAGGTCTTTCGGGTTTTCTGGAAGATGAGTATCCAGCAACAGGAGGGTCACACGACCGACCTGTGCGGTCCAGACAGCAACGTGAAGAATACGTTTTCCGGGGAACCGAATGGAGACTTTTAGCTGGTTTCCTTCCCCATCCTTTACCGGCTTGATGGGAAGCTCATCAGTTTCGTGGGTGGCGTAGTGCTCAACCTGGAGGCCTTCGCGGGAGAGGCTCTGCCGGAAGTATCCATAGCGGTACAGCAATCCGACGCCTATGAGTGGCACGCCTAGGTCAGAAGCAGATTTGAGGTGGTCGCCAGCGAGGACCCCGAGTCCGCCGGAATAGATCGGTAAGCACGGGGTGATACCGAATTCCATGGAGAAGTAGGCGGTTAGGAGATCCCGATCGGCTTGGCCGGTTTTGTCGGGATCATGGGTTGACTGGAACCATGCATCCGTCTTCATGTAATCCTGTAGCCCTGCAACTTCGTGCTCTAAGTCGCTACGGAATTTATCGTCGTCTTGGAGTTCGTTCCACCGCGTTGCGGTGGTGTCTCGAAGGACTTTTAGTGGATCGTGGTGTGCGTCCCACACAGACGGATTAATAGAACGAAATAGCTGTTGAGTATCTGCATGCCAAACCCACCGCAGGTTGTAGGCGAGGTCTTTGAGACCTTCCAGTGCTGCGGGGAGGGCAGATGTGACATTAACAATTCCTGATGCTCTCACGCGCTAAACACTATGGACTTTTAAAAGAATTGTCCACTTTCAGAATTGCTCAATTTCAGCGGTAAGTGAACAAATAAATGACAGGGGGCTGTATCGTTACAGCCCCCTGTCATTTAGGTTAACGAGAATATTAGCGGTCGTCCTCGCCTAAGCGGTGCACATGCACCATGTTTGTGGCCCCGGAACGTCCCGGAGGGGCACCAGCGACGATGACCACCTGGTCTCCGTACTCGAAGCCGGGCATCTCTAATAGCTTACGATCGGCCATGCGAACCATGGTGTCAGTATCCACGAGGGTTTCGACCCGGAACGAGTCACAGCCCCAGGAAAGCGCCAACTGGTTCTTGACGGCTTCGGTGGTGGTGAAAGCTACTAGCGGGATACGCGGGTGCAAGCGCGCTACACGTTTCATGGTGTCGCCAGAGGTCGTGAACGCAACAACTGCTTTCACGTTGAGCCGTTCGGCAATGTCGACAGCGGCTTGGCAAATAACACCACGACGGGTGCGCGGAACGTGCTTCAACGGGGGCACTGCATCCGGATCCGATTCCACCGCACGGACAATACGGCTCATGGTGCGAACCGTATCCAGTGGGTAGGCACCAATGGAGGTTTCTCCAGAGAGCATGACGGCGTCGGTACCGTCCAGGACGGCATTCGCAACGTCTGATGCTTCAGCGCGGGTAGGCCGCGAGTTCTCAATCATGGAGTCAAGCATTTGGGTAGCCACAATGACCGGACGTGCATTTTCGCGGGCAATCTGAATGGCACGCTTCTGCACCAACGGAACGTCCTCAAGGGGAAGTTCCACACCCAAGTCACCGCGAGCCACCATAATCGCATCAAAAGCGAGGATAACCGGCTCTAGGTTTTCAATTGCTTCCGGCTTCTCCAGTTTGGCGATGACGGGAACACGGCGTCCGACCTCATCCATGACGTTGTGGACAAGCTCCACGTCGGAAGGCGAACGCACGAAGGACAACGCAATAAAGTCCACCCCGAGCTCGAGGGCGAAGCGAAGGTCACGGATATCCTTCTCGGTGAGTGCCGGAGTAGAAATACTCATTCCGGGGAGGGAAACACCCTTGTTATTGGAGACCGGGCCACCTTCTGTGACCACACAAATAACATCCGGCCCCTCAACCTTTTCAACCACTAAACCAACTTTGCCGTCATCAACCAACAGACGGTCACCGGGTTTAGCGTCGTTAGCAAGGTTTTTGTAGGTGGTAGAGACGCGATCGTGGGTACCTTCGCAATCCTCCACCGTAATGGTGACGGTTTCGCCGGTTGCCCAGACAGTGCGGTCATCTTTGAAGCGACCTAAGCGAATCTTTGGTCCTTGTAGATCTGCCAATATGCCGACAGCTTTTCCACTTTCCTCTGATGCTTGCCGCACCCACTCGTAGTTTTGGGCGTGATCAGAATGCTCGCCGTGGGACATATTCATACGGGCGACATTCATACCGGATTCCACAAGTTTGCGGATTTTCTCGGCAGACGCGACCGCGGGACCTAACGTACATACAATTTTAGTTCGACGTTTCACACCATCAATCCTAGCTAGTCACTGAGAGAAACTCTATTAACCAACGCTTTTCCCGATTGGTTCTTTTCCATACTGCTGTACTTCGGTGGGAGTACGTCTCCCCCTCTTTCCAAAAATCACAAACCCGAGCGCCACAATTAAACAAACGCCCGAAACCCACGTGTTGATTCGCAGTCCCAGGATAGTTCTCGCGGCGTCGCTGCGCAGCAGCTCAATCCAAAAACGACCCAGGCAGTATACGGCCCCGTAGCTCGCAAAAAGGCGGCCATATCCAATCACTAATTTCTTATCCACCAGAATCAAGAATGCTGCCCCGAGCAAACACCACAACATTTCGTACAAAAAGGTGGGGTGGACGACAGCAATAACATTTCCGGTTGATACTCCCCCGACACGTTCGTATATCTCCAGCCCCCACGGCACGTCGGTGGCGTGTCCATAAAGTTCTTGGTTGAACCAGTTACCCAGGCGTCCTATGCCTTGTGCGACGAGTATCCCGGGCGCCATCGCATCTGCCATATCCCACACCGGCAGCCGCCGTTTTTTGGCGAAAAGGTAGACGGCTAAAGCCCCTGCAAATATTCCGCCCCAAATACCCAGGCCCCCTTCCCAAATCTTCAGTGCATCTACCGGATTATTGGGAGCATCAGGCCCAAAATATAGCTGGTAATCAGTAATAACATGGTACAGCCGGGCACCAATGATGCCGATCGGGATACCTAGTAAGAGTGCGTCATAAAGGTCTTCCTTATTTCCCCCACGCTGTTTCCAGCGCCGAGCCGCAATAGCAATGCCGACTGCTGCGCCCAGGATAATGCACAATGCATAGAAATGGATCTGCAGCGACCCCAGCGAAAAATAGCCTCGAGACGGGCTAGGAAGATACGCCCACGACATCACCGTGGGGGAAGCAAAACTCGAGATAACGACAGGAATAATGATCTCCCTTCGCGAATGTCAGCTCAGTCGATTCCGCTAACTCCGCGCAGGACACGACGGATGCGAACCGGCAATAACCAAGTCACTCACTGCTGCTTTCGGGTCATCTGCAGTAACAACACCTTCACCCACCAAAACAGCGTCAACCCCGGCACCAGCACAAGCCAACAGGTCGTGTGGGCCGCGAATACCAGCTTCCCCGATACGCACAATGTCTGAAGGAAGCCCGGGTGAAATTTCGCTGAATACTGCACGATCAATTTTGGAGGTCACTAGATCGCGGGCGTTAATGGCGATCACCTTAGCTCCTGCGTCTAAGGCGCGTTCAGCTTCCTCCAGATTATGCACTTCCAATACCCCCGTCATGCCCAGGGATTCCACCCGATCCAGGAGGGAGACGAGCGTATGTTGATCCAGTGCTTCCACAATCAGTTGCACCAAATCTGCTCCGTGCGCACGCGCTTCATGAACTTGGTAGGGAGTAACGATATAGTCCTTCACCAGTACCGGAACCTCAACGCTCCGGCGCACATCATCCAGGTCTAGCAGCGATCCTTTAAAGTGGTGCCGCTCAGTTTGGACGGATACGAGCCGTGCCCCCGCATCCACATAATCTTTGGCCTGTTTTCCGGCCTGGGGAATTTCTGCAAGCTGGCCACGCTTTGGGCAGGCGCGTTTTATCTCAGCAATAACTGCCACCCCAGAGTGCCGGAGGGCAGCGTAGCCGTCCCGCGGTGCTGGAGCTGCCAGCGACATGCGCTTGATTGTCTGATAATCAATCGCTTGCTGCCGTTGTGCGAGGTCATTGCGAACATCCGCAATAATTTCGGAAAGAAGCGAACCCATCGTTACCTCCTTCCGGGGATCATTTCCTTATTCACAAGGTTAATAATCCACAAGCCACGGAAGCGAACTGAGTTCCACCCAAAAGGGCCTTAGCTGTACTTCTCAGTGGCAACTGTCGTTATTCCGTGCCATAACGCAGATCATCGGGTAACGGTTTGGCTGGTTCGTCCGCCAGCAATACTCTTTGCGTAAAGCAGCTGTGCGTGTTGGTGTGGCAGGCTGCCCCTGCCTGGTCAACGATGTAGAGCAGTGTATCGGCATCGCAATCATAAAAAATTGCGCGCACGTACTGGGTGTGGCCGGAGGTCAGGCCTTTCGTCCACAGCTCTTGGCGAGATCGCGACCAATATGTTCCTTGGCGAGTGTCCATTGTGTACTGGACAGCTTCCGCATTCGCCCACGCCAGCATGAGGACTTCCCGGGTGGCATGGTCTTGTACCACTACCGGAACGAGGCCATCAGCATTCCACTGAATATCCGTCAAAGTCGTTACGTCTGCGGTGTCGCTCATCGCACTTCAATTCCTTCGGCCCGCAGCGCCTCTTTCACTTCTTGGATAGTTACTTCGCCAAAGTGGAAAATACTGGCTGCCAGCACAGCATCGGCTCCGGCTTTCACTGCCGGCACAAAATCCTCTACTTTGCCAGCACCACCAGAGGCGATGACGGGTATAGATACTGCTTCCCGGACTGCTTTCAGCAGTTCCAGATCGAAACCATCCTTGGTGCCGTCCGCGTCCATAGAGTTGAGAAGAATTTCGCCAGCACCCAGCTGTTCGCCCTTCTTCGCCCACTCAACAGCATCAATGCCGGTTCCCTTGCTGCCGCCATGGGTGGTCACTTCCCATCCGGAAGCCGTGGGCTCTGCGCCCTCCGGGACTCTCCGTGCGTCGACGGACAGGACAATACATTGGGCTCCGAAACGAGCGGCTCCGTCGACCAGCAGTTGTGGATTGGCGATGGCCGCCGTGTTGATACTGACTTTGTCTGCGCCGGCACGCAGCATGCGGTCAATATCTTCCACAGTCCGGATTCCCCCACCTACGGTAAGTGGAATGAATACCTCTTCTGCTGCTGCTCGGACAACATCCATCATGGTGTCACGTCCGCTGGAAGACGCCGTGATATCGAGGAGAGTGAGTTCGTCAGCCCCAGCCGCGTTGTAGGCGCGAGCTAACTCCACCGGGTCTCCGGCATCACGCAGGTTAAGAAAGTTGACTCCCTTAACAACTCGACCATTGTCGACATCCAAACACGGGATTACACGAATTGCGACGGTCACGACAGTTATCCTTCCAACGGAAATTTATATATTGATTTTAAGCCTGCTTTTTGACTGCAGCCAGTGCATCCGGCAATGTGAATTTACCAGCGTAGAGGGCTTTTCCAGTAATGGCTGAGTCAACACCATAAGGTTCCAGTTCCGCAATAGCGACAAGATCCTCAATGCTGGATACTCCACCAGAGGCCACAATTTTGGCGTCAGTCGCCTCCGCTACTTCACGCAGCATGTCGAGGTTGGGGCCAGAAAGCATACCGTCTTTAGAAACGTCGGTGACGACATAGCGAGAGCACCCATCATTGTTGAGGCGTTCCAGTACTTCCCAGAGGTTGCCACCATCGGACACCCAGCCGCGTCCGCGCAGACGGGGCTCGCCATCTTCGACGCGTACATCTAGTCCCACCGCCACGCGGTCCCCGTATTCGGCGATAATCTTTGCGCACCACTCCGGTTTCTCGATCGCAGCGGTACCGATGTTAACCCGGCGGCACCCTGTCGCCAGGGCCCGCTCTAGGGTTTCGTCGTCCCAAATGCCGCCCGAAAGCTCCACATTGAGGTCGAGCTGTGCAATCATTTCGCGAATCAGTTCATAGTTGGATCCGCGTCGGAAAGCAGCATCAAGGTCCACCAGGTGGAGCCATTCTGCCCCGTCGTTTTGCCACTTCAGCGCCGCTTCCAAAGGAGTGCCGTAGGAAGTTTCTGTGCCGGCCTCTCCTTGCAGCAAACGAACAGCTTGGCCATCGACGATGTCGACGGCGGGAAGCAAAGTGAAACTCATGGTATGCCCTTTCTTGGCAGACAACTAGTCAAATAATCGCAATATTTAATTGGGTGGTTAAAGGTTCTAAAAACTGTGGAGCCAGTTCTCCAGCAGCACCGCGCCGGCGTCGCCGGATTTTTCGGGGTGGAACTGGGTAGCCCAGAGCGGTCCGTTTTCTACGGCAGCTACAAAGCGACAGTCTTCGTGCTTAGCCCAGGAGACTTTCGGCGGTGCAATGAAGCCATCTGGATCCTCTTTGAGAGACCATTCCAGCGCCGCATAGGAATGTACGAAGTAGAAGCGCGTGTCTGCCGCAATGCCGTCAAAAAGTTGGGAATCTGCCGCCATATCAACGGTGTTCCAACCCATATGTGGCAAAACGCTGGCGTCTAGACGGCGCACCGTTCCAGGCCACTCCCCTAGTCCGGCGGTAGCGGTCGGCTTAGTAGTTTCCGCTTCTGCATCCGCGGAATACGGGAACTCTTCGCCCTGTTCAAACATCAGCTGCATGCCAATACAAATTCCGAACACGGGCCGGGATCCAGCAAGCCGCTGCCCGATCACACGGTCTCCCCGTACACGCTGTAATCCTTGCCAACAGCTGCCGAATGCTCCCACCCCAGGAACCACTAGGCCATCTGCATTGACGGCCACTTTCGGGTCGCTGGTAATGGTGGTTTCTGCACCGACGCGAGCGACCGCCTTTTCTGCCGAACGCAGATTTCCGGAGCCAATATCCAGTATGGCGACGCGTGGTTTCATACGTGTTAGTTTACTTGTTTCTGGGGTTCGCCAGAATTCGCTGTTACAGCGCGCCCTTAGTGGAGGGAATGCCAGTCATGCGAGGATCCATCTCGGTAGCTTCCCGGAGAGCACGTGCCAACGCTTTGAACTCAGCTTCGGTGACGTGGTGTGGATCCCGTCCGTCAAGAACTCGGACGTGGAGACAGATTCCAGCATTCATCGCCAAACTTTCAAAGATGTGGCGGTTCATGACGGTGTCATAGGAGGCGCCTTTATCGGAAGAGATAAGGGTATGGCGCATCACGGCAGGTTCGCCGCGGTGGACGCAGTAGGCGCGTCCAGAAACGTCAACCACTACCCGAGCGAGGGCTTCATCGAGGGGAACAATTGCGTCACCGAAACGGCGGATTCCGGCTTTGTCCCCTAAAGCTTCTTTAAAGGCCTGGCCGAGACAGATAGCAGTGTCTTCAACTGTGTGGTGTGCATCGACTTCCGTGTCGCCTTCAGCCTGCACGGTGAGATCGAAGGAGCCATGCTTACCGAGTGCCGTAAGCATGTGATCGAAAAATGGCACACCGGTGGAAATGTCGGTTATGCCAGTACCGTCAAGGTTGATTTCCACCTTGATGCTGGATTCACTAGTTTCGCGTACAATACGTCCAATTCGTGCAGTCATATCTCTACTTTGTCATGTTTACTGAGCGAGGGGAATTATTTTAGCGGTAGCGTCCAAGAAATGGTCGTTTTCGTGGGGCAACCCAATAGTTGTGCGCAGATAGCGAGGCACTCCCACATCGCGGATAAGAACGCCCTCATCGAGGTATTTTTGCCACACCTCGGAAGCGTCCTCGAACTCACCAAAAAGCACAAAGTTGGAAGCGCTGGGAACCACTACAAGCCCGAGTTCTTTAAGCCGCGCCACCACGCGTTCCCGTTCGCTTACCAGTTCGGCAACCGAACCGAGAGTGTCATCTGCATGGCGGAGTGCTGCCAGGGCGGCAGCTTGGCTCAACATGGAGAGGTGGTACGGCAAGCGCACCAACATGACGGCATCGATGAACGCGGGTGCGGCCACAAAATATCCGAGCCGGCCACCCGCGAAAGCAAAAGCTTTGCTCATCGTGCGTGACACAATAAGTCGAGTCGGAAACTCCCCAATAAGTTCACATCCACTCGGTTCATCGCAGAATTCCCCATAAGCTTCGTCGAGGATAATGAGGGAATCAGTGTTCTCCAGAATCTTGCGCAGATCAGCGTTCGGGAGATTCTGACCGGTGGGATTATTGGGACTGGTCAGGAACACCACATCCGGTTTTTCTTGGTTAATCGCCGCGATCGCTGCGTCCACGTCCAGGGAAAAATCCTCCCGCCGGGGACGCGGAAGCCACGTGGTGGTAGTTCCCCCAACCAGAATCGGGTGCATTGAGTAGGACGGGACGAAACCCATGGCGGTGCGTCCCGGTCCCCCAAAGGCCTGCAAGAGCTGCTGCAGGATTTCGTTGGATCCGTTGGCCGCCCACACATTATCGACAGTCACGTCAACGCCTGTTTGGCGGGTTACGTAGTCTGCCAATGCGGTACGCAACTCCACTGCATCACGATCCGGGTAGCGGTTGAGGCGCTGTGCCACTTCGGCAACGGAGGTAACAAGATCCTCCACCAATGCGGCACTCGGTGGGTGCGGGTTCTCGTTGGTATTAAGCTGTGATTCGACAGTGAGCTGTGGTGCTCCATATGGGCTTTTACCAGCAAGTTCTTCTCTCAGCGGGAGATCAGAAAGTTGCACATTGGCACCGATGGTGCTCATAGACAATCCTTTACTTAATGGTTGGGTGGGTGACGGTGTTAGTCTTGGCGGATCTGGATGCTCGTCCCGTGGGCCGGCAGCACTTCCTCTTCAGCCAGCGTCACAATGGCATCCGCGATGTCGGACAACGCCTCTTTATCGTATTCCACCAGATGCACCGGCTTCAGGAAGGTGTGTGTGGAGAGGCCAGCACTGTAGCGCGCAGAACCACACGTGGGTAGCACGTGGTTGGAGCCTGCAGCGTAGTCCCCCAGAGGAACAGGAGTGTAGGGTCCCACGAATATGGCTCCAGCATTAACAATTCTTTCGGCGACAGCACGCGCATCAGCGGTATGGACTTCCAAGTGTTCAGCAGCATAGGCGTTAGCAACCTGCACACCTTGTTCCATATCGTCCACCAAAATAATGCCGGATTGTGGCCCTGCAAGGGCGGTATTGATTCGTTCCTTGGACAGCGCTTCTCCGGCCTGGTCGACAATGTAGTCATCGACCATATCGGCCAATTCTTGACTGTCGGTGATAAGCACACTGGCCGCCAGCGGATCGTGTTCCGCCTGCGAAATCATATCGGCCGCTACGAAGGAAGCATTCGCGGTCTCGTCGGCTAGTACTGCGATCTCCGACGGACCAGCCTCGGCATCAATCCCAACTACCCCGCGCACTAATCGTTTAGCAGCGGTGACGAAAACATTACCGGGGCCGGTAATAAGGTCTACCGGCTCCAATTCGGAGTTGGGGGTGTCTGCTGCAGAAGTGTCCTCACCGCCATAGGCCATGAGGGCCACAGCTTGCGCACCGCCCACCGACCAGACTTCGTCAACACCCAAAATGGCGCAGGCAGCCAAAATTGTGGGATGAGGCCAGCCGCCGTGTTCTTTCTGCGGGGGTGAAGCCACCACCAGGGAGTTCACTCCTGCTTCCTGGGCGGGCACCACATTCATAACGACAGAGGAAGGGTATACCGCTTTGCCTCCGGGAACATAAAGGCCGACGCGGTTAATGGGGATCCACTTTTCAGTGACTTCCCCGCCGGGAGCAACAGTAACAGTGTGTTCTTTGGGCACCTGAGCTGCGTGCACTTTCCGAATACGCTCGATAGCTGCTTCTAGTGCAGTCTTTACTGCGGGTTCCAGGGACGCCAAGGCATCTGCAATCACTTTTGCCGGTACCCGTACACTGTCGGAAGCGACACCGTCGAACTTTTCCCCATATTTGAGAGCGGCAGCGGCACCATGCTCATGAACCTCATCAACAACAGTGGCGACGGTTTTCATCGCTTCGTTGGGGTCAGAGCCGCCACGCGGCATCATCGCCCGGAGTTGGGCATCGGTGAGGGTACGACCGCGCAGGTCAGTACGAGTGAGCATGGTTATCCTTTCGGAAGTTAGCAATGCCTATTATCTTAGTGCTTTTACATGTCTAAGCCGAGATCGAGAACTTTCACCGAGTGGGTGAGTCCTCCCACTGCTACATAATCCACGCCGGTAGCAGCATAATCTTTGGCATCGGCGAGAGTCAGTCCGCCGGATGATTCCAAACTAGTCCCGGGTGCTAGTTCGTCCCGGATGGCGACTGCTTCTTTCGTCATCTCCAAATCCATATTGTCGAGGAGAACCAAGCCGACACCTTCGGCAAGTACTTCCCGCAGTTGTTGGAGAGAATCAACTTCCACTTCGGTGGGTTTATCCGGGTACTGCGCTTTAACTGCTTGTAGTGCGGGCACTACCCCGCCAGCTGCCACGACGTGGTTGTCTTTGATAAGAGCTGCGTCTCCCAACCCCATGCGGTGGTTCATTCCACCGCCAGCCCGTACCGCGTATTTTTCTAGTTCGCGCAGGCCGGGCAGAGTTTTGCGAGTGTCCCGAACAACACATTTTGTATTGCGCATTGCCTGCATCCACTGGTCGGTGGCTGTCGCAATACCAGACAAGTGAGTCATGATATTGAGGAGGGTGCGTTCCGCGGTCAGCAAAGCTTGCGTGGGTGCCACAATCTGTACCACAACGTCACCCGGCTGTACTCGGTCGCCGTCATCCGCATGCACTTCAAATTCATATTTGTCGGGTCCCACGACTTCATCCAGAACAATCCGTGCTACCGGCAGTCCGCAAACGATACCTTCTTCCCGGGTGCGCACCTGTGCCGTGGCGGTCGCATCTGCTGGAACAGTGGCCAAGGTAGTAACGTCCGGTCCCCATCGCAGGTCTTCTTCCAGTGCCAAACGCACCACGCGCCGCATTTCCTCGACGCTGGGAGGAGTGAGGGGAGTATTTGTTGTGTTGATCATTGTGGCTCCAGTTACTTGTTTTGACGGGGCTGAGGATGAATTTCTGTCGTGTGCTCTGGGTCTCCCTCTGAGTTTAGAGCGAAGACTCGGCTGTAGCGAAGATCCGGATTTTGCGCTGGATAATCTAGCCGCGTGTGTCCACCGCGCGTCTCTTCTCTCAGTAGCGCGGCTTCTGCGATCATGCTGCACAATTGAACTGTGTCATGCATGCGTCGTGACAACGTCGTGTGCATAGTTGTTAGTTCGTCTACGGCTTCCTGCAGTGGTGCTGCTGAGCGGGTAACACCCACTTTGCTGCTCATAAGTTTTTGCAGTTGACGGCGTTCCTGACGGCGCTGCACCGGAGTGTCCCCATAGGGGTAATCTCGCTGGTGTGCACGTGCATCGCGGGCCCATGCGCGCGCAATATCGCCGCTGCTGATCTTTCCGCGAGCAAGCAGACGCGCCCGTGCTTCCTGCGGAACTCGGAAACCGACGACTAGCCCTTCCAGCAGGCTGTTGGAGGCGAGACGGTTCGCTCCATGCAAACCAGTGCGGGCGCACTCCCCTGCGGCGAAGAGCCCTGGCACGTCGGTGCGGCCATAGGTGTCGGCCACAATTCCGCCACTTTGGTAGTGGGCGGCGGGTGCTATCGGTATGCGCTCATGTTGCGGATCGATGCCGGCTTCTAAGCAGTTTTCGGTCACCGTTGGGAAACGCTTGTGGAAATCCGCAATACCAGTTCCATCAAGCCAAGCGCAGTCGGTGCCAGTTTCTGCCAGCCGGAGGGCGATTGCGCGGGCGACAATGTCTCGCGGTGCCAGTTCCAGCCGCGGATCGATCCCTTCCATCAGACGATTGCCCGCACTGTCGTAGAGTAGAGCACCTTCACCGCGGACCGCTTCCGAAATGAGGGGGCGGCGACCAATACGTTTCGCGTCGAAGAGAACCGTGGGATGGAATTGAGTGAATTCCAGGTCAGCGACTCGTGCTCCGGCCCGCAAAGCGAGCGAAAGTCCCTCCCCTCGCACACCTTCTGGGCTGGTGGTGACGTTGAAAAGCTGGCCGTTACCGCCGGTGGCAAGAAGTACGGCGGGGGTCGCAATATAGCCGACTCCGCGCGGATCATTAACCCCGACGCCCAGCACCCCGTCCTTATCGGTGAGGATGGTGGTGGCTCGCGCATTCTGCAAGCAGGCAATACCGGCGCTCGCCTCCTCTAAGGCACGTTGCACCTCGGCACCGGTGGCGTCACCACCCGCATGAATAATTCGACGGACGGAATGCCCACCTTCCCGGGTGCGTTTCCATTCCCCCCGGGCAGTCCTGTCGAAGACACCGCCCACATCAATAAGTTTCTGGACGGCTTCTCCACCGCCCGCGATAATGGACTCAACTGCGGTTTTATCGCATAAACCAGCACCCGCATCCAGCGTATCTGCCACATGCACAGCCAACGCTTCCGAAAGTGGTGTGGTTTCTTCTTGGTCGGTGAGACCAGTAACGGCTATTCCGCCCTGGGCGATCTTGGTGGCGGCATTGGGATAACGAGGTATTTTTCGTGCTCCCTCAGACCAGCGCCCTTTGTCGATAATGAGGGTGCGTAATCCTTGTTCGCGGGCTGCTACAGCAGCACTAAGTCCGGCTACTCCGGCCCCAATAATGACGAGGTCGCAGTCCATGATCCACGGTGTAGCCATGAGTCCTTCTTAGAAGTGGGTTATTAACGTGTGGCGGGGCTATTTCCGATCGCAATCATACGGTCGACGGCTTTAAAAGCAGCATCAATAACATCGCGCTCAAGTTCGATCTCGTCAGTTCCATCACACAGAGATTTGAGTAAAGCTGCCGGAGTAATGCGCTTCATAAAGGGGCAAGATGCTTCCGGATTAACCGGAATGAACCGCCGGGAGGAATCAGCGCGCTGCAGTTGGTGCAGCATGCCAATCTCGGTAGCAACCAACACGTCGTTCTTCTTACCGTCTGCTACGCCCTGTTCAGCGGCGGTAAGCATGCCGCCGGTGGAAAGCACCTTAACCTGGTCTGCGGAAACTACACCATCGTCCGCCAAATCAAGTGCCGCATTGGTACCGCCACATTCCGGGTGAACATAGAGGTCGGCATTAGGCTGTTTTTTGGCGCTTCCGGCAATCATGTCGCCGGTGATCTCTTCATGGACGTGGCAGGCGCCATCCCAAATGTGGATATTGTCGCGGCCCGTCATGCGCTTCACATGCGCTCCCAGGTTTTTATCCGGGCAGAAAAGGATCTCCTTGTCGGCAGGCAGGGACTTCACCACGTCTACCGCGTTCGAGGAGGTGCAGCAAACATCCGTCAACGCCTTAACACCTGCGGTGGTGTTGACGTAGCTAACAACCAGCGCATCAGGATATTGTGCCTTCCAGTCAGCTAGTTGTTGGGCGGTAATGGAATCGGCTAGTGAACAGCCAGCTTTGGCATCCGGAATAAGAACAGTTTTTTCTGGAGAAAGAATTTTGGCGGTTTCTGCCATGAAGTGCACTCCACAAAAAACGATGGTGGAATGTTTGTCTTCTGCAGCTACGCGCGAAAGAGCCAAGGAGTCCCCCGTGTGGTGGGCGATGTCCTGAATTTCGGGCAGTTCGTAGTTGTGAGCCAAAATGACGGCATCGCGGGCGTCCGCAAGTCTGCGAATTTCTGCTGCCCACTCTGCATTACCTTCAACACCTCGGTAGACACCATCTTCGTCTTGATAAACCTGGGCAAGTAGCGGTGACTCGAGTTTTGCGCTAGTAGTTGCAGTCATAATAATTTCTCCGGGTTGTCACAAAAAAGCGGTATCCGTACCACTCGCTAGGTTTTCGACTTATAATCGAAAACTATGTGGAATGTTACCAGCAGATTGGAAGTACGCGTAACTGTCTTCCAAATTCGGCGTTGCGAAAATTCTGGACGCCTGCGCTTACACACGCTGCTGTGGGAACAATCCCGCGTGGATGACGTCTCATTATGGTCTCTACCAGGAGGTTGGCTGCGGGATGATGAAAACATTCAGGAGTCTGCGGAACGTCAACTCTCCGAAAAAGTCGATGTGCATTCTTTGTCACACCTAGAGCAATTGCAAGTTTTTTCACAACCGAACCGCCGTAGTGACGGACGCGTCGTACTGTGCGCTTTTATGGGTATCATCCCGACCACGTCCGAGCCCACTTTGCCGGACGACACCCAATGGATTCCGGTGGATGCACTTCCCGACACGGTGGCAGACCATGCAGCCGTCATCGCTGCTGCACAAGAACGGCTGCTCTCTAAATTGGGATACACGAACTTGGGCTTTGCCCTCTCCCCCGCCACCTTCACGATTTCACAATTGCGAAAAATCTATGAAGCAGCATTGGGGTACCGAGTTGATGCCACAAATTTGCAACGAACCTTGCAACGCCGGGGAGTCATCCAGCCGACTGGAAACTATTCGGAACCGGGCGACGAAGGGGGCCGCCCCGCAAAGCTCTATGCGTTTGTTCACAACGAATGTCGCGTGACGGACTCCAGCGCGATTCTGCGCCGCCCCCAAAACTAATCGGCCACTAGTGCTCGAAATAATATGAGGAAATTTTTCCGTGCCGGGAACAAATAGCGGTCCATCCGGTAGGAACCACTTGGGTGACCATGCGCCGCCCACACAGCGGACAGTAACGAAATGGCTCCAACCCTAGTTCGGCCGCTTTAAAAGGCGCGGGCTTTTCCTGGGTAAGATCCACTCCCCGATATGGGTCGAACAGAAAGGGTTTTCCTTTAAAAATAAAATCCCGTAATTCGGTGCTGGTGACGGGCCGCATTAATCAACCTCATCCTTATTTTTGATAGGTATGCGCAGCTCATCGAGAATATCTAGGTCACGTTCTGGGGAGCAGCCCAAAGTGGTGAGGTAGTTGCCTGCAATGAATCCGTTGATACCTCCCAGTAGACCTTCTTTCATACCTTCGTCACCGAGCGTAATTTCTCGACCTCCCGCAAAGCGCAAGGTGGCGTGCGGAAGCGCAAAACGAAATGCGGCAATAGTGCGCAGAGCATCCATCATCGGGACCAGGGGACGATCCTCGAAGGGAGTTCCGGGACGCGGATTAAGGAAATTAATAGGCACCTCGGTGGGGCCTAGTTCTGCCAGCTGATGTGCAAATTCGGCACGTTGCTCGAGAGTTTCACCCAGTCCGATAATGCCGCCGCAACACAATTTAATGCCCCGGTCCCGCACCCGCTGAAGAGTCTCCATACGGGTTTCCCAACTGTGTGAAGTAACAACTTCTGGGAAGAAGGAGCGGGCAGTTTCGAGGTTGTGGTTGTAGCGGTGTATCCCCATCTCAGCCAGTTCATCAGCTTGCTCGTCCGTGAGCATTCCCAGGGAGCAGGCAATGTGGATATCTACCTCTGCTCGGATAGCTTCGACGGCGGCCTTCAATTGGCTCATCAGTTTTTTATCTGGCCCGCGCACCGCTGCCACCAAGCAAAATTCGGTGGCGCCAGTTTTTGCACTGTGTTTGGCTGACTCAACCACTTCGGGAATGTCAATCCAGGCACTACGTACCGGAGATTTGAAAAGACCTGATTGAGCGCAGAAGTGACAGTCTTCGGGGCAGCCCCCTGTCTTGAGGCTCACAATGCCCTCTAGCTCAACTTTTTTGCCCAGCCATTTTTCACGGACTTCTTGTGCCAATGCCAGTGCGTCACGCACTTCCTCATCCGGGAGTTGCAGTACTCGCAAAATATCTTCTTCTGGCAGGGATTCTCCCCGCACCAGGCTATATTCGCGTGCTTTATCGAGGACGTGGGTTTCTTCTACCGTAGAATGTGCTTGAGACATAACATTATTGAACACCGTTTAATTAAAGATTTCCACTTCTTGGAGCATCATGACGCAGTTATCTCAACAACGTATTGTGGACGCAGCGACCGAAATTCTGCAGCGCTACGGCCTCCAAGATCTCTCTATTCGAAAAGTCGCAACGTTGCTTGAAGTGCAGCCTGGAGCACTCTACTGGCACTTTCCTCACAAACAGGCGTTGCTAGGCGCTGTGGCTGAGCATATTTTAAACAGCCCCATTACCGCCTTCTCTGAGTCTTCCCTAGAAAATCAGGACCTCCCCGAATGGCAGCAGCAGTGCTTGCAGATACTCTCGGATCTGCGCGCCAAGCTTTTGCATTACCGAGATGGAGCAGAGCTGGTAAGTGCTGCATTTTCTGCAGAAACTTGCACCATCCCCCACATCGACACCCTTGCAGAAATCTTACAAACACACAGCGGCGCACACAGCCCTTCACTGGACACCGCACATGCCCTCATCGTGTTCGTATTGGGAGCTTGTGTTGATGAACAAAGCCGTACACAGTTGACGGAGCTCACCGAAACACCCCCAGAAGCTGCAGCGACCACGCCTCAAAGCGATATCTTCCAGCTGGGTGCGACACTCTTTATGCGGGGAATTGAGGCCACCTACTAAGCCAACCACGGCAGCTGCTGCCACCAGTCGCTACTGTGGCTTTCAACTATCGTTTTGAGCTCCGGCTCTAAAACTGCTGTCGACCCCGATGAAGACGGTATCCGCGCAATAACCGGAACATTTGTCACTCGGGTTACTTCCTGCTGATTAAGCATCATTGCCAGGTCGGGCTGAGTCGGCCATGTTCCCAAAACAATTCCGTCACACGGCACACCCGCTCGCTCAATTTCACGGACACTCAGCAAACAATGGTTCAGCATCCCCAAATCCGGTTGTGACACCAGCAAGAACGAAACCTTCGTGGCGGTGTCACGCGCAACCTCTTGGGCAATAGTAAGCACAGTAACTGGCTCCCCCGCTGAGCTTTCGCCAAGTCCCACCAAGAGCCCACCGGCACCCTCCACAAACAAAACATCCACATTGCGGGCGAGTTTCCTAATAGCATCCGCAAAAACCGTCGCAGGATAAAGGGGCATCTTTGCTCTCCGCGCCGCTAAATCCGGAGCTAAGGGCTCTGGGTATCGCACGAACTCGTCAACTACCAGCGGAATCGACGGGATGAGTGTTCGGATGGCCGCAAGATCTCCGCGGTCCCCACTCTCCCACTCTCCCAGTTGCTCTGCCGAAACCTCCGTAACTCCAGTCTGCGCAGGTTTTATTACCCCAATTTTTAGGTCCGGTTGCGCACTGTGGGTAGCTGCCACCGCAGATGCTGTCGCAACAGTTTTACCCACATCCGTATTAGTTCCCGTAACAAAAATTATTCGCATTTATTTACTCATCACTTTGGCGATTTCCCGATGTGGAAGCGGCAGCGATCATGCCGTCGCAAATAGTTTTAACCTGCTTCTCGTCACAAATAAACGGCGGCATGCAATAAATTAGGCGACCAAACGGGCGAATCCATACCCCTTGCTCGATAGCAGCTCGAGTCGCCGCCACCATGTCCACTGGTTCTTTCATTTCGACAACGCCAATTGCACCTTTCACCCGAATGTCACTGACCCCGGGCAACTCTGCTGCGGGTGCTAGATACTTGCGGAGCAGTTTTTCGATCATTACACTGCGTTTTTCGTCAACAGCTTCCATCGCTAAGTCGACGGCAGCACTCCCAATGGCACAAGCCAATGGATTTCCCATAAAGGTAGGTCCGTGCATTAAGGCACCGGTGCCGGAGGAAATGGTTTCCCCGATATGTTTCGTGGTGAGTACTGCCGCAGAAGTGAGGTAACCTCCCGTCAACGCCTTGCCGATACACATAATGTCGGGGGTGACGCCACATTCTTCCAGCGCAAACATCGGACCCGTGCGGCCAAAACCAGTTGCGATCTCATCAAATATGATCAACACATTATGTTCGCGGCAAAGCTCCACCACTTTTTGCACTAATTCGGGACGATGAAAACGCATACCACCAGCGCCTTGCACCACAGGCTCAATAATTAATGCTGCAATCTCGTCCGAGCGGTCGTGGAGAATTGCGCGAACCTCATCCAGGTACTCCTTAAAGTCCTCATCAGCGCTACTGTCGGCAAATTCTCCTGGCGCTCCCATAAGCGAGCAGGAACTGTCAGCTGGGGGCGGTGGCAGAAAAATCTGCTTGCGCACCACGCCCTCCCACAAAGAATGCATTCCCCCTTCGGGATCACACACACTCATCGGCGTGAAAGTGTCTCCGTGGTAGCCACTCCGCCAAGTAAGCAGACGCGTTTTCTGGTGCAGTTTCGGATCTTCATGCGCTTTCCAGTACTGAAGCGCTATTTTTACGGCCACCTCAACTGACACAGAGCCTGAGTCGCAGTAGAAAATAGCTTCCAACTCCGCGGGAGTGAGGGCTAACAGTTTTTCACCCAGCTCGACGGCGGGAGCGTGGGTCAATCCCCCAAACATCACATGCGAAAAATTATCAATCTGTTTTTGCGCAGCAGCATTGAGCCGCGGATGCCGATACCCGTGGGCTGCTGCCCACCAGGAACTCATGGCGTCAATCACACGTGTCGGCTCATAGTCTTTCTGGCTGATGTATAAGTAAGGTCCATCAGCTGTAGAAACAACCCAACTATCCACCCCCGGAAGCGGACTATATGGGTGCCACAAATGTTCCCTATCAAAGTTTTCGATATCCGAACGTTTTTGAGCGGTTAAATGCTTATCAGAATAATTATTGAACACTGTTCTATTATGCGTCGAAAGCGGCCAAAACATAATTAATAAGTGAGGAATGCTCGAAGTATTCTTTAACTACCTCGTCAATGCATGTTTATTAGGGGTTGACGGGTATGATGTTGAGAGTCTGAACTCAAAGACCTTCTAACCACAGAAACTACGAGCAAAAAGACTGTTGACAATCTCATACAGTCGGTGACTTATAGAAACGCGAATAACACAGACTAATGGCCCGAAAGAAAACTTCGAAGCAACCGACACAGACGTCTGCTGAGAGACCTCCGATACCTCAGCACCGTCACGTTTACCGCTACGACCTTGACGGACTTCGCGGATTAGCTATCGCCCTAGTCGTCATTTTCCACATTTGGTTTGGCCGTGTATCCGGTGGCGTTGACGTATTCCTTACCCTGTCCGGTTTCTTCTTCATCGGCTCCCAAATGCGCAATGCGGACCGCTACGGAAGCCTCAACCCCCTGCGGTCTATCTGGAAGACCCTCCGACGCCTCCTCCCCACAATGGTGGTTGTTCTGGCAGCCACTGGCGTGGGAGTGCTGCTCGTTTTCCCACGTACACGCTGGGCAAACGTGAACGACCAGGTGCTCGCTTCACTGCTGTACTACCAAAACTGGAAGCTAGCCGCTCAGTCGGAAGACTATGCGCAGGCCGGTGCTGCGGTTAGCCCGCTACAGCATTTGTGGTCCATGTCTGTTCAGGGACAGTTCTACCTGATCATTATTCTGATCTGCTGTGCTCTTGGATGGTTATTACATCGCTTCTGGCCTGGTAAATCAATCTTCACCCCCATGGCAGTGCTGCTCAGCATCGGCACTGCTCTAAGCTTTGGCTACGCGATCTACCTGCACCAAACCGACCAGATGCTCAACTACTACAGCACCTGGTCACGCCTTTGGGAGCTTTTCCTTGGTGGCCTCTTAGCAACAGTCATCCACAAGATAAATATTAAAAGCGACTGGGTCAGATGGTTACTTACTATTGTCGGCCTATTTGCGCTCTTCACTTGTGGGCTTATTTTCAACGGTGTTGAGGAATTCCCCGGACCGTGGACTCTCTATGTTCTTGGTGCCACCGTTCTGCTCATCATTGCTGGCCAGGCCCCAGAAGGACAAGAGCTTACCTGGCGCAATGCACCCTTTACTGCGCTGCTTGCCTCCAAGCCGCTGCGCGAACTGGGTCGCCTCGCATACGCCCTGTACATGTGGCACTGGCCGCTGCTCATCCTGCTTCTCACCCACCTGAACCGACCACATCCGTCCAACAAGATCGGTGTCTTCATCCTGGTGGTTAGCTTGGCACTTGCCTGGTTCACCCACCACTACATTGAAGAGCCGCTGCGGATGAAAACTAAACGCCCCGCCGTGGCGCGCGAAGAACGGGCAGCTCTTCCCCCGCTTCGCAATCGTGTATTCGCAGCGTTGAAACCCAAACGGAGCTGGTTCAGCTGGAAGGCTATCGCCGGCACTTTGGTGGTTATCCTTACCTTCTGCCTGGTGGGCTTCCACGTCACCTGGAAGAACTACATTAAGACCCTCGACGGCCAGATCAAGTTTGAGCTGACTGCCGAGTTCCCTGGCGCCCGCGCCTTCACTGAAGACATGCCGGTCCCTAAGGACGTCAAATACCAGCCACGTCCTATCGACTCCAACCGGACGCTTCCGCGCTCCTCATTCGATGGCTGTATCTCCAACTTCCAAGACAACACCATTCACCGCAAGAAGCTGTGGCGGGAAGGCCAAGGCCAGCCCTGCGTCTACGGAAATGTCAATGCCGATCGCGCCATTGCACTGGTGGGCGGATCCCACTCCGAGCACTGGCTGACAGCCTTGGATATCTTGGGTAAACGTCAAAACTTCCGCGTGGACGTCTACTTTAAGATGGGCTGCCCCCTCATGATTAGCGGCATGATTGATCTTCCCACCTCCAAGAAGCCCTATTACGGATGCTTGGAGTGGGGTGAAGATGTCTACCAAGACATTTTGAGGAAACAGCACGATTATGTTTTCACCACCGCCACCCGCCCCACCACGCTGGCTGGTGTCGGACCTGACATAGTACCGGCGCCTTATGTTGACCTGTGGCGCGCCTTCGAACGAGACGGCATGGAGGTTATCGCCATTCGCGATACACCCTGGTCTGTCCGCAACGACTACCCTGCAAACGTACCTGACTGCCTGGAGTCCGGCGGAGACGCCATCTCCTGTGGCATTAACCGACATGCAGCTTTGGCACGAGTTAACCCCGCCATCGCGGCCTCCAGGGGGCTGGACAACGTCCACCTTATGGATCTCACCGACGCGCTCTGCATGACCGACATCTGCCCAGCAGTCATCGGCAACGTTATGGTCTACCACGACATGCACCACATGACGTCAGTTTTTGTTCAGTCACTCATCCCTGAATTCGCACGTCAATTCAACAAGATCACCAAATGGGGTCCTGTGACAAAACGGGGTGAAGATCTCAACACCACGATCTACCCCGGTACGGAAGCTATTGTCCCATCGGAGCGAACCAACAGATCGCGAGATTAGCGCGGCAATAGCCTGATTGAGAAGGGTAAAAAATGCCCAAACTTTATGAAGGCTCGGTTACCCCCGGGCAACCCTATCCCCTGGGGGCAAACTATGACGGTTCAGGGACGAACTTTGCCCTCTTCAGTAGCGCAGCTACCGGTGTAACTCTCTGCCTTATTGGAGAGGATGGCACAGAAGAACAGGTTCCCGTCACCACCAATGACGGTGACATCTGGCACTGCTATATTTCTGGGGTCCATCCCGGACAACGCTACGGATACCGAGTGGAGGGTGCCTGGGATCCAGCGGAAGGCCAGTTCTGTAATCCGGCCAAGTTTCTTGTTGACCCGTATGCACGTGCCTTCGACGGCGAATATGCACTTCATGACGCGCTCCTCCCCTACCAGATAGACGATCCCGACGAACCATGCGCCGTTGACTCTTTGCCCTATTCGATGACGTCCGTCGTCGTCAGTAGTTTTTTCAACTGGGAGAACGATCGTCCGCTTCGCCGCCCCCTTACAGATACCGTCATTTATGAAGCCCATATTCATGGCGTAACCAAAAACCACCCTGATATTCCCGAGGAACTGCGTGGCACATACTCGGGAATGTGCCACCCGGTTGTTCTCGAATATTTGACGGATCTGGGAGTTACTAGCGTCGAATTGCTGCCAGTGCAGCAGTTCTTCCACGACCGGAGACTGCGTCAACTGGGTTTGCGGAACTACTGGGGTTACAACACTTTTGGTTACTTCGCCCCACACCTGGATTACAGTTCGCAAAGTGAACCCGGTGAGCAGGTCGCCGAGTTCAAAAACATGGTGAAGACGTTCCACAAAGCTGGTATTGAAGTCATTTTGGATGTGGTGTACAACCACACCGCGGAGGGGAATGCGATGGGCCCCATGCTGAACTTCCGCGGGATCGACAACCTTGCGTACTACCGTACGGATAAAGAGAATCCAAAGGCCTATGCGAACGTCACCGGCTGTGGCAACACGATCAATATGCGTCGCCCCCACACCCTGCAACTGATTCTCGATTCGCTACGTTATTGGGTCGAGGAAATGCATGTGGACGGTTTCCGCTTCGACCTTGCCACCACTCTTTTGCGTGACGGGGAGAAAGTGGACGACGTTAACCTGTGGGGTAACTTCCTGACGGCCGTTCACCAGGATCCTGTTCTGCGGAATGTGAAGCTTATCGCCGAACCCTGGGACTTGGGATACGACGGTTATCAAGTTGGTTCCTATCCCTATCCGTGGTTGGAGTGGAACGGTAAATACCGCGACACGGTTCGCGAATTTTGGACTGGAAACGCCTCTGTTCTGGGGGAGTTTGCGGGACGGCTTACCGGGTCTGCTGATTTGTTCGCACACAATAAGCGCCGCCCGGGGCATTCAGTGAACTTTGTTACCGCCCACGACGGTTTTACTTTGCGAGACCTCGTCACCTACGAAGAGAAAAGCAATGAAGCCAACGGCGAGGATAACCGCGATGGTGAATCCCACAACCGCAACTGGAACTGCGGTGTGGAAGGTCCCACGGATGATCCCACAGTTTTGCAGTTGCGACGCCAACAGCAGCGCAACTTGCTGACCACTCTGCTGCTTTCCCAAGGTACGCCGATGCTGCTGCACGGCGACGAAATGAACCGTACCCAGCAGGGCAACAATAATGTGTACTGCCAGGACAATGAACTGTCGTGGATGGACTGGGAAACTGCCCGGAATGACGCTGACGCCGCCGATTTTCACGCCTACACCCGCTATGTGTTGAAACTGCGGCGCAAACACCCGATTTTCCGCCAAAATAGTTTCTTCACTGGTAAAAATGTGCCGGCAGAGAATCCTTCAACGGAACTGCTTCGACACCACGATGGGGACGAACCGATCTTGGATACTCTCCCGGATGTTCTGTGGATGAATACGGCGGGCAAGATTATGGAACCGAGCGACTGGGAAAATGCGACTACCAGCACGCTTATGGTGTTCCTGAATGGCCACGCCAACCGCACTCCGAATCCGTTGGGTGGTCTGCATGGAGACTCTTCGTTCATCTTTTTGATCAACGGCTCACGCGAGGATCAGACTTTCACTATTCCTAGTGAGTTGCAGACAAGCGGCACCGGGCAGTGGGATTGGAAGCTGGATACGACGCTTAGCTCCGAGGAAGCAGCTTCCGAACTCCCCGATCGTGAGGTAACGGACGCGCTGGTGCTGCCGGCCAACAGCATTGTTTTGTTGGAGCAAAAGCCCCAGCCGCATTAACGAAGCTGGTATTCACGAACAACTGTGCCGGCAGATAGTAGTTCGGCATCGCCTTGGGATACGGCTGCGACATCTGCCACCAGTTCGTCATTCTGGGCACTGTTTTGGGTGGCGACGGTGATGGTTGCCAAGTTGGGGTTTATCTCCCCTTCGGCGTTTTCTCCGTAGATGACGTCCACAACGTCATGCGCTACCCGCAGCTCAGCTTCCCACCGCCCAATATCGGCTATAGGGCACTCCACTTTGGACAGTTCAGTGGGTACTCGTTTAACTATTCGCTGGCTGTTTTTGGCTGCCTCGTAGCCGCTGGTGACGGAATCACTGTAGGCTCGCACAAGGCCACCGGTGCCTAATTTGACGCCCCCAAAATAACGCACCACTACTGCGCAGACATTTACTAGGTTGTGTCCGTTCAATACAGCCAACATGGGGCGGCCAGCAGTACCGGCCGGTTCCCCGTCATCATTGGAACGTTCCCTAATGTCGTCCCCACTCTGGTACCGGAATGCGGTGCAATGGTGGCGCGCAGTCGGATGGAGTTGACGGATGTCGTCAATAAATGTGCGCGCGTCCTCTTCAGATTTAATGCGCTCCAAATAGCAAATGAAGCGCGATCGTTTGATGGTGAGTTCAGCGTCGACCGGCTCCCCTGGGGAAAGGCTCAACAAAGTACCCACTACGCTAGCTGCTCCTACGTGAGGTATTCGTAGGCAGGTGTGCCCGGGAGCAGGCGCTCTACCTCAATGCCGCTGTGGTCCATGCGGTGCAGTAGAGCATGCAGACCGGTAGCTGAACCAAGCTGAATACCTACCAGTGCTTCCCCTGTTTCCCGGTTGTTGCGCTTCACATACTCAAACAATGTGATGTCATCGTCGGGCCCCAGTACGGTGTCTAGGAATTTGCGGAGCTGACCCGGTTTTTGGGTGAAGTTCACAAGGAAGTAGTGTTTCAGTCCTTGATCCACCAGGGACCGCTCAATGATTTCGCTGTACCGTGAAACGTCGTTGTTTCCACCGGACACAATGCACACTACTGCGCTTCCAGGTACCGGACGCAGGTGGTGCAAAGCGGTTACTGAGAGCGCTCCGGCGGGTTCCGCGATAATACCCTCGTTCTGGTACAGTTCCAGCATTTCGGTACAGACTGCTCCTTCGGAAACAGTCATCATGTCGAGTTGGTCGCGGTGTGCGTCGAGAACCGCATAGGTGACGTCACCACAGCGTTTGACGGCCGCTCCATCGACGAATGGATCGGTCTCCCCTAGGGTGACTGGCCCACCCATATCGAGTGCTGCTGCCACCGAAGCGGCACCGGCTGGCTCAACCCCAATGATGTGGGTGTTGGGCTTCTCTTGGCTCATGTAGGTAACCACGCCGGAAAGTAGTCCACCGCCACCGACTGGCACAACTAGCATGGATGGTTCTTCCCCAATTTCTGCTAATTGTTCCAAAATCTCTACGACTAAGGTGCCCTGTCCGGCGATGGTGCGCGGGTCGTCGAATGGTGCGACCCAGGTTGCAGCAGTTTCTTGTGCTTCTTGCTGCGCAGCTGCGGAAGCATCATCGAAGGAGTCTCCCGTAACAACCAACTCGACCGCATCTTGGCCATGGAATTTGATCCGATCGCGTTTTTGTTTGGGAGTATTAGCGGGCACGTAGATGCGGCCTTTGACTCCCAAATGGTTACAGGCGTATGCCACACCCTGGGCATGGTTTCCTGCTGATGCTGCCACGACTCCAGCTTTTCGTTCCTGGTCGCTGAGTTGTGCAATGACGCTGTAGGCTCCGCGAATCTTGTAGGATCGAACTCCCTGTAGATCTTCACGTTTGAGGAAGATCTTTGCACCAGTTAGCTCAGAAAGGCGGGGCGAGTATTGCAAAGGGGTGCGCTCTACTACCCCGTTAATTCGTTCTTGCGCCGCAGCTATATCGTCAGCAGTGGGCAGAACCATTTTTTCAGCATCATCTTCGTTAAACACAGTGTCCATTATCCCACTAAACGCAGTTACTACCGAAAACGGCTTTCAACTCTGAAATAAGCTCACCGGAAGCATTAACTTGGAGATTTTCGGATAATGCGAGCCGCTGTGTCTTATTCCCACTGTCTAGGGTGACCATGACAGGTGAAGATCCCTGGTGGGTGGTCAAAATACCCTTCAATTCGGCTAACAATTCAGGGGTACACATTTGTGGTGTTAGCCGAAGATGGAAGACGGGGGAAACACCATCCGCTCCCAAATCTGGGACTGATAGGTCATCCCCGAAAAGACTCATCCGGTCATCTCGGATATTGACGTGGGCGGAAACGATGACCACTGCATCCTCCACGATATCCATACCAACTTTTTGGTAAATGCGAGGGAAGAAAAGTACTTCTACCCCGCCTTGGAGGTCTTCGATGCGGACAATGGCCCACGGTTCGCCACGTTTATTTACGCGTCGATCAACGGACGCAATAATGCCACCGATAACCACCTGTTTCCCGTGCGGCAATTCGCCTTCCAAAATGGTGGCGATGGAGGTGTCTGTTCGTTCGTGGAGCGCTAATTCCAGCCCATCGAGTGGATGTCCGGAGACATAAAGCCCCAGCATTTCTCGTTCCAAAGAGAGCCGGTGTTTTTTGTCCCACTCTTCGTCCGGAATCTGTACTTTAAAGGCGTCACCGACTTCTGATGTGTCGTCGGCTCCGAAACCAGCAAACAAGTCAAATTGTCCAGCTGCTGCAGCTTTTTTAGTGCCGGAAACGGCATCGACGGCATCCGCATGCACCAGGAAAAGTCCCTTGCGGGGATGTCCCATAGAGTCGAAAGCCCCTGCTTTAATGAGTGATTCGGTGACTTTCTTAGTGCAGGCACTTTGCCCGATCTTGTCGAGGTAATCAGAGAAATCGGTGTAGTCGCCTTTCTCATCGCGTGACGCCACAATGTCGTCAACAGGCTGCTCACCGACGTTTCGGATCGCTCCCAAACCGAAACGAATATCTTTACCAACAGGGGCGAAGTTGAAGGTGGATTCGTTGACGTCGGGTTGGAGCACCCTGATTCCGAGGCGACGGCAGTCAGACAAGTAGATTGCGGTCTTGTCTTTATCATCTCCCACGGATGTCAACAACGCGGCCATGTACTCTGCCGGGTAGTTGGCCTTCAAATATGCTGTCCAGTAGCTCACCAGGCCATAGCCCGCGGCATGCGACTTGTTGAAGGCGTACCCAGCGAACGGAAGAATCGTTTCCCACAGCACCTTGATGGCCTGGTCGGAGAATTCGCGTTCCCGCATACCGGATTGGAACCTATCAAATTCTTTCGCCAAGACTTCCGGTTTCTTCTTACCCATTGCGCGTCGTAGCAGGTCGGCTTGTCCAAGCGAATAGCCGGCAACTTTTTGAGCAATCTGCATGATCTGCTCTTGATACACAATGAGGCCATAGGTTTCCGCCAAAATATCGCGGAGGGGTTCATCCAGCTCTGGGTGGATTGGTTCCACAGGCGCGCGACCATTTTTGCGGTCAGCATAGGCCCAGTGGGCACCGACGCCCATTGGTCCCGGTCGGTAGAGCGCCAAAGAAGCCACAATATCGTTGAACTCCGTCGGCTCCATGCGTTTGAGAAGCTCCCGCATGCCCCCACTATCGAGTTGGAAAACACCGAGGGTGTCTCCCCGCTGCAGCAACTCATAGGCGGCGGTATCCGTGAGGGGCAAACGCTCAAGGTCTACTTCCTCACCATCCCGGTTGGCTTTAATATTTTCCAGGGCGTCCCCAATGACCGTCAGGTTGCGCAAACCCAGGAAGTCCATCTTTAGGAGTCCAATATCCTCACAAGCGGGATAGTCCCAGCCCGTAATGATGGCGCCATCTTGGGAGCGTTTCCACATGGGGACACAGTCCAATAGTGGCTCATTGGACATAATGACTGCGCAGGCATGCACACCGGCTTGCCGGATCATTCCTTCAAAACCGCGAGCAGTCTCATAAATCTTGCGAATATCAGGGTCACTCTCAATAAGAGAGCGAATTTCGCTCGCCTCTCCGTAGCGCGGGTGTTCCGGATCCATAATGCCGTGCAACGGAATATCTTTTGCACCTTGTGCAGGGGGCAAAGCCTTTGTCATCCGGTCAGCAATGGCATAGCCCGGTTGTCCGAATTGCACACGTGCCGAGTCTTTAATAGCGGCCTTGGTCTTAATTGTTCCGAAGGCAATGACCTGCGCGACTTTATCTTCTCCCCAACGATCCGAGGCGTATCGAATCATTTCGTTGCGGCGACGATCATCGAAATCCATATCGATGTCAGGCGCTGACGGTCGTTCGGGGTTCAAAAACCTTTCGAAAAGTAACCCGTGCTCAACTGGGTCAATATTGGTGATGCCAAGCGCATAAGCAATAAGAGCACCAGCTGCGGAGCCACGGCCGGGACCAACTTTAATACCTACTTCACGGGCATGGTTGACCAGGTCAGCAACAACCAAAAAGTAAGTGGGGTATCCCTTTTGAACGATGACGTCAATTTCGTAATTGGCCCGCTCAATATATTCTCGGGACACTCCATCAGGAAAACGCCACTCAAGTCCTTTATGGACTTGATGCCGTAGCCACGATTCCGCATCGTGTCCCTTGGGAACATCAAAGTCAGGCATCCGGTCTTTGAATTTCCAGATGTTCGAATAGTCTTCCACTTTTTCGGTAATAACCAACGTGTTATCGCATGCTCCCGGCACTTCACTATCCCACCGGGCTCTGATCTCTTCCGGCGGAATGAGGTAGTAGCTGTCCCCATCGAATTTGAAGCGCGTCGGATCAGAGAGTGTTTTGCCGGTCTGCACACACAACATAGCTTCGTGGGCACGTGCTTGGTCACGTGTCACATAGTGGCAGTCGTTGGTGACGACAGGTTCCATCCCCAAGTCTTTGCCGAGTTGCAAAAGATCAGCTTTGATCCGCTTCTCGATATCAATGTCATGGTCCATTAACTCGAGATAGAAATTGTCTTTTCCAAAAATATCCTGCCAGCGTCCAGCAGCTTCATAAGCTTCTTTTCGTTGCCCCAACCGCAGCCGTGTCTGAATTTCGCTGGAAGGGCACCCGGAGGCACCAATGAGGCCTTCAGAGTGTTGGGAAATAAGTTCAACGTCCATGCGGGGCCATTTACCCAATTGGCCTTCATAAGAAGCAAGTGAGGACAGTTTGAAAAGGTTTCGAAGACCCGTTTCATTCTGTGCCCACAAAGTCATGTGAGTGTAGGCACCGGAGCCAGAAACATCGTCTCTTTTTGGGGAGGGATCTCCCCACCTTTGGCGCTTCTTGTCAAAGCGTGAGCCGGGCGCTAAATAGGCTTCGATACCAATAATCGGTTTAATTCCCGCGTCAACAGCAGCATGGTAAAAATCAGAGGCGCCGTACATGTTGCCGTGGTCCGTCATGCCTACCGCCGGCATGCCACGCTTATTGCATTCCTCCATGAGATTGTCGATCTTTGCCATTCCATCGAGCATGGAAAACTCAGTGTGGTTATGGAGATGGACAAAAGTCTTCTTCCCCAAGAAGTGCTCCTTAGAACTAAACGATTAAGTTTCAGACGTGTTCTCAGTCTAACCGAGGACACCACAATTTCTGGGAGGTGAATCCGGGTTAGCTTTGGGCTTTGAGAATATCCAGGGCGTGTGACAAATCCGGCGCATATTCACTCGTGAATTCCACCCAATGGCCGTCAGCAGGATGAATAAACCCCAGTTTCTGGGCGTGTAGCCACTGCCTGCGGAGCCCTAATTCTTTCGACAGCTTGGGATCACTGCCATAGGTGGGATCCCCGACACACGGATGGTGTAGTGCCGAGAAATGCACTCTAATTTGGTGAGTGCGGCCAGTTTCCAGCCGAATCTTTAGCAGTGTAGCGCGTCGGAAAATCTCTAAAGTGTCGTAATGCGTAATTGCCGATTTGCCGTCACTGCGCACACAAAAACGCCAATCATTACCACTGTGACGCCCGATAGGCGCGTCAATAGTTCCCGACAACGGATCGGGATAGCCTTGCACCACTGCGTGATAAATTTTTTCTACTTCGCGATCCCGAAAAGCCTGTTTGAGAACGGTATATGCGTGCTCGGAGGTGGCGACACACATGAGCCCGGAAGTGCCCGCATCGAGTCGGTGCACGATACCTTTCCGTTCGGGCGGCCCCGAGGTGGTCATCCGGTACCCAGCGGCCGCTAGACCCCCGATTACCGTAGGTCCGTCCCAACCTAAAGAGGGATGTGCAGCAACACCTGCAGGTTTATCCACGACCACAATATGGCTGTCCGCGTAGACAACCTTCATACCGGGAACGGGTTCCTCTTTTACTTGCAGAGGCTCTTCAGGACTGGGAAGCGTCACCTCTAGTAGGCCGGAGGTGAGACGAGTGGATTTGGCAATAGTTTTACCATTTAGCGTTACTGCTTCATCGGTTAATAATGCAGCTGCGCTGCTCCGGGATATTCCCAAAAGACGAGAAAGAGCCACATCTGCACGTAGCTCTAATAACCCTTCTGGCATGGGAATGGCCCGGTATTCACCCACGTCAATTATCCCCTTTCCGAGTCCGCAGCGGGGGTCCGAAAATAATGCAAAGCACGGTCACTACTACCCCTATAGTGACAGCCGAGTCCGCAACGTTAAAAACAGGAAAGGAACCAACGGAAATAAAATCCACGACATAGCCACTAAATGGCTCTGGCGGGTTGCTAAACCGGTCGATTAAGTTCCCGATTGCTCCGCCTAGTATGAGGCTGAGACCGATCCCCCACCACCAGCTATCTGTACGCCACAAAGCTGATGCCACGAAAGTGGCGATAATGAGGCTCACAATAGTGATAGCGACTGTCGCATTAGATCCTAAGGAGAAAGCGGCACCGGTGTTGTGGACTCTCGTAATCGAAAAAATGCCCTTGGACCAAGCAGTTTCTCCGAGCTCAAGGGTAGAGACAATCCATCCTTTGGAAAGAAAATCCAGAACCACAATGAGTCCGGCTAACCCATAAAGAAGGAAATGCTTTTTCGCCGCTTTCTGGCGGTTTTTTACTGCTTCCTGGGTGACCGCCGCGGAGTCTGGTTCGGAGGCTCCGTTTACATCAGACATGCAGCGGGCACACTATCCGGCATCAGCAGGGTAATTGTCGAGCAGACAAATGCTTTGGACACTTTCCACTTGCCGTCATCGTAAACAAATTGGATTTCTCCGCCTTGAGCTGGCTGCCCAGGTATAGCAAGCTCAACGTGGACGGTGCGGGTTTTGCGGTCTGTGGGCACGATTTGTCCAGTCAACTTAATGTCGGCTTGTGCCTCTCTGGACGCTTCCGCAATTTTTTCGAAAAGCTCGGGTGAATCCTCTGCACCTTCAATAGTGTCGAGTTTGTCCTCTGCCGGGATTTTAGGATCGAGCACTTTCTCTAATAGTTTTTGAAGTTGCTCGAGAGTAGGTTCGGGAACGGCTGGACGCATCCGCGAACTCATAGCGGCACTGCTGCTGGACAATACCTCGGGCGGAATTGAAGTTGTGCACGCAGCCAAGCTGACACTAGTCGCTAAGGCGACAATAGCTGCAACGAGGCGTTTGGCAGTCATAGGGCTCCCCACATTGAGCGTTAGCAATTAATCTTCTATCCACTTTACCGCGTTTTTTCGCGAGGGCTTTATTAATACCTTTACTTGCAGTTCTCCCGCAAGTTGTCCAAGTATGCTGGGAGGCACTACGCCTAGTTTATTTGGCCGGTCGAGAAGAGAGCGTTAGGCCCTTTTATGAAGCACATTTCGGTTATTTCCACTGGTGGAACAATTGCGAGCACGCAAGGCGAACACGGTGCGGTGCCGACGCTATCTGCTGACAAAGTTCTCGATATGACGGCAGTTGACGACGCTCATAAAATCCAGGTGCGTTCACTACTGTCGAAAGATTCTTCAGCTCTCACTTTGGCTGATGTGGAATTGATACAGGATTGTGTCGAGCAGGAGCTGAAAAAGGAACCAGCCGGGATAGTGTTGCTGCATGGCACCGATACGCTCGAGTCGACTGCACTGTGGTTAACTCTCACATCCAGCGCCCGGGCAGCAAATTGTCCCGTCATTATTACTGGTGCAATTAAAACAGCCGATGCAGCAACACCTGACGGTCCCAGAAATATTGCGGGAGCGCTTTCCCTGATTGCGGAGCATGCCCGCGGAGAGAAAAATCTGGCTGGGGTGTCTGTGTTTTTCGACGGAATTTTATGGGATCCATGGGGGTTGACGAAGGTCTCTACCGAAAAAGAGGCGGCTTTCCACGCTCCCCGTAAATTCTCTTCGGCGAATGCGCCTTATGTTCCTTTGTCTTTACCGCTGCGGCCTCTCCCCTCTTTAACCATGGATACGGCTCCCCTAGTACCGATTGTCACGGTTGATGTAGACGACCCTGGTTTTAGCCTGGAGGCGACGGTTCGGGAGCTTGCTGCGACACGAGCCGGCAAGACAGATGCGGTAATTCTTTGCGGCTTGGGAAGCGGAAACCTCCCTCCTCGTTTTACAGAAAAAGTGTTAGCTCTTAAAAAGGAGTTTCCGCATCTGCTGTGGTTCCTCACAACGAAGGTGCCTGAGGGAACAGTCGCTACCAGTTATGGCCATTTTGGGGGTGGCGCCCACCTCTCCCAAGAGGGAGTTGTGTTGGGTGGCGTTTTAAAGGTTGCCCAGCTGCGTCTACTTGTATTAGCACTCATCTCGGCGGGTTATCCTCGAGAAAAGATCGAAGCGCTACTTACTACGGCTAGTCTTTAACATCGATCTCGTCCGCCGGCCAGTCAAGACTGTCCAAAGGATCCGCATGCCGCATTTCTTCATCTTCCGAAAACGTGCGGGAGCGCCCGGGTCCCGTGGAGCGAGTTTCGAAACGAACCGTCACCTTCCCTCTTCCGGCGCCCTGCACCCACCCATGGCCGTATTCCGGGTGGTGCACATCCATCCCCGGAAGCCACTTGCTATCTTTCTTCAAATGCAACCGGGTTCGTTCACTGCCGTATAGGCCTTGCCCACTGGTCTCCAGAAATTCTTGTCCAGTTTCTCGCTCTTCTTCCACCAGCATTTCCCAATCAAGTTCCGGGAATAGTGACTCTTGGCGAATGTGCGTCAGGCTCGAGAAACCAACCCCCACTAGGCGACATGCCCCAATATCTTCGGGGTCGAGGGCAAGACGGTGCGCGACCGCTAATAAGGTGCGCAGATCTGTCGTTGCGTAAGGCAATGTACCGGAACGAGAAATAATACTCATGTCCGCCAGTTTCAGTTTCACGGTCACTGTGCGGGCGGCTCGACCATCATGCAGAAGACGCCGATGGGCATCATCCGCGTTGTTATCGATCGCCTGCAAAATAGTCTTCCTATCCGTGATATCAACTGGATAGGTGGATTCCGAACTAATCTGTTTGGCGATTGCTCGCTCTTCTACTGGGCGTTCATCAATTCCGCGAGCTAAATCTCGCAGCTGGAATCCCACTGTTTTCCCCAAGATACGGGCGGTGTCGCGATCAGACAATTGCGCCAAATCTGCCACCGTCAGAATGTCTTCCTCCGCCAATTTGGCTTCTGCGACTGGGCCCACACCCCATAATGTTCGTACCGGTAGCGGATCTAAGATATGCGACATTTGGGACTGCGGAATCACGAAAACTCCATCTGGTTTCGCTAAATCGGAGGCTATTTTCGCGTACTGTTTCCCCACCCCAGCCCCAAAAGACACCGTCAACCCCGTTTCTTCTAAAACCGCTTCGCGAATCTTTTCGCAGTACTCAACCACCTCTCCGATGGTGGCGTCAATCAGTTCGGCTGGCTCCATGAACGCTTCATCAACAGATAGTTGTTCCACAGTCGAGTTGAAGCGGCGCAGGATCCGAAAAATGCGGCGGCTGACGGCTCGGTAAACAATACCGCGGGAGGGCACCACAACTCCACGGGGCTCAATTAATCGTTTTGCTTGGTGCATAGGCATAGCGGAATGGCAGCCAAATTCGCGTGCCTCATAACTAGCACCAGCCACCACTCCGCGACCGGAGCGTCCTCCCACCAGGACCGGTCTCCCCCGCAACGTTGGTCGAGTGAGTTGTTCCACCGAACTGAAAAAGGCATCCATATCGCAATGCAATACCCAGCGATGCTGGAATTCTTGGGGATCCAGTTCACGCCGGAATTCGTCCATGGATAAGCCTTTTTCTGTCACATATGCAGTGTATGTGAGTGACCACCAAAAAACATTCGGGAAGAAAACTGCGGTGTTATGTGTTGAGAATAGTGAAAACCGTTGCCGTGGACTTATTAGGCTGAATATTACGAGCACGGGGTTAAATGACCACATTCCAAAAAGATGGGATTGATGAAAAATGGATTTTTTTGAAAAACTTGGCCGCATGCTGTGGCGCGCTTGGCTCATCATCGGCATCATAGCCGTTGTTTTTGGCATCGCAGCAGTAGCTTGGCCGGACGGAACCGTCGAAGTGATCACCCGTCTTTTTGCGGTAGCAATTATCCTGGGAGCTATCGGTATCGCAGGTCTTTCCTGGCTTACTAAAGGTGTGTCACCGGTGTGGGGGGTCGGTATCTTCTTTGCCGTCATCGGACTAATTATCGGTATTTCGGCACTTGCCAACCCCGGCACGTTCAGCATCGTCCTCGCAGTTATCTTCGGCCTAGTCGCCCTGTTCTCCGGTATCGGGAATGTTGGTGCCGGCGGAGTTAGTGCCGTGGCAGGTGTCGGCTGGCCAATACTGCTCAGCGGCGTCGTTCAAATTATTTTAGGTGTCATGCTGCTGGCTAGCCCCTTCACTTCTCTGCTAGCGGTCACCTGGGCAGTCGGTACCATTGCCATCATTCTGGGTGCAACCATGCTGGTTAGCGGCCTCTTGATCCGCAAGACGCTTCGCGCAGCTGGCGAAGAAGTTGGACTGCTCAGCAAGAGCTAAACGGCAACTTGACTAACAAATAAAGAACTAAAAAGTGGGCGCGAATTTTTTGTTCGCGCCCACTTTTTTATGAACTTTTATGCTTTCTGGAGCTTGCCTGTCACTCCGTCACCCAATTCGAGTTCTCCGCCTTCTTCCGGAGAAACAATATTGAGTTCAACCGCAAGCACTTCCCCAGCAATCAAATCGTGATGCTGCTGCGCCCACGATTGCTTGTCTTCAGGAACGCCCAAAGTAAGGACGATACGATCGCTTACTGCAAGCCCTGCTTGGCGGCGTGCATCCTGAATTTCGCGGATCCGGTCTTTTGCCCAACCTTCCGATTCAAGATCCTCATTGAGGGTGAGATCCAACACTACTAATCCGCGGCCACCCGGCAACTCTGTCGTCGATTCCGGTTCTTTAGCCACTAGCCGCTGCGAATACTCATCGGGATTCAGTAGTACACCGCCAACTGTTGCGGTGCCATCGTCATGAACAACGTAGTCCCCAGCCTTGGATGCCTTAATGGCCTTCTGGACATCAGCTTTCAGCCGTGGTGCTGCGACCCGGGCATTGACCTGCAGCTGGAACTCACCGTATTGGGCGACATCTTCGGTGAGGTGAACGGTTCGCACGTTCACTTCATCGGCAATAATTCCACTGAAGGGTTCCAAAGCCTCCACCTGTGGTGCCGCGACAGTCGCGGAGGTGAGCGGTAAACGTACCCGCAGCTTATGGCTCTTGCGGATGGAGGACAGAGCCGAGCACACTTCCCGCACTCGATCCATTGCATCCACCAGCTCGGCGTCGTGTGGCAGTTCATCGGATTCTGGCCAGTTCGCCAAATGCACCGACTCTTCACCAGTGAGACCACGCCACATAGCTTCAGTGGCGAAAGGCAGCAAGGGGGCGGCTAGACGTGCAGTCACCTCGAGCACTGTGTACAGAGTGTCAAAAGCGTCTTTGGAGTCCGAACCGGTCTCTTCGCCTGCCCAGAAACGTGGACGTGAACGTCGCACATACCAATTGGTGAGAGCATCAACAAACAGTCGAATGGTTTCACAGGCTCCCGCGATATCGGTGTTGAGCATCTGTTCTGTTAAAGTGTCGCGGGTTTCTGCGAGTTTCGCGAGAATATAGCGATCCAACACGTTGGTGCTATCGGTACGCCAGGTTGCTTCCTCCGCTGCGTACATTTGGAAGAAGCTGTAGGCGTTCCAGAACGGTAGTAGTGCCTGCCGTACTCCATCGCGAATGCCCTGCTCCGTAACCATGAGGTTGCCGCCGCGCAGGATTGGTGACGACATGAGGAACCAGCGCATGGCATCGGAGCCGTCACGATCGAACACTTCGTTCACGTTCGGATAGTTGCCTTTAGATTTGGACATCTTAAGGCCGTCATTACCGAGCACAATGCCGTGTGCTGCCACTGTCTTATAGGAGGGCTTATCGAAAAGCGCAGTGGCTAGCACGTGGAGGGTGTAGAACCAACCGCGAGTTTGGCCAATGTACTCGACAATAAAGTCACCCGGGTAGTGGGATTCAAACCATTCTTTGTTTTCGAATGGGTAATGAACTTGGGCAAACGGCATGGATCCAGATTCGAACCAGCAGTCCAACACTTCGGGGACGCGGCGCATCATCGATTTGCCGGTGGGGTCATCCGGGTTGGGACGTACCAGCTGGTCAATAGCTGGGCGATGGAGGTTATCTGGACGTACCCCAAAGTCTCGTTCCATTTCATCCAACGAACCATAAACATCAATGCGAGGATATTTGGGATCGTCCGACTCCCACACTGGGATGGGAGCTCCCCAGTACCGGTTGCGGGAAATGTTCCAATCGCGGGCGTTTTCCAACCATTTACCGAATTGGCCGTCCCGAATATGGTCGGGGATCCAATTTATTTCTTTATGGTTGAGTTCCACCATGCGGTCTCGGAACTTGGTGACTTCCACGAACCAGCTCGGTAGAGCCATGTAGATGAGTGGCTCCCCGGACCGCCAAGAGTGCGGGTAGGAGTGGTCAATGGTTTCGTGACGCAGTACCCGACCAGCCTTTTTAAGGTCTTTAATAATTTCGGGGTTGGCGTCGAAAACTAATAGCCCTTCGTATGGCGGCACCTCTGCAGTAAATTTGCCGTCCATATCAACCGGAATGACGAGGGGAATGTCGTACTTCTTGCACGTATCCATATCCTCTTCACCGAAGCCGGGAGCCTGGTGGACAACACCAGTACCGGAATCCATGGTGACGTAATCTGCAGTCAGCACCTGGAAACTATTGGGGTTATCGACAAAGAAGTCGAAGGCGGGAGTGTATTTGATTCCAGCGAGTTTATCGCCAGTGGTTTCTGCCAAAATTTCTGGGTTTTTGCCGAGCTCACGCTGATACTCCGGCATGCGGGCAGCCGCAAGCACTATCGACTTCCCTTGCAGTTCTGCTGGTGCTTTCTCGCCCGCGACCTTCACGACGACGTACTTCTCTTCCGGATGCACGGCGATGGAGAGGTTGGACGGAAGTGTCCACGGCGTAGTCGTCCAGATGATGGCCGTAGCACCGTCGAAGGGGGCTCCAGCGAGTTCGTGGTTTTCAGGGACCTGGAGAGGCATGGTGATGGTGACGGCGGGGTCTTGCCGCATACGGTAGGCGTCATCCAGGTGGGTTTCTTGGTTGGAAAGTGGGGTGTGTTCTGCCCATGAGTACGGCAGGACGCGGAAGCCCTTGTAAATGAGACCTTTATCGTAGAGGGTTTTGAACGCCCAGAGGACCGACTCCATGAAGTCGAGGTCAAGTGTTTTGTAGTCGTTTTCGAAATCTACCCAACGACCTTGGCGGGTGACGTATTCTTCCCACTCTTTGGTGTAGCGAAGGACGGAAGTTCTACAGAAACTGTTGAACTCGGTAAGACCCATGTCGTCGATTTCGCCACGGTTAGTAATGCCGAGCTGTTTTTCAGCTTCCAGTTCGGCGGGTAGCCCGTGGGTGTCCCACCCGAAACGCCGCTCCACTTTGTAGCCGAGCATGGTGCGGAAACGGGGCACAACGTCCTTGACGTAACCGGTCAAAAGGTGACCATAGTGAGGAAGCCCGTTGGCGAAGGGAGGCCCATCGTAAAACACGTATTCTTCCGCCTCGTCACGTTGGGAAACGGACTTGCGGAAAGTGTCGTGCTCCTCCCAGTATTGAAGAACTTCCTGTTCGAGTTCAGGAAATGAAGGGCTGGAAATGGGGCGTCCAGCGGTCATACTGACTTTTGGATAAACGGCACCGACTGTGGTGCTCTTCAGATCATTATTATGTTGCGGATCTGTGCCCATGGAAGGCCTGCTCCTCGTCTATAAAACCCAATAGTTTAATGCAGTACGGGGACGAGGCGTGGCTCCGCGGTACCACCCCGTTTGGTTGTGTGCACAACCCTCTTATAACAGCTATGTCGGGCTTACCCGTCCGGTTCTACTGGGCTGCGACCGCAGCTGTTCTTCCGGAGACTCCCCGGTGATAGCCGGTTCAACGTCAGGTCTTTAGTTTACTTTTTCTTCTTCGAAAAGACGAACTCACTTTGTCGTACGCAGGATTATCTAATCCTCAATGATTGCATCCTCCGCTGCTTCTTCGGCTGCGTCCTCAGTATCAGCATCGGCGGAATCGTCTGTACCCTCTGCTGGCTCTTCCTCGGAGGCGTTCTTGGATTTGCGATGTTTAACAATGTCAACGATCAGGAAAATGAAACCCAGCACGCAGACACCAATGCAAGCCCAGGCAAGTGGCAGAATTCCCGTGGCTAAGGCTGCGATTAGTAGTGCGAGGCCAAGAACGGTGCATATGAGGGCAAGAATGAGCATAAACAATCCTAACGGCGAAGAATTTGCGTTAGTTCGAGTGTATCGCAAATTAAGTAAACGGCGCCGGGATGGCTTCGGAAGCCATCCTGGCGCCGCTTATTAACGACTCGAGATTAAACGTGAACTAGCAGTATTTAGCCGAAGCTCTCCCCCACATTGGAACCACGCAGGTCTTCTAGCTGGCCTTCGAGTAGCTCTTGGAGACGGCTGCGGTACTGACGTTCGAAGGTACGCAGTTGGTCGATTCGACCTTCCAGAACAGAACGTTGCTGGTTGATGGTTTCCATAAGAGTAGTGTGCTTCTGCACAGCCTCTTCTTCCATCGCCTTGATGTTGCTTTCGGTCTCTGCCATACGCCGTTCGGAAGTTTCCGTGGCTTCAGTAACGAGCCGGTCTGCCTCACTGTGGGCGCTGGCGAGTAATTCGTCTGCTTCTTGACGTGCTTCGCTGGTAAGGCGGTCTGCCATTTCTTGAGCAAGACCAAGAATGTGAGCTGCCTTGAGGTTAACTTCGTTGTCGACAGGGCCGCTAGAGGTTTTCTGTTCAGGTGCTGGCGCAGCTTCGGGAGCGACAGCAGCCTTATCAACAGCAGCCCGAGCACGTTCGACCTCTGCATGAGCGTCCTCAAGCTCATTGTTCAGCTCAGCGACACGCTGTTCCAAGTCGTCCTTTTCCTCGAGAACGCGACTGAGCTCAGCTTCAACGAGGTCGAGGAACTGGTCGACCTCTTCTTCGTTGTAGCCGCGTTTGCCGATTGGAGGCCGGCTGAACGCAACATTGTGTACGTCTGCTGGGGTTAGCGTTACCATGGGAACTCTCCCTCTAGTGTTTCCAGTTATAAGCACGCAAGCTTATCTAGTTACTCTATTCACGTATTCTCACGAGTCACATGAGTTTACACCTTAATATTGCCATACTATAACGATTGAGTGGCAAATACCTTACGGGTAGCGACAAAAAGAAGCATTAAAACTAAAATATTTCGCTAAAAGCACCAATTTTATGGATTAATTCAGCTCTGTTTCCTCGTTTATTATCCTCGTGTTGATTAAAACAGCATTCCGAAAGTGAGTGGCCGGGCTCCCAACACAATGGTTAGCCGAATCAGAATGCTGATTATAAAAAATACGATCAGCGGAGAGAAGTCTATCCCGATTCCTCCTACCCCTACCGGGCGCAGCACCTTCCGGATGGGTTTCAGACTCCAATCTGTAGCTCTAAAAACAACTTCGAGAACGGAGCTAAGTTTGGGGCCGGGTCGCCATGAGCGCCCAAAGGAGAAAATCATTTCTACTACGATGCGAACTAACAACAAAAGCCAAAGAATGCGCAGCAAGTAGTACAAAATAGTGGCAAAAATAGTCACACTCTTACCTTACTGTCGAACTAGCGATCCCGCACATGCGTAGTTGAATACGCCTGCGTAGCTTTTGCGGCTTAGTGACCGTAGTTGTTTTCGAGCCGCCGACGATCTTCGTCGTTAACAACTGTTTCCGCAGGTGAAAGCAGGAAAACCTTCCGCGCAATACGCTCCAGCGAACCGTCCATGGCGAACACCAATCCGGACGAAAAGTCGATGAGACGCTGTCCAAGCGCGGTGTCGAGGCGGGACAGATCCACGACTACTGGATTGCCTTCCCGGAATCGTTTACCGATAAGTTCGGCTTCTGCGTATGATTTGGGGCTCACAGTTGTTATTTGTTTGGCTTCCCGCGGAGCGTAGCGACTCGATTCGTCACCGTAACGATCCCGAGAATGCAGGGGTGGCAGCGGTGTGGCTCCAGGGGGATTTCCATAGTCGTCGTATTCTCCCTCTTGGTAGCCATAATCGGAGTATTTGTCACCGTACCGGTCGCCATATTCTTCCGCATAGCCGGGGTCTTCGACATAGTCGTCTAAATAGTCGTTCTCGTCTGGCGGGGCCATTCCGAAATATTTTTTAAGGTTGTCAACAAATTTCATGGTTCCTCCATTAGTGCTGCTGTGGACGTGGACCAAGAATGGCCGTACCGACTCGAACACAGGTTGATCCGTGCCGAATCGCTGCCTCTAAATCACTGGTCATGCCAGCTGAAATTTCGTTTGCTTCAGGGTGATTTTCCTGAAGTTGTTGTGAAAGTTGTTGTAGGTAGCCGAAGCATTTGTCCGGATCAGAATCTAAGGGCGGCACTGACATTAAGCCACGCAGCTGTAAATTGGGATCGTCGCTTGTCTGGTCAGCTAGGCGAAAAACCTCATCTTCACTGGTTCCGCCGCGCGCAATATCGTCGTCGATGCTTACCTGCAAAAAGATACCTAGTTTGGAGTCGGTTCGGCTGCCTTCATCCAGTGCGCGGCGTACCCCATTGCCCAAGCGTCTCACCAGTTTTTGGGAGTCAACCGAGTGCACGCTGTGTGCCCACCGAGAGACTGCATTGCACTTGTTGCTCTGTAACTGCCCAATCATGGACCACTCTGCAGCTTTCCCTTGCAGCACTCCTTCTTCCGCATCCAATTCCAGGAGCTGTTGGGCTTTCTGCCGCGCTTCCTGTTCACGGTTTTCACCAAAGTTGCGCACCCCAAGGCGCACTAGTTCCGCAACCGTCTCTACCGGATGAAATTTAGTGACAACCATCAAGCTGACGTCTTGCGGATCGCGACCTGCTTCCTCACATGCAGCGCGAATACGTTCCTGAGTGTCCTGATAGCCTTGTGCAATAGTTTTTGTCATGTAGTCGACCTCCAAATTATCCCAGCTTGGCGACCTGTTTTCCCCTCTCTGAAGGTGCTGTAGAAAGCTTCGTCTTCGATCGTGCAACGGGGGTCAACATTGACTCCCGCTAAACCTGCTTCCAGTAGGTAATGGGTGATGCCACTGCGAAGATCCAGCACCCATTTCCCGTTTTTGTGTTGAGTTGTAGAGTGCGGAAGATGTGCCTCAATATCTCGGGCTTCCGCAGCGGAAACAAAATAATTACGCCCAGTAGCCGAAGGCCCCAGCAGGGCATGCATATGGTCATGGCGGGCACCCAGCCGCACCATCTCTTCGAGAGTGTTGGCCAGAATCCCGGCACGTACTCCCCATTTGCTGCCATTTATTGCGGCTATAACTCCGGCTTCGTCATCCCCTACCAAAATCGGTACAGCATCTGCAGCAAGTACCACTAGTGGGAGGTCAACGCAGGTCGTTACTACCGCGTCGACATTTTCGAGGGCGGGACGGCTCACTCCAGTTTCAACATCTTCGAGGGGTTCTTCCACAACGTGGACGTGTGGTCCGGCGATTTGTTCCATCCACACAAAGCGGTTCAGATCGAGGCCTAGCTGTTCGGCTAACCTCTCCCTGTTGCGGGTGACGGTGACGGGATTGTCACCCACATCCAGGGAGAGATTAAGTCCGTGGTAGCGGCCAGTGGATTGTCCACCCGCTCGTGTTGTGATCACACGCCTTACGCGCACCGCGGGTGGCGCATCCTCAGAGGAGAATGCGCTGCGTTGATCCTGCGGGCGTGTCATTGCAGTTATTCCTACGTTGGAGCCAGTTACCGCATAAAGGGCGGGATGTCGATATCGTCTTCCTCCGACACCCTCTTGGCACGTTGACGAATAGTCACTCCGGCTTCTGCGGGTTCTTCTTCGTCAATAACATCCAGTTCGTCGACCGGCATACCAGTGGCGTCGAACATGCGCTTCGGGGGCTCGCCTCCCTCGAAACCAGCTGCGACTACGGTGACGCGAACTTCGTCTCCCAGAGAATCGTCGATAACGGTACCGAAAATAATGTTGGCATCCGGATGGGCTTTATCGCGGACAATGCTGGCAGCCTCATTGGCTTCAAAGAGGCCGAGGTCGGAGCCGCCGGCAATAGACAGCAGCACGCCTTTAGCACCCTCCATGCTGTATTCCAGCAGTGGTGAATTAATGGCAGCATCAGTGGCCTTGGCGGCACGATCATTCCCAGAGGCCCGACCGATACCCATCAGCGCGGATCCGGACTCTGCCAAAACCGACTTCACGTCCGCGAAGTCGACGTTAATGAGACCGGGGGTGGAGATAAGTTCGGTAATTCCTTGGACACCATTGAAGAGAACTTCATCAGCTTTCGAGAAAGCGTCATTAATGGAAATTGAACGATCTTCCTGCTGCAGGAGTCGATCGTTGGGAATGGTGATGAGGGTGTCACATGCACCTTTCAGCTTCTCGATACCCGCCGCAGCGTTTTCCGCACGTCGTTTACCTTCGAAGGAGAAGGGTTTCGTTACTACCGCAACCGTCAATGCGCCTAGGTCACGTGCAATATTCGCAACGATGGGAGCACCACCAGTACCCGTTCCGCCGCCTTCGCCAGCAGTGACAAACACCATGTCAGCGCCAGTGAGGACATCTTCAATATCTTGCGAATTGTCTTTAGCTGCGCGCTCTCCCACAGCAGGGTCTGCTCCTGCCCCCAAGCCGCGGGTGGTGGTTTGGCCGATGTCCAGTTTGGTGGGGGCTTCGCAGTCCAGTAGATCTTGTTCGTCGGTATTCAGGGCGATGAAGTCGACGCCGGTCATACCTTCGCCCATCATTCTTTTGATGGCGTTAGTACCACCGCCGCCGATGCCGACGACTTTAATCACGGCCAAATTGTGCTGTGGCGTGGTCATATAGTGCTCTCCCGTCTAAAGCTATGGTTGAAGGTTTAATACACCCTTCAGTGCGCGTACAGGATAAGAACTCGACCCCTTGAACCCAAGGTGACACACCGGGCAGCCACCATTTAGAAAAATTGGTGGAATAAGCTTTCAGCCTTGACTTTTAACGTCGCGTAGGAAGTTCTGGATTGGCGATATTCCAGACCCGGCCCTCTTGCGAAAGCACAATGCGGAGGGTGACGACCTTGTCTGCTATCCGGGTGGGCGAACCCATCTCTATGCGACGCCCATCTCGCAGTACCAAAACCACCATGGCTGCTGAATCCACCCGAATGACTTTTACTTTTTCTTTGATGTCGGCAGGCAGACGTTGGGCTACTTTGACGGCGGCTTCTCGTTGCAGACTGGCTTTGTCGGGATTGGGAACCACAATTTCTGGGATATTGCGCGGCTTAACCCGAGACTTCATAACAACTTCGTCAGCTGCTATTTCAAAAAAGATGCCTTCAGCGCGGAAAAACGCCACTCCCACGCGCTCATCAACTTTGATAATTGCACGACTTGGGTAGGCGACCGAAACCCGCACCTTCTTGACCCTCGGAAGTTGTGCCACACGGAGGGCAGCAGCATGCGTATCGAGTTGAGCAAGTCGGGTTCCGGGTTTTATTTCGGAGACTTTAATGACGTGTTCTTCTTTGAGCACTTGGACGCCGTCAACTTGAATATTTTTGACGACGAAAAGCGGGGTCATAAAGAGCACCACAGCTAGCGCCACCGACACCACCATGGTGAGACCCAAAACTGTTTGGATGATGATGCGGGCGGTGCGTGGCAGGGTGAACTTTGCGGACAGTTCCACTACTACCCCTTTAGTAACGACAAGATGGCATCTGCTTCCATCGTCACGTTACCGGCTCCCATAGTGAGCACAATGTCGCCGGGTTCGGCAATTGCCACCACGTCGTAGGGAACTTTAGAGAAATCGGGTTGGTAGCGGTGGGGAATAGTCAGTTTGCTGGTGATAAGCTCTGCCGTCACCCCCGGTATAGCCTGTTCTCTAGCTCCGTAAATATCCAGCACGATAGCATAATCGGCGAGGTCGAGTGCTTTTGCGAATTCTTCCGCAAACTCTTGGGTTCGGCTGTAGAGGTGCGGCTGGAAGCACACAATGACACGGCCTGGTCGGCCAGTATCTTGGGGGTCAGCGTCTGCCACTTCCCGGGCGGCGGTCAACACCGCGCGCGCCTCGGTGGGATGGTGGGCGTAGTCATCGTACACACGGATCCCTTGCGCTTTTCCGTGGTATTGGAAACGCCGGTTAACTCCGCCGAAATGTTTCAGGGATTCGAGGCTTTGCGCCACGTCTCCCCCATATTCACGTACCGCCAGCAAGGTGGAGAGTGCATTGAGCGCCATGTGTTCGCCTGGGACCGGAAGGATGAGTTCGCGTGGGCTAACCTCTTCGCTTAGTTGGATGCTGGCGCGCAGGCCATCCACGGTGGGTTCCCAAAAGCGCAGCACTCCACCCACCGGGATACCATCCCGGATCGCCTGTGCAGCAGCGGTTTCTGTGCCGTAGCCAATAACGCGCAGCCCTTGCTGTACCGCGTATGCCGCAAGGGTGCGGGATCCCGGATCGTCGACACAGACGATGAGCGCACCGCCTGGCTCTATGCAGTCAAGAAAATCGGCGAACACTTGGCAGTAGGCTTCTGCAGTCCCGAAAAAGTTCAGGTGGTCTGGTTCGACGTTGGTGACGATGGCCATTGATGCCCGGTACTGCAAAAGGGACGCATCAGATTCGTCTGCTTCCGCAATAAACAAATCGCCAGAACCGTGATGAGCATTGGTGCCCGTCTCATGGAGCGCCCCTCCCACCGCAAACGATGGGTCGGATCCAAATCCTTGGAAAGCCACAATAGCCATCGAGGTTGTGGACGTTTTACCATGCGTGCCGGCGATCAGAAGGGTGCGATAGCCCTCCATGAGCTGAGCCAACACTTGGGAACGGGTTTTGATGGGGGTTCCCCGCTGACGAGCCTCCCGCAGTTCTGGGTTGGATTCGGGAATGGCTGCATAGGAAACGATGACGCAGTCGGGTTCTCGCTCCAGCAGTTCGAGGTTGGCGATGTCGTGGCCTATTGCCACTTTCACCCCGCGTGCCTCCAATGCCACGAGGGTGCGAGAATCCCTCACATCGGAGCCACTTACTGCACCACCGCGGGCGAGCAAGATCCGGGCAACACCTGACATACCAGCACCGCCCACTCCAATCATGTGGACGTGTTGCAAGTCGGAAGGAAGGCTATTACTCATTTTTGATCTCCTTCAGGAGAAGCGGATTGGCCGTGTGCAACGTCAATAGCGATGTGAGCAACTTTTTCGGCAGCATCGCGAGAACCAGCAGTTATTGCGCTTTCGACAGCTGCTTTATATTTGTCCCGATCGGACAGTAGCTCTGAAACCCAGTGGGTCAGTTTTTCGGCGGTGAGATCGTGGTCGTGAATCAGCGACCCGCCGCCCGCGGCCACCACAGGTTCCGCGTTTAAAGCTTGTTCGCCGTTTCCGATGGGTAATGGCACATATAGCGCCGGCAGACCGACTGCCGAGATTTCTGCGACCGTCATCGCCCCACTGCGACATATCACCAGATCTGCAGCAGCGTAAGCGTAGTTCATATAGTTGATGTAGGGCACCTGCACTTGTGGTGGTGCACCCGCTGGGGCAATGTTGCGCGCCGGTTTTCCGCCCACTGTGAAGTAGTCGACGTCGCCGGCTGGCTCTCCCCCTATGGTGGGATCGTCGGCATCAAAATTCTTGGGTCCCACCGCATGCAAAACCCCTACTCCCAGGTCAGCTAGTGGCTGGACGGACTCGTGCATGATCCGGTTTAACGATTGTGCGCCCTGGGACCCTCCGAATTGCAGCACCACCGGTTTTTCCGAATCAAGTCCGAAGAATTCGCGTGCTTCTTCCCGTAGCGCTGCCCGGTCGAGACTGGAGATGGAGGGACGTACCGGGATACCAACTTGCTCGATCGGAAATCCACAATCTGGTACCGCCCCCAGCACCCGGGCAGCCTTACCGGCGCCGATTTTATTGGCGATACCGGCTCGGGCATTTGCTTCATGCACCACATATGGGATCTTTTTCCGGAACGGCATCCGTGCCGCGAGGTACGCGGACATGGAGACATATCCGCCGAACCCGATTAGTACATCTGCTTCCACGTCGTCCATGACGGCCCGTGCTTGCTTCACTGACTTCCACAAGCGGTGCGGAACCAAGAATAGGTCTTTCGTAATGCGACGCGGGAGTGGTACCGCTTGAATAAGTTCTAGAGGATAGCCGCGTTCGGGAACCAGCGTAGTTTCCAATCCCCGCACAGTACCGAGCGCAGTGATTTTTATAGCAGGGTCAAGTTCACGCAAGGCATCTGCCACTGCCATCGCAGGTTCAATATGGCCTGCGGTTCCGCCACCAGCAAGAACAACTGATAGTGGGCGATCACTCATCTAACTAACCTAACTTTCATACCGTAGTGAAAATACTACCTATTGGGTCGGTTCGGGCGGCCCCGCGAACTACCCCGTGGTGGCGTACGGAAACGCTGACCGGTGGGCTTGTCGAGGGGCGGCAAGGTGCGTTCGGTGGAACGACGCTGTGGGGGACGTTGAGCAGTACGGGTGGAGGCTCCTTGCCCGCGCTGCGGAGAATGGGATCTTGTGCCGTTTTCCCTACCGTTTCGCTTCGGTCCCCAATGGTAGGAGGAACTGGTGGGATTGTTCACTAGCCTGGCGAAGAAACTAGTCATGACTCCAAAGTCGGGGGTGTCGTCAAAGTGTGTGACGACTGGTTCAGGCAGCCGGAAGAATTTGCCCAAGCGCCCGCCGCCAGTATTGATCGCAGCAATAGCTTCCCGTTCATGTCGGGCCGCGTTTGTGATCAGCCCCAGCAAAAACAGTGTCGTTACCGTAGCGGAACCGCCGGCAGAGATGAGCGGCAGTTGGAGACCAGTGACGGGCAACAATCCGGACACATATCCCATATTGATGAACGCCTGCACCACGATGGAGGTGGTGCCCACCGCAGCCATCAACCGCAAAGCAGGATCAATGACGCGACTTGCGATGCGGAGCCCCACGAAGCCCAATGCGCCGTAGAGGCCAATAACGACCAGTGCCCCCAAAAGCCCGAGTTCTTCGCCAAGAATCGCGAAAATAAAGTCGTTCGACGCTTCCGGAAGATAAAAGTATTTGGCGCGGGATTGTCCTAATCCAACACCCGTTATTCCCCCGTCTGCAAGTGCGAGTAAAGACTGTCTCGCTTGGTAGCCAACATTCTGTGCGTCGTAGGCCTTTCCCTGCAGTTGGTGCCAGTAGGTCACTAGTCGGTCCGCACGGAAACCTACCGTCACCGTCAAGATCGCAAAAAGTGTGCCAGCCAGGAACGCCAACCAGCCGATAACCTTCATGGGCATCCGGCCGAAGAAAAGGAACGCGAAAAACACCACGCCGTAGGTCACAGCCATGCCGAGGTCGCGCTGCAGCACCACCAAAACAACCATGGGGATGAAGAATCCAGCCATGGGTTTCAGCATGTCGCCGATGGTTGACATGGGATTTAACTGCCCCAAAACCATCGCGAGAATAACGATGAGGGAAATTTTGGCGAGCTCCGATGGTTGGAAACTGAAGTGTGGGAACACGAACCAGGAGCGGGCACCATTGATTTCACTACCGATACCGGGGATGAGCACCAGTACCAGCAGCACAATGGAGACCAAATAGAATGGGAACGCCAGTTTTCGGAGGGCTGACACCGGTAACCGTACTGCCACGTAGAACGCTATCCATCCCAGCGTGACGAAAACTACCTGCCGGATGAAAACCATGTAGTAGTTTCCGTAGTCGCGCAGCGAGGCTGGTCCAGAGGCATCAAGCACCATGATGAGGCCAATGACCGACAGGATGACGCACAACGTTACGATGAGGTGCGCATCTGCTAGCGGCCCCGTGTAGTGGTGTTTCAACGCATCATATGCACGCCGAATACCACCCGATAGGGTCCCGTCTGAGGCATCATCAGAACGGCGTGAAGGACGTGCCTGGGGTGCCTTGGAGCTTTTCTCTCCGAGGTTAAAGTAACCCTTGACGCGTTCTCCTAACGCACGTGGTGATAAAGCCATTAGCTACTGCGCCCCTTGTCGTCTGGTGAGCGGTGGTAACAGTGTTCACTGGATGGCAAGTCGTAAAGATCGCACACGTATTCGGCAAAAAGGTCACCGCGGTGGCCATACCCCCGGAACATGTCGTAACTGGCAGCTGCGGGTGCAAGTACTACGGTGTCGCCCGGCTGCGCAATTTCGTGTGCTGCGGTAACCGCTTCGCGCATGGCTTGTTCAGTAACGGGCAGGGGCGGAGGTACATCGGTGCCGTCATCGCCTGTGGTGATGCGAACAACCGGGATGTCTGGGCAATGTATTTTCAGTTCGCGCACAATAATGTCGCCGTCTTTCCCCAGGATGACAGCTCCGCGCAGCCGTTCTTTAACTTCTTTGATGAGCGGCGCGATGTCGGCATCTTTCAGTTGACCTCCGGCAATCCACACAATGTTTTCGTATCCCAGCATGGAGCTGCGGGCAGCATGCGGATTGGTGGCTTTGGAGTCGTCCACGTAGGCGATGCCTTCTTGCTCCAAAATAACGTTGTTGCGATGGGGCGCCACTTCAAAATTCTGGAGGCCTTTGTTGACATGTTCTGGCATGGCACCTGCCGCCATGGAGAGGGCGGCCGCCGCTCCCGCATCCAGAATTCCAGCGGGCCCAGAGGGGGTGATGTCCGCGCACTCGATTAAGAAACGGACAGTTTCGTTGGGGCCAAAAGCATTGTCGAAAAGCCCCTCTTCATGCACCCCTATTTCGCCCTGCAGGGGTTCTCCCATCCGGAAACCAATCACATTGTGGGCTGCGCATTCTTCGCCAAGTTCCCGGGCGCGTTTATCGTCGCGCCCAACTACCGCATAGAGCCCATTCAATACCTGTGCTTTTGCTTGAGCGTAGGCATCGACTGAACCATGCCAATCAATGTGGTCTTCGTCAACGTTAAGAACCGCTCCCGCCAATGGTTTAATGCTGGGCGCCCAGTGCAGTTGGAAGCTGGAAAGCTCGCACACTAGTACATCGGGATGTGCCGGATCGAGCAGTGCGTCTTCAATGGGGTAGCCAATATTTCCGCAAGCTACCGCGTTCATTCCGGCGGCGCGACAAATGTCAGTGGTCATGGCAGTTGTGGTGGTTTTACCGTTGGTGCCGGTGACGGCTATCCACACTCGCGAAGGTCCGCATAATCCGGCTTTATCGACATGCCAGCAGAGTTCAACATCGCCCCACACTGGTATGTCCGCTTTCGCGGTTTCCTTGAAAAACGAATGGTGTGGAGGGAGCCCCGGGCTGGTGACAACCAATGAGGTTTCCGGGACGTGGGAGATTGCTTCCTGCATGGTGTATACCGGGACATCTAGATGTTGCGCAGCTTGTGCAACCTCCGGATTATCCTCAACAACACTGACCTGTGCGCCAATATGCAGCAACAGTCGTGCTGCCGCCATACCGGAGACACCAGCTCCCAGAACCATGACGGATTCGCCTTTGAGGGGAATAGGTAATGCCACCATTAGCCAGCCACCTTTGTCAACCAATCCGCATAGAACACAGCTAATCCCAGACCTGCGGAAAGTCCTGCGATCAGCCAGAACCGTACTATTACCGTGGTCTCTTTCCAGCCACCCAGTTCGAAGTGGTGGTGGAAGGGCGCCATTCGGAGGATACGCCGGCCGGTAACTTTAAAGAACCCAACCTGCAGCACCACCGAGAAGATCTCAATAACGAAGAGTGCGCCGATAACAACCATCAGGATTTCGGTGCGGCTTACGATCGACACTCCCGCCACCAGGCCACCCAATGCGAGTGATCCGGTGTCCCCCATGAAGATCTTGGCGGGGTTGGCGCTCCACCACAAAAAGCCGATGCAGGCTCCCAAAGCCGCTGCACACAATAGAGCTACGTCTAGTGGGTCGCGCACCTGGTAGCACCCCATGGAGTTGCCTGTTGTGGCACAAGAGTTGCGGAACTGCCAGAAGGTTATGAGCGTGTAGGCTCCCATGACGATTGCCATAGAGCCTGCGGCAAGCCCGTCCAAGCCGTCCGTGATATTCACAGCATTCGACCAGGCGGTAATCACAAAGTACGAGAAAATAATGAAGAGAATTCCGCCGCCAGCAGCGAGGCTCAAGACGGGTAGGTCGCGGGTGACGGACACGAATTTGGAGGCCGGGGTCAACCCATTTTCGTTGGGGAAAAAGATAACGAGGGACGAGAAGAGGATCGCTGAAACGAACTGTCCCGCGAATTTTGCTTTGGGGGTCAACCCGAGGTTGCGGTTCTTAAAAACCTTAATGCCGTCATCCGCAAAACCCACCAGCCCCAAACAGGTGGTGAGCATGAGCACCAGCAATCCAGAAAGTCCGGGCCCTCCTCGCCCCGTCACGGCACCGACAATGACACCCGCAAAATAGCCAGCCCAAATTCCGGCGATGATAGCAATTCCTCCCATTGTGGGAGTTCCTGCTTTGTGTAAGTGAGTCTGGGGACCATCCTCACGAATTTCCTGTCGCACGCCGATTTTACGGAACTGTTTAATGAGTGCCGGTGTCAGCAGAATAGACACTAAGGTAGACACGCATAGTGCGACGATAATTTGAGCCACTTGTTATTTTCCTTTTCTACTCTGCCTGCGGATCACGCGTTTGCAAAGCTTCCGCAATGTCCCACATACCGACAGACTGTGAAGCCTTCACTAGCACTACATCATCGTCTGCTAACTCTTCTTCTAGCAAGGCGATAGCTTCTTCTTTAGTATGGACGCTCCGCGCATCAATTCCGAGTGCATTGGCTGCTTTATAGAGAGATTGCATTTCTTTCTGATCCCCGACAGCAACCAAGTGGTCGATGTTTTCCTTGGCGAGCACTTCCGCGAGCGCCTGATGGGCGTGCGTCGACTCTTCCCCCAGCTCGGCCATAATGCCCAAAACTGCCCAACTCCTGCGCACCGGTTTATCTTTCGGATGGGCAACCGTGGATAAAGCTTTAAACGCTGCAGCCATGGAGTCTGGGTTGGCGTTATATGAGTCATTAATGATGGTGACGCCAGTAGATAATTGCATCATCTCCATACGCCTACCCGAAACAATTTCAGCAGTTGCGAGTTCCGCAATCGCTTTCTCAAGGGGAACTCCACACACCTGCCCTACCGCCAGGGCAGCCAGCGAATTGTGGACATTGTGTCGACCTGCAACAGCTAATGACACCTGGTACTCGCGACCGCCGGTGTGGAGAGTGTAGGAGGAACGGGAGTAGTCATCTAGTCGAATGTCGGAGCATTGGTAATCAGCTTGGGGGCGGGACCCAAAGCGCAGTACTCGAGCCGAGGTGCGGCTGTCCATCGCGGCAACTAGCGGATCATCGTCGTTTAGTAGCGCTACTCCCCCATAGCAGCCAGCAGGCAGTGCTTCCACCAGTTCGCCTTTTGCTTGTGCAATCGCCTTTTGGGAACCGAATTCACCTAGATGGGCGCTGCCAACGTTGAGTTCCACCCCGATACTGGGAGCGATTATTTCGCAAAGCTGCTTGATGTGGCCAATACCGCGGGCAGACATTTCCAGCACCAGAAAATCGGTGTCTTCGGTGGCACGCAGCGCGGTCCACGGAAATCCGAGCTCATTGTTGAACGAGCCGGGTGGGGAAACCACCTCACCTTTACTCTTCAAAACCGCTGTGACGAGGTCTTTTGTTGTGGTTTTCCCGGATGATCCGGTAATACCAATAACGGTGAGGTGGTGTTTTGCGACGAGTGTTTTCACAACATGTCGTGCTAGTTTGGCAGTCGCATCTAGGACGGCCGCCACCGAACCATCAGTGTCGTGTTCCAGGGCAGATGACGTGCTCTCTACCTCCCCTAGCGGCTCCACCATGATGGCAGGCACATCAACCGGTCGTGTCGCAATAACACCGACAGCACCGTCAGCTACCGCTTGTGCGGCGTAGCGGTGTCCATCAACGCGCGCTCCCGGAATGCACAAGAACAGGCTGCCGTCGGTAATCTGGCGACTATCAAATTCCACTGTGCCGGTCACTATAGTGTCCGGATCAGCACATTCGTTGAGTGTCCCACCAACGATGGCAGCAATCTTACTTAATGAGAGCGCAATCATAATTAACAACCCCTACTTTGGCGTCACAGGTCGCCGCTTAAGTATCTTAGTAGAGCATCCTCCACAACTTCACAGTCATCAAAATGGTGGATTGTGCCACCAATTTTTTGGCCAGTTTCATGGCCTTTACCAGCGACGAGTACCGCATCTCCTGGCTGGGCCCAGGCGATAGCTTCCCGGATGGCTTGCGCCCGGTCGCCAATATTGCGGATTTCTGCTCTTTCTTCCGCCGGTACTTGCTCGGTGCCAGCCTCCACTGCGGCCCGAATCGTGGCGGGATCCTCGCTTCGCGGATTGTCGTCCGTGATGATGAAAAGGTCTGCGCCTTGTGCTGCTTCTTTGCCCATAATTGCGCGTTTGCTGGCGTCGCGATCTCCCCCGGCCCCTAAAACTACCGCCAACCGGCCGTCAATTTCGCCGCGTAGCTCTTCGATTACTGCCGCCACCGCAGCTGGTTTGTGGGCATAATCGACGACCGCTATAAAGTCTTGTCCTTTATCTACTCGCTCGAGGCGTCCGGGCACAACCACGTTGGCAATACCTGCCAGGGCCTCAGAAATAGGCAAACCGGCTAATTCCACCATCGCTATGGCCATGAGCGCGTTCGCAACATTGAAACGCCCAGGCATGGGAAGGAATAATTCTGTTTCTTCGCCGCTGGGGGTGGTGACGACGCAAGTTTGGGTGCCGTCAGGTTTGAGCTGGGAGGGTCCTGCGCTGTAGTCAGCGGTAGTCACTGTGGAGACGGTTACTGGATCGAGCCCGGATGCGGTGGCGATTTCTAACATTTTCTGGCCCCACTCGTCATCGACACAGATGACGGCGCGGTCGCAGCACGTTCCCGAATCACAAGTGAAGAGCTTTGCTTTGGCAGCAAAGTAATCGTCCATGGTTTCGTGGAAGTCCAGGTGATCTTGGGAGAGGTTAAGAAAACCACCGATACGGAAGTGGGTTCCGGAGACGCGACCGAGGCAGAGGGCATGACTGGACACTTCCATTACTGCTCGATGGATGTCTTTGTCCCGCATTTTTGCGAAAAGTCGCTGCAGATCAGGGGCTTCCGGTGTGGTGAGTGAGGTCGGCACTGGACGACCGTTTATGCGGGTGCCAGTTGTGCCGATCATTCCCACCGAATGTCCAGCTGCCCGGAAAGCGGATTCAATGAAATAGGATGTGGTGGTTTTGCCGGATGTCCCGGTGATGCCCATGACCAGCAGGGTGTCTGTCGGGCAACCGTAAATGGCGGCACTGACGGCTCCCAAGATGGCTCGAACATCGGGGACAACTAGCGTGGGGATGTCCAGGGACTGTTCAGCGAGGAGCTGTGAGCCGGTCTCGTCGGTGAGCACAGCTAGCGCTCCTTTGGAGACGGCCTCGGAGGCGAAGCTAGCACCGTGCACCCGTTGGCCGGGGAGAGCAGCAAACAGGTAGCCGTCATCCACATCCCCAGATCGCAACGTGATATCTGAAATCTGAATATCGCTGCTATCTGCAGAAATGGTAGTTTCGCAGAGGTCTGCGAGCTCTTTCAGTGTCTGCATTTACGTCTCTTTCACGCTGAAAATTTCAGTGCTTATTGTGTTATCAGCGTACCGCCTTTTAGCCTGCTTGGAGAGTTAGGCGCGGCGCTGGAGGGGATAGTGGAACGTTGTCTCGAGTCAGTAGCCACTCGGCAATGTCGTGGAAGAGTGGGGCGGCGCTTTGTCCCCCTTGACCGTGTACACCGCGCACCGGCCTATCAAGCATGAGGGCGATGACATATCGGGGGTTGTCTGCCGGGGCAATACCGGCGAAAGTAACCCAGTACATGCTGTTGGAGTAGCGGCCAGTATTGGGGTCCACTTGCTGTGCGGTGCCCGTTTTGCCACTAATTTGGTAGCCTTCGACTGCCGCCTGGGGTCCTGTACCTTGTTGGTATCCGGTGTCACTTTGAACAACAGCGCGCAGCATGTCGCGCACAGTCTTAGCGGTTTCTTCGGAAACAACACGAATCCCTGCGGGTGATGGTTCTCTCACCACCTGGTTATTGGGTTTCTTGATTTCAGCAATGATGCGGGGCGGGATACGCACTCCATCATTGGCGATGGTTTGGTACATGGACGCCATCTGCAGCAGGGTGATGGAAAGACCCTGGCCTATTGGTAGGTTGGCGAATGATCCGCCTTGCCACTGCCGAAGTGCGGGGACAATACCAGCACTTTCTCCAGCTAACTCAATTCCGGTGGTGTGTCCCAAGCCGAATTTCGTCAACATTTTTGCGAAACGTTCGCGGCCTACTCGTTGCGCGAGCATTAGGGTGCCAACGTTTGAGGATTTTCCGAATATGCCGGTGACGGTGAATGGTATTACTCCGTGTTCCCAGGCGTCATTAACTGTTACGTTATCCATGCGAATTTGCCCAGGTACTTGGAGGACGTCTGTGGGTTTTGCTAACCCATATTCAATAACGGAAGCAGCAACCACAACTTTTTGGACAGAGCCTGGTTCGAAGGGATCGGTGATGGCGGGGTTGCCCATATCAAAGTCGGATTGGCGAAGCAGATTGTTGCTGGGGTTGAAGGTGCTGTCGTTGGCGATGGCGACCACATGGCCGGTTTTCGCATCCAAAACTACTGCTTGAACGTTGCGGGCTCCGGAGTTTGCTTTCGCGGCCTCCACTTGTGATTGCACAAAATACTGGACGTCTGCATCCAAGGTGAGTTTGATGGTACTGCCGGCCACTGGTGCGGTGTCGTTGCGTTCCGAACCTGGGATGAGGGCTCCGTCGGTGCTTTGGTCATAGGTACGAGTACCATCGCGGCCTGCAAGGGTGGTGTCAGCAGAGGACTCCAGCCCCAAGATTCCCGTGTTGTCGACGCCCACTGCACCAATAATGTTTGCCCCGAGGGCTCCACCAGGATATTCCCGAATCTGTTGGTACTCCTGTCCGACCTGCGGATATTTATCAATTATGCGCGTTGCCACTACTGGATCAACGTTTTTGGCCAGATAGGTGAATTGCTCGTTGGAGGACATCCGAAGAACCATATCTTCGGCATCAATTCCTTCTATTTGGCGCTCCATTGATTGCGCAATATCTTTGATGAGTTTCTGGAAAGTAGGTGCGCTATCGTCAGCTTCATGCGCTGCCCCAACTTGCTTTCGTACCGCCATCGGCTGGAAGGTTAGGTTTCGCGCATCTCGGGAGTACGCCAGTCGGGTTCCGTTGATATCGACTATTGCGCCCCTGTCGGCATGTAGAACTTGGGTGACTGTGCGTTGGCTGCGCCCCTGTTCTTGGAGGGATGACCGTTGCACAATCTGTACTCTGGAGAGCTGTAGGAAAAGCAACACGAGGAGAAGAACGAGAATAATTCCGCCGGAGCGAAGCCGCTTATTGTAGGAAACGGAATAGAGCTTCTCCCCCATCACACCGAAACTGGAACCAAAGTTTCCGGACGTTCCGTTGCGCGGTTGCTGATGATGGGTGCGTCCTACCGGCCGTGGTTGCTCATAATGAGGTCCGGAGGATCGTCGGGGACTGGGCCTACCTCCGGTCATCACAACTCCTTACACAGTGAACAAATGTCGCTACTAGCTGTTTCAGTGTACCGACCAAAATTACTGAGCTGCAGCAGGCTGGCGGGGTTCATCCGGAAGTGCGCGAATTTCCAATTCTTTTTTGTCGTTGTCTTTCTGGGCAACAGCGGTCTCGCGCTTTTTGGAGCCTGTGTCTTCGCGTTTCACGAATTCCACTTTTTCGGGAGCAGGATCCGTATCTTCCGCAACTTTCAGCGGTATCCGCTCGGGAATGGTGGGATTGATGTTGTAGAGGGTAGCTCCTTGGGCAGCTTTCGGCGTACCAACCATTACCACTTTCGAGCCCTGCTTGTTAAGGGTTGCGACATCCCGTGCGGGAACCATACCCATGGCGGCTGCTTTTTCTGCGAGCTGGGCTGCAGACATGTTTTCCTGCAACTCTTTAGTAAGTTGAGCATCCCGCTCTTTGAGCTCTTTATTGGTGTGTTCAAGTGCCACTACCGTCTCGGATTGGCTAGCAACATAGCTGGAAAGAACCAGCGAAATTCCGAGGCCTACAAAACATACGATCAGTATTGCGGCGACAAAAGATATTTTGCTGGCACGCTTTTTGCGAACCTTACTCTGGCTGTCGAGTTGAGCAGCAATTGATTGCCGACTACGTCCGCGGATCAGGGATCCTTCGGCACGGCTAGCACCACCGTTGCGAACAGCTGCTCCCGTGGAGACTTGAAAACTGCGTTGCAGACGGCGATTGCGACGTTGTAAGGCACGTTGTGCGCTACGAGAACGATAGCTGCTTCGACTATCGACGCGGCGGGTGCGGCTGTGCGGCCGGGCAGTGGTCGTCATGCTGCAGTCCTCTCTAACCGTTCAATGGCGCGTACCCTTACCGAAGCGGAACGCGGATTCTGTGCTCGTTCTTCTGCTGTAGCTTTTTCGGCACCCCGTCGTACCAGTCGGAATTCTGGTTTGTCGTCTGGCAGTTCGACGGGAAGATCCAGGGGCGTGTGAGAGGCGCAATAATCGGCGAAAACGCGTTTCACTATCTTGTCTTCTTGCGACTGATAGGACATGAACACTGCGCGTCCTCCCACTGCCAACAGTTCAATTACGGCCGGCAGAGCAGCTTTAAGGCTTTCTAGTTCCTGATTGACTTCAACCCGGAGGGCTTGGAATGTGCGCTTTGCGGGGTGTCCCCCAGTTCTCCGCGCAGCTGCTGGAATGACGCGGTAAAGCAGATCAACGAGCTCTTGGGATTCTGAGAATGGCTGGTTTTCTCTTTCGCTTACTACCGCTCGCGCAATTTTGTTAGCGAACTTCTCGTCGCCGTAAGTACGTAGCACTGAGGCTAATTCCTGCACGCTATAGGTGTTAAGAACGTCAGCTGCAGTTTGTCCCTGGGTGGTATCCATACGCATGTCAAGTGGGGCGTTGCGGCTGTAGGAAAAACCTCGTTCGTCCTCATCCAGCTGCATTGAGGAGACTCCCAGGTCGTAGAGCGCCCCATTGATGCCTTCGGCGAGCGCCCGTTCGCACAGTGCGTTGTCGGCTTCTGCGAGAGCCCCTTGCACCTTGTGGTACTCGGTGTGCAGCGCTACAAACCGGTCCCCAAACTTTTCGAGACGTTTTTGCGCTTTTGCAATTGCTTGCGAGTCGCGATCCAGTCCGATGACTGACACGTTGGGGATGTTGTCCAAAATGGCTTCGCTATGGCCTCCAAGTCCTAAGGTTCCGTCAACAACGATTGGATGGGAGGAAAACTCGGGAGCACAACCAGGACGTAGAAGGTCAACAATGCGATCCAACATGACTGGAATGTGGATCTGATCCATGTCGCGCTCCTTCCTGTTTATGGCCTGAATTCCCGGTGAATGTGCAAGTTAAAAATGGTTTTTACACAAATGTGAGATGCCACCAGGACTCTGGCCGACGGAACCTGGCGTTGGGGAAGTACGTCAGGGGCAGCCAGCCAAAGTCCTGGTGGCATCTCCGCAAAAACACTATTTACTTGTCACTAAAAGATGTTTTGCAGTGATTCATCTTGCGCATCTGAGAATGCTTGCTCATTGGCAGCCTCGTATTCGGCCCAGGCATCTGCATTCCAAATCTCGAGATAATCAACAGCGCCAATAACTACGCATTCTTTTTCAAGTTGTGCGTAGCGACGATGGTCAGCAGAAAGAGTGACGCGTCCTTGCGCATCGGGGAATTGCTCATCGGTACCCGCCGCCAAGCTACGTAAGAACGCGCGAGCTTCAGGCTTGGTTCGTGGCGCTTGTGCAGCGCGGCGAGCCAATTGGCTGAACTCTTCCCGCGGGTAAACAGCAAGGCAGTGATCTTGGCCTTTAGTGACCATCACTCCCCCAGCTAGCTCCTCTCGAAACTTGGCGGGGAGGGTGAGGCGGCCTTTGTCATCAAGTTTTGGCGTGTAGGTTCCGAGAAACATTCTCGACCACCGCCTTCCTCATGACTTAGATCAGATTTACCTGCTAATTACCCATTTCTCTCTGTCATGCACCACATTACCCCACAATCCCCCACCCAACAATCAAAACACTGCAAAAAAACAAGTTATTGCCATAAAAAATAGCTTGTGAACTGGCCTTAAGAATAGTGGGGATATCACCCTGTGAAAAGATGAAAATGCCTTTAATTTTCCAAAAAGAAACCTCAATTTTCACATAAATAACATGCGTAACATCAACTATTTCCCCCAAATCAAGCTCAATAACCCCATCGATACCACTTGAACTGGTATTTTAAAGAAATTCCTAGTGAATGTACGAGCTAGAAAATTATTTTAGGAAAATATGTGGGGGAAAGTGGGGAATCTACTTTTTGAGTGTTTTGGAGACGGATTGGTGGGATAAAGCGGTTTTAAAATTTTGTTTTTGGGACTGTTTAGTTGCCATAAATGGGCTGTCGGCGGGTTAATTAATCTCCGCATACGAAACATGCCCCGGTTTCCCGGGGCATGTGGACGTTATAGAGGTGGAGTTAGCGCTCGAACCGTTTGTAGAAACTTCCTGCTAAGCCGTTTGGATCGTCATTAGAGTTGTCATCCGCAACTGCTTTTTTAGCTTTGGTCTTCTTTTTTGCAGTCTTTGTATTTGTGGGGTTGTCTGAGTGTTTAATCAGCATTAGTCCCCCACCGAACATAACTAGGAATCCCAGTAGAGAGATAAGGGGGAAAGAGGCGATCTTTACGAAGAATCCTCCCACCAGGAGTAGTGCTCCAACAGCTATCAAAGTCCAACCACGCAGTACGGTCCGATCTTTGTTGTCGCGTTGCGCTTTGGCGACAGAATCGGTGAACTCTTGATCTTCTGTCAGCGCACTCTCAATTTCCGCGAGTAGACGTTGCTCACGCTCAGAGAGTGCCATTCATTCCTCATTTCCACTCGATACCGACTACTTTTAGTCTACGTGGATTAATGGCTCCTCACCACAAACCCTGTGAAAAGAAAAATAAGCTGTCAGCTAAGCAGCAACGTTAGGAGCAATCTGCGCTACTCGGTCCATAAACTCTCCGACTTTATGGAAAAAACTCGTCGCTTGTTCTTTGGTTATTGCAACCGTTAGCCCCATTTCCGCATCTCTGCGAATGCCATCCCAGTGCCGAAAATAGGCGATATCTTCATCCCAGTCGTCGCTGATACGCGCTAAAAGTACCCACACATCACGTGTCAAAGGACGGGTACGTGTGATTTTCGGGGTGCTTGCGACGAGTGCTCCCGCAGCCTTTAAGGCAGCGAGGTAGCTCGCTTGAATGCTGTCACGAATATCATCACAGGTCGCCAGGGAGTAAAAGTGCTCCGCAGAAGCCCACGCTTTCTCTGCTTCTTGTTGTTGAGCTCGCGACAACTTGCCAGCAACTTTATCCAACGTTCACCCTCCTTTACGTACGTTCCTGCAGATACAAGACCTGCATCTCTGACACTTTGAAGGTATCTCCCGGGTGTAACAAATTATCCAGACTGGCCGCAGGCGGATGTCCAACGTGGTGAAATGGAACCATGAGTCTGGTACTTCTTCCTCTGACACCCGAAGTGATGCGTCTCCGACTCAGTGATGCCATGGATGTCTATCTTGCTGCCATGGACTATGACTTCAGTTGGAAACATAATCGTCGCCGAGCGTGGTACCAGGCCACTTATTTTGACGGCTGGATCGCATACGGTCTCTTCGAATACTCCGACAATCCGGCCGATCCCAACAACAATCCCCGCTCCGCCCCACTGGTAGGCATTAGCTACGGCTACCGAGGAAACGGGAGGTCGTGGTGGAGCGGCCAAATCAGACGGGGCATGCAGAGCCAGAACTTTTCTCCCCGCCACACCGAAGAAACGCTAGAACGCTATTTCGAACTTTCCGAAATCCATATTGTTCCAGAGCATCAAGGCAAGGGTTGGGGTAGCCGCATGCTGCATCAGATTGAGGCCAGCTGCCGGGAAGACACAATTATTTTGCCTACTCCCGAGCACTCTCAAGAGGACAACGCCGCATGTCGGCTCTACCGAAAATCTGGTTACCGGGACTTACTGCGCAACTTCTACTTTCCTGGTGACACCAGAGCTTTTGGAGTGCTCATCAAAGATCTTCCGACGAGCTTTCGATAAGCCCCAGTCCTTCCAGCACCCGTCCCACCGGTTGTGTTTTGTTCAGGGTGTCGAAGTGTAGTGACGGTACCCCTTCTTTAATCAGGGTTTCACACATATCAATAGCAAGCTCAATACCTAATTCAGTAACGGCTGCAACGTCTTCTTCGCTGCTATTGCCCGCTGCTGCATCCAGTCTTTGTTCTAGCCAACGCGGCAATCGCGCTCCCGATAGTTCCACCATTCGCTGTGCAGAACGCAAAGAAGTAATGGGCATGATGGAGGGAATTAAAGGCCGGTTCCCGAGTTCTCTGCCTGCCGCTACGAGGCGATCGCGGAGCCGCAAATAAGCTTCCGGCTCAAAGAAAATCTGGGTTATCGCAAAACTTGCTCCAGCTTTATATTTCTGCAGGGTGTAATGGGTGTCTGCCTCTATTGTGGGGGCCCGGAAGTGACCGTTGGGAAATGCTGCTACCCCAATATGGAAGTCTCCCCTGTCGGCAATAATGCTGACCAATTCGGATGCGAATTCCACGCCTTTGGGGTGTTTGCGCCAGATACCTAACGGGTCGCCAGGAGGGTCTCCCCGGAGCGCCAACACGTTGTGTATTCCCGCTTGCGCAAAGCTGTCCAAAATTCGGTCCAGCTCATTTCGGGAGTGGTTGACGGCAGTCAAGTGGGCTAACGGCAATAGCGTTGTTTCGTCGTAGATCCTTTTCGTGATGTCGAGCATTCGATCACGGTTGGACCCCCCAGCTCCATACGTCACAGAAGCAAAGCATGCACCCCACTTTTCGTAAGTTTTAACTGACCTCCATTGACGTTCTTGTGCCTCGGGTGTGCGGGCAGGGAAAAATTCAACGGAGAAAGGAATACGCCCTGCGGTGGATTCCTCGATACGATCAAGGATAGATTCAGCGCTATTTGGTGCCATGATCGCCATTCTATCGAAATGAGGCCTCTTGTCCGGCAATACCGCATCCTTCGAGTTCCCGTCAGTCTTACCTGAAAACTGGGCGGAAATGGTCAAAACTAATCTGCTCGAATACTTCTCGCAGCAGCAGTCACACTATGCTGCATTGGGAACAAGCGCCGAAAATTGGCTGTCCCAATTGGCCGATTTTATCGTTGGTGGGGGCAAGCGTGTGCGCCCCACTTTTGTGTGGCTTGGGTGGCTAGCGGGTGGTGGAGAGAGGTATCCCGAACTGTCTGACGCGATGACCCGCGTGGCTGCCTCTTTAGAGTTTGTGCAAGCGGGCGCTCTTATCCACGACGATATTATTGACGCCTCCGACACGCGACGCGGCAAACCCGCGGTACACAGGATTTTTGAGGCCGCCCATGCCACTCAAAAAGATGCCGGAAAAGTTCTTGGGGACAGTGCTGATTATGGAGAAGCGTCCGCTATTTTGCTCGGGGATATTGCATTGTGCTGGGCTGATGACATGTTCCTCACGGCGGGCCTTACTGCACCCGCCCTGCAACGAGCTCTCCCCTACTGGTCCGCAATGCGTACCGAAATGCTGACCGGCCAATACCTGGATATCCATGGGGAAACCCTCCCTACAGTAGATGCCGACAACGCGAGGCGTGTAAACAGGTTCAAGACCGCTGCCTATACTATTGAGCGCCCGCTCCATATCGGTGGCGCTTGTGCGGGAATGTCGTCCCAGATGAAAGAAATACTGAGCGATTACGGCGTTAATTTGGGTGTCGCCTATCAGCTGCGCGATGACATTCTGGGGGTGCTTGGCGATAGTTCCGTGACAGGCAAACCGTCTGGTGGAGATATCAGTGAAGGCAAACGTACTGTTTTGCTTTCTCATGCTCTGAAAGCTCTTAAACCCAACCGTGCCACTAAGCTCTGGAACCTGGTAGGTAAAAACCTCGATGAGGAAGAGCTTGCACTGGCGCGCGAGCTCATTGTGGAAAGCGGGGCTATCCAGGAATCCGAGCGCGAGATTGCGGAACTTTCTCAAAAGGCCGCATCCGCGGTTGCGGCGCTCCGTAATGTTGAAGGAGTTTCACCCCAACTTGGGGACGCTTTTGAGGCTATGATCGAGAAAGTTATCAGACGTACCTTCTAAGTTGATCTCCAAACACGATAATCTATAGGCACATACTCCAACCTGCAGAAAGTCCACTATGTCAGCAAAGGCTAGAACACGTCCGACGGGTGTCACCGCAGAGCTCTCTTCCGTGGGAGTGACCCGTTACGTATGGTGGGGTTTTCTAGCTACGCTTTTAGTCACTTTCGGTTCTTGGGGTGCGGGAGCAAAACTGACTCAAGGTTCTTGGCTTCCGCATTTACATTTGGAGTGGTTGCGGTTTGGCCATGGCCAGTTACTTAGCCAAGTATTTTTTTGGGCGGGACTAGCGCTCTTATTAGTGACGTGGTTGCAGCTCGGCAATGTGCTTTTTAAACTGCCGCACGATGTCCTCAGCACGAAAGCAATGCTGTTGGTGACGGTTGTGTGGATGGCTCCGCTTATTATCGCGGGCCCTATTTTGAGTCGTGACTCATACTCGTATCTTGCACAAGGCACAATTCAATACATGGGCTACTCCGCTTACGAGGTTGGCCCTAATGTTATGAATACCGGGGATACCCTTAACCCACTCTATTTGGAGGTTAGTGGCGACTGGCGGAACACAACCACTCCATACGGTCCCCTACACCTGGGCTTGATGGCAGGAATTGTCGCACTCACTAATGGGAATATCCATCTTGGTATTTTTCTCATCAAGATTCTCTGCATGCTTTCCTTGGTTGGCATTGCCTGGGCTGCGGGAGCGATCGCCTCTGATCTTCACCAGTCACAAGCGATTGCGGTGTGGATCGGCGCCCTCAACCCCGTGGTTTTATTGCATCTTGTGGGCGGTATGCACAATGAGGCTTTCATGGTGGCGCTGATGGGAATCGGTTTGGCTGCCGCAGTGAAGGGGAAAAACCTGCTCGGGATATTCCTTATTACGCTGGGTGCTGCCGTCAAAGCAACAGCCTTCGTGGCCCTGCCTTTCCTGGTGTGGATCTGGGTTTACCAGTTGGCAAAGAAATATAAAGAACAGTCGGGAGTGGAAGCCTCTACCCGGCGGAAAGTTGGATACTTCTTTGCAACAGCCGGTGGGGGTGCCGTGTTTAGCCTCGCAACTTTTGGTGTGCTTTCCTACCTCACAGGAACAGGTTTAGGGTTCTTAACCGCACTTAAAGGCTCCGGGAAGGTCATTAACTGGCTGACGTTGCCCACCGCTTTTGCGCATTTCTCTGCCTGGGTAACCGATAAAACTAGTGGACCGGACTTTTCTACCAGCCTGGTCGCTGCCCGCTCCATCTTCTTTATTGTGATGGTGGTGTTGTTGGTAGCGATCTGGGCTCGCTGGAGAAAAACACCGACTGCGGCGCTGCGTGGTCTGGCTCTAGCGTTTTTGGCGATCTGTTTCTGTAACTCGCTCGCGTTTCCGTGGTACTACTCGTGGATTTTTGTACTGGTCGGTTCTCTAAAGTTGAGCCAGCGTGCGTGGGCTCTAGTGGTGGCTGCCAGTGCCTGGGGCGCAATCACCGTTGGCCCCAACGGCATCATCACGCTTTATAACTGGGGGTGGATGGGTGTCGCTGCTGTCGTATTCTTCGCCACCTACTGGTACATGTCACGGAAGGTTTTTGCGCTTCCTAGAAGGCCATTGCCTGCGCCCGTCGCATAACTTCTCGTGCGCGCGGCCCCTGCAGCACATCAATTGGACGCCCCGGTAGGGATTCATCTTCTGAAAAAAGATATTTAAGAATCTCGGTGGGGCGATATCCCCCGTCTTCAAGAACCGCGATGATTCCGGGAACATGCTTATTTATGCGTTGCTCTGTGAAGAATAATGCTGGCACACCAATGTTTTTGTCTCGCCGTACCGCCAGGATCTGGCGTTGTTTTAGCAAATGCTCAACACGTGTCTCGGGAGCATCTAAAAGTTCCGCCACTTGGGCGATGGAGTAAATTTCATCCTCGGACGTGTATTTATCGGGGTAACTAGGAAGTGTGCTCATACTACGAGGTTATCGCTTCTCTGGCGTCACAGGCGAACCCTAAGCCGCATTTCGGTACGATATCAGCAGGAAGGAGTCGCATGGGTGAACATAAGCCTGGTGTAGAACCAGTAAACGAGTCTGCCGATTCACGTTCTCCTTTTAGGCTGGGGGACGTGGTCGATGACCGCTACCTGATCGATGGTTATATTGCACGTGGCGGCATGTCGGTTGTTTATCGTGCCCTAGATATTCGTCTTGATCGCCCAGTTGCACTGAAAGTGCTGCGACCCGACTTGGTGTCGAAAGAGGAATTCCGGGAACGTTTCGTAGCGGAAGCGAAGACCGTGGCGAATCTGCAAGGCCAAGGCATTGTCGGGGTCATGGACCAAGGGATGTGGCAGGGGAATGCTTTTTTAGCGATGGAACTTGTTGCGGGAGGGACCGTTCGGGAACTTCTTGCAGAACGCGGACCAATGCCCCCATACGCAGCTGTAGCAGTGCTCTTACCAACGTTGGAGGCACTGGCAGTCGCTCATAAATCGGATTTTGTCCACCAAGATGTGAAGCCCGAAAATATTCTTATCGGCAATGACGGCACCATTAAAGTCGCTGACTTCGGGCTCGTACAGGCAGCCAATCGTGCTACTTCGGACAAGAATATTATCGGCACCCTGGCTTACCTCTCCCCTGAACAGCTCAATCGCAAAAATGTTGATCAAAGAACCGATGTTTATGCGGCGGGCTTGGTGCTTTATGAACTTCTGGTAGGAACTCCGCCCTTCGGGATGCCAGATAGTAAGGACGCTGCCAAGCAACGACTTAGCATGTCCGTCCCCAACGCTTCCCGTCAACGGCCTGGCATACCCGCAGATTTTGATGCATTGATACATAAAGCGACGAACCATAATCCCGCGCAACGTTTTTCGGACGCGGAGGAGATGGCTGCAGCTTTACGGGCACTATCCCAGAAACTGCAGTTGCCTCGCTATACGGTTCCTGCCCCCAAAAACTCTGCTGAGCAAATTGCAGCAGCCACTGCCCTATCCACTACAGGTACCACCGAAGTTATTTCAGATGAGCAGGCTACCGAAGTAATTCGCGCCAAAACCGCGATTCTTACGTCCCCTGTTACCGAGGAAACCCCGTTTAGATTTCCGGATGATGACGCGCAGGAACCCACCGAAATAGTTCCGTTGCCCGCACCAGAAGATTCTCCCTCCACTGCACGTTTTTTAGTGGAGAAGAAAGAACCTTCCCTCAGCCCTGAAGAACAGTACGCGCAGCAGCTAGCCAGCCATCCTCGGGCATGGCCCGTGTTGGTGTGGCTGTTGCTGCTAGGAATTATTTTGGCTGGACTTGCAACTGGCATGTACCACGTAGGGGAAGCTATTGTTCAGCCAGCTATTAATCCGAACGCGCTAGTTAGCGACGCAGCATTTCTGAGACCAGGAATGACATCTCAAGTGATTGTTGGGTGTTGAGACGCGGGTCGCACGCTGTCAGGTAGCGGTGTCCCAGATCCATGTCAGAAATGTCCTGTGCACCACCCATGCACTCGGTGACGTCTTCACCCGTGAACTCAATGTGAATACCGCCCGGGTGGGTGCCGAGGGAGTGGTGAACTTCGAAGAATCCCTGTAGCTCGTCAATAACAGCATCGAAGTGGCGGGTCTTCAAGCCGCTCGAGGCTGCGTAGGTATTGCCGTGCATGGGGTCGGTTTGCCAAATGACTTTATGCCCCGTTGCTTCCACTGCTTCCACAATCGGAGGCAGCACGTCACGAATCCGCTCATTACCCATACGCGTAATGAGAGTGAGGTGTCCCGGAATATTGTTGGGGTCCAATTTTTCAACGTAGGCCACCGCTTCTTCCGGCGTGGTATCGGCGTTCAGCTTGAGGCCAATTGGGTTCTCTAGCAGGGACGCGAATGCTACGTGTGCACCGTCGATCTGGCGGGTGCGGTCACCGATCCAGAGGTAGTGTCCAGAAAGGTTGTAGAGTTTCATCTCGCCGTTCTTTTCAGCGAGATGCACCATGGCACGTTCGTAGTCCATCACGAGGGCTTCGTGCGAGCAGTAGATGTCTGCCACGTGCAGACCGCGGTCTTCTACTCCACAGGCATCCATGAACCGCAAACCGAAATCAATTTCGCTGGCCAGCTCTTCATAGCGGGCACCCGCCGGTGAGTTTGCGACGAATTCTTGGTTCCACTCGTGGAGCCGATGCAAGTCTGCTGTGCCGGAGGTGCTGAGCGCCCGCACCAGGTTCATTGCTGCTGCGGCGTTGGCGTAGGCTCGCACCATGCGGGACGGGTCGTGACGACGGCTTTCTTCGGTCGCTTCATAACCGTTGATGATGTCTCCGCGGTAGCTCTTTAGACCCATCTCGTCTATGTCTTTAGAGCGGGGTTTGCCGTACTGTCCGGCAATGCGAGCAATTTTGACCACAGGCATCGAGGCGCCGTAAGTGAGTACCGCCGACATCTGCAGCAAGGTGCGAATGTTGGCAGTGATGTGGGGTTCTGTGTTGGTATCAAAAGTCTCCGCACAGTCTCCACCCTGCACAATAAATGCCTTGCCTAGAGCAACCTCAGTCAAAGCATCTTGCAGTTTGTCGACTTCTGCTGGCACCACAATCGGGGGTACTGACTCGAGTACGCGACGCATTGCCTTCGCGTGTTCAGCATCCCACGTAGGCTGTTGGGCAGCAGGAAGTGCTACCGCCTCATAAAAGGCGTCGGCCAGATGGTCCGGTAAAGGCGGTAGATCGGGTAGTTCTTCAAGCGGTATATCAACAGTCCAGTTCACGCTTACCAGAATAGTGGAGAACTACGGTTTGGGTTAATTGTGTGAAAACTAGCGGAAACAGAAAACCTTGATTCCCCAATAAACCTAATGATCAGTGGCTTATTAGCACTAAATCGATATTTTTAAAGCTCTCTACGAGCTGAAGTGATGGCTCGATAACGTGCGAGATTGTGGCGGGCATCTGCCAACGCATCGTGTGCGTCACTGGGTTTTCCTGGAATAGAAGGTTTGCCGTTATGGAGCCAATACTGTTTTAGTTCGAAAGTAAAACGGGGTATCCGGGGAGGCAAAGAGGCCATATCTCCCCACAACTGGCAAAGTGCTACATGGTCATATGCTGCTACCCAGGCCCATAACTCCATGGGTTCGTCGTCGTTATGGTCGTCCCAAAACTTCACAATGCGTTCGCGCATTTCATCTCGAGTGCACCAAGCTTTATCATTGGGGCTGGGGAGTTTGGGGAGCACATTTCTTTGCACCCATGGATTAGCTCGCGAGGTATCGCACTCGGTAGACACGAGATAAAGTTCATCACCATTCTCCGCCACCATTCCGATGGAGAGTAGGTCGATGGTTTCGCCATCTTCAATGAACTCGCAGTCGTAAAAGAATTTCATCTTGCGCCTCTATTTTGGGAATTCTTTTTAAGCTTCTTCGGTAATGAGTTTTCGCGCAAGTCGTGCCACACCGACTTGCCCTGCATCATCACCGAGTTCGGCCTGCTTGATCTTGGCGAAAGGACGATAACCGCTTCCGGTGAGATGTTGGCGATACACCTGCCGCGCTTTTTCGATGAAGAGATCACCAGAGGAGCTCACTCCACCCGCAATAACAATGAGTTCCGGGTCGAAAACATCTGCAACGAGAGCGATTCCTGTACCCAGCCAGTGTGCGAAATCGTCCACGGCGCGCAGTGCCAGGATGTCTCCCGCACGAGCTGCCTGCACCACCCGCCGGCCAGTTAGTTCAGATTCTGGGGTGACGTCACGGTTAAGTTCCGTGGGCAGATCGGGGTTGGAAACCATCAATTCTAAGGCGGTGTCAACGAGTGCGGTTCCAGAGCAATATCTTTCAAAACATCCCAGCTTCCCGCACGCACACGGACGACCATTCGGGACTACTTGGAGATGGCCAAACTCGGGTGCGGTTCCATAGAAGCCTCGGTAAAGCTCATCGTTGAAGATCAATGCGCCGCCAATTCCGGTCCCAATAGCAATCATTGCAACATTTGTGGCTCCCACAGCTGCCCCAAAAACGTACTCCCCCCATGCTGCCGAATTGCAGTCGTGTTCTAGCAGTACGGGTATATTAAGCCTGTCCTGCATGCGCTTTTGGACATTGACTGATCTCCATGGCAAATGGGGTGCGAAACGTACGGTGGAGCGATCTGTGTCCAGGAATCCCGCAACAGCAAGCCCTACGGCACTCACCGGATTTCGGTGTTCTAGCCGTCGCACCACATGGGCAAGTGCGTCTTCTAGTGCTTCTGCAGAATTTGGAGTGGGTACTCTTTCTCGGTCTATTATTCGGCCTGCTGGGTCAACTACAGCTGCTCGCAGACTAGTTCCACCGACATCGATTCCTACGGTGTTGGCCATGAGTCGTCTTTCTACAAACTATTGTTTGGCCGAGGGGAAGCTTGTAACCACTGATGAGGGTCCTCCCCTACTGGACGCTCACCATCGAGACTGCTCCGCAGCTCGTTCATAAGATTTTTAAAGTTTAACCGATATTGCATTGTCAGTTTGGCCGCTGAATGCTTACCGGTCGGTTCTCCATGTAGGAAGTAGTGTAGGAAGGTTCCTTCGGCTGCTTCCTCCAACCATATTTCGGACGTTCCTTTAACTTTGCCATCTGCTATCCATCGCACCCCGAGAGGTCCCCGATCTTCGGTCAGCTGCAAGGTAAGTCCGGGAAACCAAGCTGACCATCGGGAACGGTCTCCAATGACGTCAGCTATCGCGGGGGCTGGTACCGCCAAGTAGCCGAGATCCGCTATCTGGATGGGATGATAGTTGCTATTCACACTCTCTAGCTTTCCATTTTTCTGTGCTGGTTGAGGACGTCACGGAGTCGTTTCCCCAACTTCCCCCAATTCCATTCGGTTTGCACCCAAGCACGTCCCTGCTCCCCTAAGGTGCGAGCCCACTCGGGGTGATCTAAAAGTCGGAGCAGTGCCTTTTTCACAGTATCGGGACGGTGTCCGTCTACTGCCAGTCCCGTCACCTCATCCTGTACTGTTTCTGGAGCCCCTCCCGAATCTCCCACTATCACGGGCACTCCAGCCGCACTTGCCTCTAGGAAAACGATACCCAAGCCTTCTACGTCAAGTCCCCTGCCCCGGGTGCGACAAGGCATCGCGAAAATATCTGCAGCCGCGTAATAGCTCGGCAAATCTTCATCAGGTACTAGCCCGGTAAAGATGACACTCTTGTGTAGTCCCAGATTCTGTGCTTTTTTCTGAAGGTGCCGGGCATATGGTCCTCCCCCAACGATAAGCAGCTTGGTTTCAGGGTGGGTATGGAGTACCTCTGGCATAACTGAAATAAGAGTGTCTTGCCCCTTGCGTGGTACTAACCGTGAGATGCAAACAATAAGGGGATCTTCGGAGGCAATACTATGCCTCTTGCGAATCATTCCTGTGGTGTCTGCAGCGGGGTGAAAACGTTTCGTATCGACACCAGAGGGAAGGTGTACAAATTGGGGGTGCTCACCGATAGCTTTTTCGATGCGCCGCTTGGTGTATTCAGACACATACGTGATGGTGTCACAACCGTTGCCAATGATGCGCAGGCTCGCGTGAGCGAAAGGTAGCATTGCCCACCCCACCTCATGTCCGTGGGTGCTCGCCACAATGTTTTTCACTTCCGTGTGTTTACGTAAGTAGTGCGACATCAAAGCGAGTGGGGCTGCAGCTCCAAACCACACGGTTTCGTAGTGGTGCTCGCGCACCAACTGAGCGACTTCTTTACAAACATTAGGAGTCGGAAGTAGCACTGAAGTGGGGTTACGGCAAATGGGAAACGCCTGCTCAGCATCATACTTTTGGCACCTTTCAGGGTGCCAAGTGGAACAGTAGACACCGATTGATTCAGCAGGAAGTTCTGCTAAAAAGCGCTGCAAGTAGGACTGAATACCACCTGGACGTGGCGGAAAATCGTTGGTCACTAAGAGCGTTTTTCGCATAAGGACAAGCTTAGCGGAGAAAACAAAAGACTCTTAGAAAGTGTCTCGGTATTGCAGATTTAGTAGCGTCGCACAGTGGTTACCGGGGCATAGTGCATCGGTGTCAAGGTGACTGTCTGTCCAAAAGTGGGCGCGTGGAGAATATTGCCGTTGCCTGCATACAGACCGACGTGGCTGTTGTCCCCGTAGTAGATAACGAGGTCACCTGGCTGGATGTCGTTAAGCGGCACAGCAAGACCACCTGCTGCCATTGCCTGGCTGGATCGTGGCAATGTCACACCAAGTTGCCTATAAGCCCAGTAGACCAGACCAGAACAGTCGAAGGCATTGGGGCCAGTTGCTCCCCAGGCGTAGGGGGACCCAATACGGGTCATAGCAATCTGCAACGCTTTGTTACCAAGAAGGTTCCGTCCGAAAGCAATCTGTGGATCGAAACCTTTGGGAAGTTTGACAGTCTTCCACTCGTCCGCAAGATGCGGAGGAAGCGACGCGAATTTGCGTTTGACGTTCGCAATCTTTTTGCGCAGAGCTATTCGCTCTTTTTCAAGAGCATCTTGAGCTTTACGAGCCTTCGCAGCTTGCCGAATAGCTTCTTGACGGTTCTTTTCAGCGATTTTACGCGCCTTGATTGCATCCTTCTGGGCGGAAGAATACTGGTAAATAAGATTTGCAGTCGTCTGTGTAATAGCAGCTTCGCTACGGGACTGATCCAAGATCTCCTGCGGAGTGGTGGACATAAGAACGGTCATGACGCCGATCTGGTTGCCGTTACGCAAGTTAATGGCAGCAAGGTTGTTAACGGGTTCTTGCATACCAATGCGACGACGTTCGGCGGCTTTACGTGCCTTGATCGCCTTTGCGATAGCAGCTCGCGCTTTCTTTTCCGCTTTGCGTGCTGCCCGCAAGTTGTCCGATGCGTTGTGCATACGCTCTGCGGTTTGTTCAGCTTGACGCGCTAAACTACGCAGCTCTTTAAGCGGAGCGGACTCAGCTGCTGCTGGTACCTGCATACCCAAAAGAAGGGCACCCGAAAGTATGGAAGCAACCGCAGCTTTGGCGGTACGTCCCATCGGAGATTTATGCACGAATCGTCCTTCCCCAGACAACTACGGTGCTGGTTTTAACCTCTTTGGAATGATTTCGTTACCATTCCTCAATTTACGACTTAATTCTAATGTTGTCCATCTGAAATGTGATGTTCTTTTACCAAGCGAAATTATTTCAATCTCATCTTTAACACTAGAAACAACAATCTCAGAGGTAACCAAATGTGAAAACTCGCCCTTTACGCAATGAAGCGTAAGGAGCGAGATTCAGCGACGAGTTTAGGTGCTACTAGTAGTAACGAGTGGCACCATAGTAGGGCATGCTGTCCAAGGAAACCTCAGAAACAGACTGCCCGGCATAAGGTGCGTGCACGACGCGGTTATTGCCAGCATAAACACCCACATGGCTCGCATTGCCGTAGAAAGCAATAATATCGCCGGGCTGCAGATTCTTACGTGCAACATGGCGACCGCCATTGATTTGGTCTTGAGAGGTACGCGGAATCTTAATGCCGAGCTGATTGTGCGCCCACATCACCAGACCAGAACAGTCAAAAGCGTTCGGTCCACTGGCACCCCATACATAAGGGTCACCAATACGGCTACGGGCGGCCTTCAAAATCTTGGCGCCGCGCGCACGTTGAATTTCAGCTTTGCTTTTAGCCTTGGCAGCAGGACTGACTTCCTCAACTGGAACAATCGTTCCTACCAAGGTAGCAACCGTTTGATCCTGCATGAGACGATCAATGGTCGGTTGCAAAGCCTTTTTAACTGGCTTCAACTCATTAGTTACCGGCTTCAACCCTTTACGGATCTTGTCGGTAGCGGGCTTATTCTCTTCACGAGCCTTGTCAACCTTTGGCTTTACAGTCTTGTTGACTTTTTTAGCGGCGGGAAGAGTCTTTTTAGAAACTTCTTTTGAAGCGTCTTTAGCTGTGTCCTGAACCTGTGCAGGAATTTCGGCATCTTTAAGCGCGGTATTAAGTTGTGGGAGTTCCGGAATATCAATAGAAATTTCAGGAACAGCGGGGGCATTTAGCTCAACAGCAAAGGCGGGCGCTGCAGTAGCCCCCATAAGCCCAGCTGACATCACGCCGACAGCGAGAGCATGTGTGCTCTTAACGCCTTTCTCGGCTGCTCGATGCTTAGCCACGGTTCTTTCTCCAATCATCCAACAACTGCCACCTGGACGAAACATCTCCACTAACGTGTTTCAGTTCGTATCCAACGAGGAGGCCGAAAGCCTCCGACAGTCCAGCTTTTCATTTCGAAAAGAAGGCAAGATTCCATCGCACTAGAGAGTACGAAGTAATCGCTTTGTCACAAGAAGATTACGAACTTATAACTTGCTTGTCTAGTTTCCACGCCCAAAATTGTGTTTATTTCGGAAATAATGTGCCATTTTTCACAGGTTTTACCCGCAAATATCGCTCTAAGCAGCACATTTGCTGAAAGTTAATTTATTTTCGGAAAGTCTCGAAAACATAACAAAAAATCGCCCCCAAATGGGGGCTTTTAACGGTGAAGGCCACCGATCGACGCATCTGTTACAAGCTCTCGATAAAGTAACGGATGTGAAAGAACCCGTATCTAAACAACATGAAGCGCAGTTAGCCCTACCTGGATTAGAACCTAGCCCCCAGGAACCCGCCAGCACAGATACGGCCCCCTCAGAAACTTCCCTCTTTGACACAACCTTCGTTGTTCTCGACCTAGAGACAACCGGCATGTCCCCTATAAATGATGCCATTACTGAAATAGGTGCAGTGAAAGTTAAGCGGGGTGAGCTACTAGGAGAATTCGCAACGTTCGTCCGCCCCACTAAACCAATTCCACCTAGCATTGAACGCCTTACTGGTATTAGTAACAGGGACGTAGCAAATGCCCCCTCCCTAGCAAGTGTTTTCCCAAGCTTTCTGGAATTCATTAAAGGCAGCACTTTAGTTGCCCACAATGCCGCCTTCGACATTTCTTTTTTGCAAAACGCTGCTCGAAATCTCGATTATGAGTGGCCAGATAACCCCACACTGTGCACCGTAAAATTGTCCCGGCGAATCCTTGACCGCCAAGAAGCCCCTTCCGTAAAACTTTCTGCGTTAGCCCAAATATTCAAGACCTCCCAACAGCCCACCCACCGGGCTCTTGACGATGCCCGCACCACTGTAGAAGTACTGCACGGACTTATAGAACGAGTCGGTGGGCTCGATGTTACGACCCTGCGAGACTTACAGTCCTATAAAAGCGACCTCAACAACCAGGTCTACCGCAAACGCCACTTGGCGGATAAGCTTCCCCACCGACCGGGAGTATATATTTTCTACGACCGGCAAGACCATCCCTTATATATAGGTACTGCCACCGATCTTCGCTCACGCGTAGGGAGCTACTTCAATGGTTCTGAAACGCGTTCTCGAATGACAGAAATGGTGCTCCTGGCACAACGTATCGACTATGTCGAATGCCTCACTAGTTTTGAAGCGTCCATTCAAGAGTTGCGTCTTATTCGTGCCCTGCGGCCGCCCTACAATCGTCGATCTAAAAACCAAAAAGCTCAATGGTGGCTGGTGCCGGCCTCCCCCACTAGCAACTCTCTCTATCAATGTAAACGGCGCAAACCAGCATCCACACAGGTTGCTCTCGGTCCTTTCCCACAGCGCCGCACCGCAGCCACCTTGGCGCAGGTACTACACAACCACGTGCGTCACGGTTTAGCACCCACAGACCCTATAGATAACGCACAACAGCAGGCAGCCCTTAAACTGCTTTCTCAGCTGGCGAGAGGAAACAGTACCAACTTCATTCCTGCTACTTTGCAACGCATTAATGAACTCGCTGAACAACATCGATATGAACAAGCTGCGCTGCTCAGAGATGAGGGGGCCACAGCGATTCACTCTCTTGCTCGGTACCATCAGCACGAAAACTTAAAAACCGTGTCCGAGCTAATAGCCGCGGAAAAGGATGGCCGCAAAGGTTGGTATTTCACTATTATCCGTCACGGCATATTCGCAGGAGTTATGCATTGTGCCTCCGGTGAGTCCTACAAAAAGCGCCTCCAGGAACTAAAGGCAAGCGGCCAAACAGTGGATAATGGCGATCCCGCTTCCGGAATCGGATCCGAAGAGGAAAGACACCTTGTCTACCGTTATCTCACCTCCGGGCACCTCAGACTGGTCGAAGTGAGCGACCCTTGGGCCGAAGGAAACGAAGCTGCAGGTAAGTATTTAGAATGGGCTGAGCAAGCTCGCCAAGCAAAAAAATAATTTAGTCTGCGGCTCAGTTGATTGCGGAAGAAAGACTACTGAAGTGGCATACTGAGGGAACAACATTTTGAGTATTCCCGCTAAACAACCAGCGAGATAGTGAGGACCTTCTTGTGTGTGGTTTTATCGGTTTCCTAGCATCAAACGGGCAAGCGCAGAAGCACGTCGCGCTTCTGAAACCAGCTTTGCAAAAGATGCGTCACCGGGGCCCTGATGAAAGCAATATCTGGTCGAATGATGACATTGCTTTCGCTTTCACTCGCTTAGCAATTATTGACATTGAAGGCTCCCACCAACCAATGGCTTGGGGAACACCAGCAGAGCCCGAACGCTACGTTCTCGCCTACAACGGGGAAATATATAACTATTTGGAGCTGCGCGAAGAACTGGAAAATGAATTCGGCCTCTCCTTCACAACAGACGGCGATGCTGAAGTTCTTTTAGCTGGTTACCACACATGGGGTAAGGAGCTCCTCCCCAAGCTGCGCGGCATGTTTGCTTTCATCCTGTGGGACACCAAAGAAAGAACCCTACTAATAGGCCGCGACCCATTCGGCATCAAACCTCTTTACTACCTGCATACAGACGAAGGTGTTTTCTTTAGTTCCGAGAAAAAATCTTTGCTGGGCGTAGCCAAAGAACTCAACCTCAAACTCGATCTGGATAAACGGGCACTGGAACACTACATTGCGTTCCAGTATGTTCCGGAGCCAGAGAGCATGCATGCACAAATCCGGCGTTTCAATTCCGGCAGTTGGGGCACTCTTCAGCCTGGTGGACAGATTGCCACCACCCGCTACTTCGAGCCGGACCTACCACCGACCGAAAGCGCCTACGACTCGGAAGCTCTCCTCATTACAAAGATCCGGCAAGCTCTCGAAGACTCGGTAGAGAAACATATGCGAGCTGACGTTACCGTCGGTTCCTTCCTGTCAGGTGGTATTGATTCCACAGCGATAGCTGCTCTGGCAAAACGCCACAACGACAATCTCCTCACCTTCACCACCGGTTTTGAACGTGAGGGATACTCCGAAATTGATGTAGCTGCTGAATCTGCTGCAGCAATCGGGGTCGAACACGTTGTGCGGAAAGTAACCCCTGAAGAGTTCATTGAACATCTGCCACTCATCATGTGGTATTTGGATGACCCCGTTGCAGACCCAGCACTCGTACCCCTCTACTTTGTTGCCCGCGAAGCACGGAAACACGTGAAAGTAGTTCTTTCGGGAGAGGGTGCTGACGAACTTTTCGGTGGCTACACGATCTACAAAGAGCCACTATCTCTTGCTCCCTTTGAGAAGCTTCCGAATTCCCTCCGCAGAGGACTGGGTAAACTTTCCGAGCGCCTGCCACAAGGTATGCGAGGCAAAAGTCTTCTGAAACGCGGATCTCTTTCCTTGGAGGATCGCTACTACGGAAATGCTCGCTCATTTAACTTTGAACAAATGCAGTCGGTGATCCCCTGGGCTAAGCCGGAATGGAACCACCAAGACGTTACTGCCCCCTATTACGAACATTCCGTCGGCTGGGATCCCATTGCACGCATGCAGCATATTGACCTCATGACCTGGATGCGGGGCGACATTCTGGTGAAAGCCGATCGGATGACGATGGCCAACTCACTAGAGCTTCGTGTCCCCTTCCTCGATAAAGTCGTGTGGGAAGTGGCTCAGGAACTACCGTCAACCATGAAGATTGCCCACGGCACATCCAAGTGGGCACTGCGCGAAGCTCTCAAAGAGGTTGTTCCCGAGCATGTTCTCAATCGCCGCAAACTGGGATTCCCAGTACCCATTAGACACTGGCTGGCAGGTCCCGAAATGTACGACTGGGCACGCGACACCATTACACAATCCCAGACGGACGAATATGTCGACAAAACAGCTGTGCTGAACATGCTGGACGAGCACAAAGCGGGCGTTATGGACCATTCTCGACGCCTCTGGACGGTGCTCTGTTTCATGTTGTGGCACGGTATTTTTGTGGACACAACCATCACCCCCACAATCCCCAACCCGGACTACCCGGTAGAACTTTAAAACATAAAGATTGAGGGGCCGCCCACAGAAGTGGGTGGCCCCTCAGTTCTCTTAAAGGTAGTTAGAATTTCGCGAAAACCACGGCTGCGTCTTCTTCCCCATAGGTTTCGACGAAACGGTTATGGGCTTTCTTCCTATCCCACTCCCATTCCTGAGTGCCCACAGTCTCCACAACATAAACAGCGACCAGAGCACCCACCTGTGCTGCATGCTTCCAAGAAAGACCCTTCAATTTGGCTGACAAAAATCCGGCACGGAAAGCATCTCCCACACCAGTTGGATCTTTCTCTTCGACAGCTTTCACAGCAGGAACGAACTCGTACCCATCTGGTGACACGATCTCTGCACCACGCTCACCAAGGGTAGTTACGCGCACCTCCACGCGGCTATCGATCTCCGCCGCAGACATTCCTGTCTTTTGCTGAATAAGACCAAACTCGTATTCGTTACTGAACAAGTAGTATGCGCCGTCAATAAGCTCCACAATGGCGTCCCCGTCCAGGGAGGTAAGTTGCTGAGACGGATCCGCCGCGAAAGGAATCCCTAGTTCCTTGGCTTCAGTGGTGTGCCGGAGCATGGCGTCCGGAGAACTGGGCCCCACCAAAACAAGTTCTGGCCGCGGATTGACGTCATGCAGAGACACTTCCGCCGACTCACTGAGAGCCCCCGGATAAAAACTCGCGATCTGCGCCAAATCGGTGTCAGTAGTACAGGTGAAGCGTGCGGTGGCGGCTTCTTCACTGACATGCACGTAGGAGCAGTCCACACCGTGCTCTTCCAGCCAGGTGCGATACTCGGTGAAGTCCTTGCCAACGGCAGCTAAAAGCACCGGATTCTCGCCGAGAAGACCCAAGGCGTAGCAAATATTTCCGGCCACCCCTCCCTTACGGATGTCAAGGCCATCCACCAGGAAGCTGAGGGAAATGTGGTCAAGGTGGTCAGCAAGAAGTTGTTCCGAGAATTTTCCCGGAAAGGTCATCAAATTGTCGGTAGCAACGGAAGCAGATACGGCTATTGTCATTAGTTAAACGAGTCTCCACATGCGCAAGCACCCTGAGCGTTTGGGTTATCAATAGTGAAGCCCTGCTTTTCGATGCTGTCGGCATAGTCAATGGTAGCGCCAGCCAAGTACGGAAGGGATAGACGGTCCACGGCCAGCACTACTCCCCCGTATTCGTTCTTCAGGTCACCGTCGAGTTCCTGATCGTCGAAAAACAGTTGGTAGCGAAGCCCGGCGCAACCACCGGGTGAAACTGCAATCCGCAAAACGAGATCATCCCGGCCTTCCGCGTCAATAAGTGCTTTTGCTTTGGCGGCGGCGGCATCGGTCATAGTTACAGCTTCGAAGGTGTTGTTCTGGTCAGCCATGTAGTCTCCTATGGGATTTTTGTGATGCTGCTGCATCACATCGCTTATATGAGTTTAAACGATATCCGTATCAACACTATTCCCCAGATGCGTGTTTAAAAACTCGTAAACTCGAAATGGGGGATTCCAACTATGGGAAGTGCTGCTACATAAGTTAGACCAGTCCATTTTTTTGTTTTAGCCTAGTGGTGTGAAGTTCTTTAGCCGTTTTACTAAAAAAGAAGTGTCCCCTGAGGTAGAAGAGACTCCTAAAGAGGAATCTACCGATGCAAAGAAGGCACAAGTTAAGCACGATCCTGCATATACCCCGAAGAAGGGGAAGCCTACTCCGCGTCGTAAGGATGTAGAGCGCGCTAAAGGAATCATTAAGGAGCCGGTGGCTCCTGCCCCGATGACTCGCCGTGAAGCACGCAAGCGTGAAGATCAGCGCTATGCCGGTATGTCGAAGGAAGAGAAGAAAGCCGCCAAGGCTAAAGAGGCTGAAGAGCAGAAGCGTATTCAGCAATACCGCCGGGAACGTATGGCCATGGGTGATGACGATTTTGTTCTTCCCCGCGATAAAGGACCCACCAGGCGTTTCGCCCGCAACTGGGTGGATGCCCGCTGGACACCTATCTCTTGGCTTTTCCCGATAGTGCTTATTCTGCTGATCGGCACGATGATCCCGAACCGCACTGTGCAAATAGTGATTCAGTACTTCATGTACTTCTTCTTTGTCTTGCTGCTGGTGGAAACAGTGAGAATTGCTGTTATGGTGCCGCGGGCGGCGAAACAAAAATTCCCTGAACATAAAGACACTGGTTTCCGGTTGGGTTGGTACGCCTTTATGCGGGCGACCCAGCCGCGTCGCTGGCGAAACCCAGTCCCCCAAACGTCACCCACCTTCCCCTGGTCCCAGAAGAAAGACTCGGATCAGAAGTCTCAGCAGGATAAGAAGAAGGACTAATGATGTTAGCTGGTTTCCGGGCAGCTCTGTCGCTGTCGACAATCTTTCCAGTTCGGCGACCAGCTCAATATGATCGCGCCTTGGGTGCGCGCGTCGTGCAAACATTCCCCTTAGTGGGGCTGCTGCTTGGTGTCATTGCTGGCCTGACTGCGTGGGTACTGCAGCTTTTGGCTCTCCCCAGTTTTTTGAGTGGTGTCTTGCTGGTAGGTTTGTTGACTTTCCTTACCCGGGGCACTCACCTCCGAAACTTGGGGCGTCTGCTGGATGGGTTGACAACGTCTGACAGTCCGGAAGCGGCCCTACGGGCTATGCGCAGCTCCACGGTTGGTTACTGGGGCATGCTCGCTATGGCTCTGGCACTATTGGCTGAAATTGCTGCTATGGGAGCGTTGATCTCCCACAAGGGCGCTATTTTTGTGGGCGTTATAGTGGCGGTTTCGCGGTGGGCGACACCGTTGCTGTGCATGGTGAAAGGCTCCCCCATCCCCCGCCAAGGATTAGCCAGTTATCTACTTGGCACACAGCGTCCGGCTTTTGCTTGGACCCTTGTGGTGGCGAGTGCTTTTATGTTGGCAGCGGGTGCCGCCGCTACTGCCGCGTTATCCAGTGTGATGCCCGAGGTAGCAGTCGTATTGATGGTGCTTTATGTGGCACTTGCCAGCAAACTCACGCTTTACCTGCGCGACCGGACGATTCGCATATTCGGTTTCGTCCCGGAGGAAGCTTTGTCCGCGCAGGTAGCACTGTGGGAGATGACGACAGTGGTGGTGGGTGTCATCAGTCTGGCATTCGCTGGCCTCTAGTGCACCCGGAGTAGCTGGCGTCTCGTATCTAGCGTCACTGCGCCACTGCGCTGCATAAAAATACTGTGGCTCTCCTCCTTGAAGGAAAGAGAACCACAGTATTGTAAAAATTCTTGTTATGGCTCGGTGAGCACCACGCTGTTGCGGTTTTGCTCCTGTATTTGCGAACTAGTCAACCAGGGTGGCAAGCCAGTCGTGGGTGTCGGGAAGTTCACCATGCTGAATACCGGTGAGCGTGGACCGCATCTTCATGGTTATTTCTCCGGATTCGCAGTTGTTAACTGTGAACTCGCCGTCTCGGGATTTGAAGGTTCCGATCGGGTTAATGACAGCGGCGGTACCGCACGCGAAAGCTTCCGTAATCTCTCCTGTGCCAACCCGTTCTTCAAGTTCCTTCATCGTGATAACGCGTTCATCGACGCTATATCCGAGATCCTTCGCAACAGTTTTGAGGGAGTCGCGGGTAATACCGGGAAGCAAGGAGCCGGAGAGTGCCGGCGTAATGATGGTGACATCGTCGCCATCACGCTCGACGAACATCACATTCATACCGCCCATTTCTTCAATGTTTTCTCGCTCAATGGCATCCAGCCACAGTACCTGGTCGCAGCCCTCCTTGTCGGCGGCTTCCTGCGCAGCCAACGAGGCAGCATAGTTGCCGGCAAACTTGGCGGCACCGGTGCCACCAGGGCAGGCACGCACGTATTCGTGTGAAACCCAGACGGTGACGGGTTCAATGCCGCCCGAGAAGTAGGCTCCGGCGGGAGAAGCGATGAGCACATAAGTGAACTTGTGGGCCGGGTGCACCCCCAAACCATTCTCTGTCGCGAACATGAAGGGACGCAGGTAGAGGCATTCTTCGCCACCAGCCTTGGGCACCCATGCGGCGTCGATCTTCACTAGTTCCCGAATCGAGTCGACAAAGTCTTCCTTGCTCAGTTTCGGCATGGCCATACGGGCAGCAGAATTCTGGAACCGTTCGGCGTTAGCCTCCGGCCGGAACGTGACAATGCTGCCGTCGCTGTGTCGATAAGCTTTCAGGCCTTCAAAGATTGCCTGGCCATAGTGGAGCACCATATTGGCGGGGTTGACGGAAAATTCACTGTAGGGAACAACGCGGTGGTTATGCCAGCCTTTGCCCTGCTCATAGTCGATAACGACCATGTGGTCGGTGAAATATTGGCCGAACCCGGGAGCATCCAGGATTTTCTTCCGTTCTTCGTCAGAAACGGGGTTTTTAGAAGGTTGAATATCAAAAGTACTGTGTTGAGCCATGGTGAACATGGTACTCCACTCACCGCCAGTTTCAGAGATCATCAATTCAATCTTGCTGCCATCCCGCTATCTCACCATCGAAAGTGGCTCTAAAGGGTAGGCTATAAACAGTACTTTAGGCTTCTAGGAGTTTTGCTCATGTCAATTGCCGTCTACATGCCCGAACTTGGCGAATCAGTGACGGAAGGCACCGTCACCCGCTGGCTCAAAAACATTGGCGACACGGTAGCTGTGGACGAACCCCTCGTCGAAGTAGCTACCGACAAAGTAGACACCGAAATCCCCTCCCCTGTGCAAGGTATTTTGCTGGAAGTTTGCGCCTGGGAAGATGACACAATCCCCGTGGGGGGACTGCTGGCTCGAATAGGCGATAGTTCGGAGGCCTCCGGACGGTCTATTGCAGACACCGCAGCATTTGACCTTGTTAGCGAAACCAACAACGCACGCGAAGAAGAACCTGAAGAAGAGACTGCCGACACCGAAACAAAGCCCGAAAATGCCCCTGCAGAGGACACTTCTGCAGAAAACGCTGCAACTGACGAAAAGCCGGATATTCCCACCAACGCTGTCGCAGTTACTCTTCCTGACCTGGGCGAATCGGTAACGGAAGGTGTTATTACCCACTGGTGCAAACAGGTGGGTGACACTATTCGTGCCGACGAACCTCTGGTGGAAATTGCTACCGACAAGGTAGACACCGAAATCCCCAGCCCGGTTGATGGCTACATTGTGAAACTGTGCGCCCAGGAAGATGATGTGGTTCGCATTGGCAGCGAGTTGGCACTCATTGCGCCCGCAGACGTAGCCTCCAGTACGTACGACAGCTCCCCCGACACTACCAGTGCTGTGAAAGACACCGCGGAAGAGGCTACTGCTGAGCCGGCTGATACCGAGCCCGAGGAACAAAAGGTAGCGCGAACCGAGCTGAAGGCAACTAAACCCATGCCAATTGTGCCTGGGCCCCAGCAGAAACCATCCTTTGAAGACGTCCCCGGTACCACCACCTTGGCCGCAGATTTCGATGAGGATGAAGAGTCTCCCGAAGAGCCCGGAGACGACGCCAGCACCGAGACTGCAGAGAGCAGCGAAGCAGCGGAAAGCATCGAAACCGCAGACGATCCGACTGTCCCGCGCATCGGTAGCCCATTGCGTGGCAGCTCCGACCATAGTTACATCTCCCCACTGGTCCGCAAGATGGCCGCTGATTACGACATCGACCTGGATGACGTCACCGGTAGTGGACTAGGTGGCCGCATTCGCAAGCAGGACATTATTGCTGCCGCTGCAGAAAAGAAACGGCGTGCCGAAGCTGCCGCCCAGGAGGCAAAAACAGCTTCCGCTGAAGCTGGCGAAACCGCGCTACCAGCCCCAGAGATTGTGCCTGGAACAGTGGAGAAAGCCTCCGCTATCAGGCAATCTCACGCAAAGTCTGCCCTCTATGCCACCCGCAACACGGCAGTCGTGTCACAAGCATTTGAGGTTGACTTAACTAAAGCACTGCGCCAGTTGGTGATCCACGGCAAGGAAGGCTCCTCGCTGAACAAGTCCCTGCGGGCAAGCGTGGCGTACGCGGCGGTGAAGTTGCTGCTGCGCTACCCCCTCTTAAATGCCTCCTACGACGCGCAAGCCAATGAGATAACCACCCATGACCAGGTGCACCTTTCTGTCGGTGTGGACACCCCGGATGGTTTCATCTCGCCGGTCATCCACAACGCGGAGACTATGAGCACTTCCCAGTTGACGGAAGCATTTGCGCAGCTGAAAGAAAAAGTAGCTAACGACAAGTTGGAGCCGGCAGACCTATCCGGTGGCACGTTCACTCTAGAAAGTGTGAGCACCCAAGGAATGCTTTGGGAGACTCCGCTGGTGATGCCTCCCCAGTCAGCCGCCCTCTCTATTGGTAACCCGGTGCAACGCCCCGTGGTGTTGGATGATGTTACTGGCAGCTCTATCGCCATCCGCGCCATGAGCTACCTGACGTTAAGCTACGACAGTTGCCTCATCAATGGACCTGTCGCCAGCCGTTTTATGGCCGAGTTGAAAGAAATCCTCGAGGACGCACAGTTCCTAGAAGATCCCGACGATGCAGATGCCCTCTCCTAGTTCGGCAAACACTTCTGGGAGCACGAAACGGCAAGTGGTTTCTTCACGTGATTCCTCCCTGCCGCTGGATTTTCGTTGGTTGGGAGAAGTGCCCTACGAGGATGCCTGGAAAATTCAGGAAGAAGCCACCGCCCAGCGAAAAGCGTCGGTAGCAGATCCAGAACTGCGTGCCTCCACCACCGACACGGTTTTTCTTTTAACGCACCCCGCTGTGTATACGGCAGGGCGGATGACGGAGGAAAGCGACCTTCCCGACGATGGCTCTCCGGTGGTGCGGGTGAACCGAGGCGGGCGGATTACCTGGCACGGCCCCGGACAACTAATCGGATATCCCATCATTAAGCTTGCAGAACCACTCGAAGTAATGGCTTTTGTGCGCCGCACCGAGGAAGCCCTCTTGCGGGTGGTGAAAGACTTTGGGATCCCGGCTGGCCGCGTGGATGGACGCTCAGGAGTGTGGGTTCCCTCCGACCGGGCGCTAGGCAAAGACGGTGGCCGCCCGGAACGGAAAATTTGTGCATTGGGATACCACTTGACGAAGGGTGTCTCCCAGCACGGTTTTGCGTTGAACTGCTCCAACGACGTTACTGCCTATGACCGTATTGTCCCGTGCGGTATCACCGACGCGGGGATAACAACTATCAGTGCAGAAACCGGACAGCTGGTTCACCCACAAGATGTTCTCCCCGCCGTCAAGCACTATTTCCAACTAGCATTGGATGGCAAACTAGCAATTACGGAGGGAGAGATTCCACGATGAGTGAACGTCGTCTCCTCCGCATTGAGCAGCGCAACGCCGCCCACCCCATTGAGGAAAAGCCCCGCTGGATCCGTACCACAGCCAAAACAGGACCGAATTTTTCGCACATAAAAAATCTGGTAGCGGGTACGGATCTGCACACTGTTTGCCAAGAAGCGGGCTGCCCCAATGTGTACGAGTGTTGGGAAGACCGGGAAGCTACTTTCCTTATTGGGGGAAGCCGCTGTTCCCGGCGCTGTGATTTTTGCCAAATCGACTCGGGCAAACCGGAACCACTCGACCGGGACGAACCCCGCCGTATTGCTGAGTCGGTGCATCACTTGCAACTCAAATACTCGACTATTACGGGTGTGACGCGCGATGACCTCCCGGATGAAGGTGCCTGGCTTTATGCAGAAACAGTGCGCCAAATCCACAAACTGAACCCCAACACCGGGGTGGAAAACCTCATCCCCGACTTCCACGCCGATCCGGATCTTTTGGAGCAAGTTTTCGACTCCCAACCGGAAGTCTTGGCACATAATCTGGAAACTGTGCCGCGTCTAATGAAACAAATCCGGCCGGCTTTCACATACGAGAAGTCCTTAAAGGTGCTGTCACTAGCTAAAGAATATGGGCTGGTGACGAAGTCCAACCTTATTTTGGGGATGGGCGAAACCAATACGGAAGTTGAGGAAGCTTTACGGGATTTGCATTCCGCAGGTTGCGACATTGTGACTATTACGCAGTATCTGCGCCCTTCCCGTTTGCAGCGCCCCATTGATCGGTGGGTGACTCCGGAAGAGTTTCTGGAACTTGCTGATCTGGCTCGGGAAATAGGTTTTGCGGGTGTGATGGCGGGACCGTTGGTACGCTCGAGTTATCGTGCTGGAATGTTGTACGCGGAAGCGTTAGAGCACATGGGACGAGAATTACCAGAGCATCTACGGCACCTGGATCCACAGCGTCATGCGGCCCAGGAAATACATACCTTGGTAGATCGCTTAAACTAGAAACCACTAGTGTTGTTACTGAATGAAGTTTTAACGACGAGGAATTTTCATGGCTACTAAAGAAAAAGCCTTCGGCGAGATGACGAAGGAAGAACGTAAGGAACGCCGCAAGGAAAAGCGTGCCGCCCGGCGCAACACGTGGAAGCAAATTTGGCAGGCTTTCAATATTCAGCGCAAGGAAGATAAGGCGCTACTTCCCATCATGATTGGCGTCATGGTGGCGGTTATTGTGGTGACTGGTCTGATTACTGGCCTCGCGATCCAGGGCAACTGGGTGACGTGGATCTTTATGATGCTGGCGGCCATCATGATCGGTATCACGATCGACATGTTCATCTTTACGCGCCGCATGACTAACACCATGTATGAGAAGGCTGATGGGCAGCCGGGCATGGCTGGTTGGGATTTAACGCAGCTGAAAGGCTCTTGGCGGGTGCAGCAGACGGTTGCTGGCAACGCGAGCCTTGATGTTGTGCACCGCGTTGTGGGACGGCCTGGTGTGATCCTGGTGGGTGAAGGTAACTACAACCGTCTGCGGGGCTTGATGAATTCTCAGAAACGTAGCCTCGCACGAGTAATCGGCGACACCCCCATTTACGAGATTTATGTTGGGCACGGCGACAACCAAGTAGAAATTAAGAAACTGCGCAGCACCATCAAGCGGCTGCCCAAAAATATTAGCCGCGAAGATGTGGAGTCGATCAATGCTCGCCTAGAGTCGCTAGCCGCCAAAAAGACTGCTATGGGGATGCCTAAAGGGCCTATTCCTAGCAACGCGAAGTTGCGCGGGATGCAGCGCTCTGCCCGTCGCCGCAGCGGAAGATAAGAATCGGCATGAAAATTCTATGAAGGCCCACAGTTTAAATACGTGGGCCTTCATCGCTTTTCCCGAGAAAAATCTAAGGAAATTCCGCTCACGTAACGTGTACGAAACAATCAATATACGTATGTGGGACGGATAAGCCGTAAGCTAGTTGGTGACGCCGGAAAAATCCGGTCTGACGTCAAGGAGAACAACTGTGGGATTTACCAGTCCTCAAGAACTAGTGGATTACATCGCTGCGGAGGAGATCGAACTCGTCGATATCCGCTTCACCGATCTTCCAGGTATCGAACAGCACTTCACCATCGACGCAGAAGACTTTACTGTCGATGCAATGGAGAACGGCCTCGCGTTCGATGCTTCCTCAATTCGTGGCTTTGCTACCGTCGACCAGTCGGACATGGTGCTGCTGCCGGATTTGGCGAGCGCCCGAATTGATCCTTTCCGCAAAGCCAAAACCTTGAACGTACAGTTCTTTGTGCACAACCCGCGCACCCGGGAGCCCTACTCCCGTGACCCCCGCAATATTGCCCGCAAAGCGGAAGAGTACCTGACCTCCACTGGTATTGCTGACACCTGCTACTTCGGCGCAGAAGCAGAATTCTACGTTTTCAACAAAGTTCGCTACGCCACCGAAATGCACAAGTCGTTCTTCGAATTGGATTCAGACGAAGGTTGGTGGAACCGCGGTGCAGACACAGAAATCGATGGCACCCCCAACAAGGGCTACAAGTCGCGAGTGAAGGGCGCCTACTTCCCGGTGGCCCCCTACGACCACTACCAGGATCTGCGCGACGAAATGTGCCGCAATCTGCGGGACGTTGGTTTCACCCTGGAGCGCGCCCACCATGAAGTGGGCAACGGTGGACAGATGGAAATCAACTACCGTTTCGATACGCTTCTGCATGCTGCCGATGACGTCCAACTTTTCAAGTACGTGATTAAGAATACGGCCTGGCAGAATGGCCTTTCAGCAACGTTCATGCCGAAGCCCCTGTTTGGCGATAATGGCTCCGGTATGCACGCCCATATGTCCTTGTGGAAGGACGGGGAGCCCCTCTTCTACGACGAAAACGGCTACGGTGGATTGTCTGACCTGGCACGTTACTTTATTGGGGGAATCCTGGAGCATGCTCCGGCGGTGCTCGCCTTCACCAACCCCACCATCAACTCCTATAAGCGGCTGGTGAAAGGCTATGAAGCCCCCGTCAACCTTGCTTATTCGCAGGGCAACCGCTCCGCCTGTGTTCGTATCCCGTTGACCGGTAACAACGCCAAGGCAAAGCGTGTTGAGTTCCGTTGCCCGGACCCCTCCTCAAACCCCTACCTGGCGTTTGCGGCGATGCTGATGGCCGGCCTGGACGGTATCCGCAACCGTATTGAACCGCTTGCTCCCATCGATAAGGATCTCTACGAACTTCCCCCGGAGGAGGCTAAGAATATTCCGCAAACTCCGGGCAGTTTGGAAGAAGCTCTGCAGGCATTGGAAGAAGACCACGACTTCCTCACCGAGGGTGGTGTCTTCACTGATGACCTGATCGAGTCGTGGATCAACTACAAGCGGAATGTGGAACTGGAGGCGGCGCGGCTGCGTCCCGCTCCGGTCGAGTTTGAGCTTTACTACGACTGCTAATTCTTTTATACAAATTCAATAAACCTTTTGGTGGTGCCCTCAGTGTTGCTGGGGGCACCACTCTTATTTACATGAGAGAATTGGCAGAACTTTGTTTATTTATGACCTACCATTCTAGTTTTATTGAAGGACACTCCCTTGAAATTCCTGTCCAGTAGCAATTACTTCCGCCCGCTGTCTTTAGCAGATCGGATCAACCTTTCTGCGGCGGCAGTTCTACGTGCCACCCCATCCCCGGTACTGCGGTTGCTCGGATCGCGCACGAACTCCGACGGCGACAAGATTGCTCCAGATGTTTATGCATCACTACGCAGCCTCGACCTTATAGGGGAAGATATTTCCGATATGCCAGTCGAGGAAGCCCGGAAAGCAACCGAAACAAGCTCGCTTATGGCAGCCGGACCGCAAATTAAGGTCGGCCAGGTAACGGAGATTCAGGTAGCAGGACACCGTGTGCGCTACTACCGTCCGGACAACACCACGAGCCGAAAAATCCCCACTTTGGTCTATCTGCATGGTGGTGGATGGGTGGTTGGATCACTGGATAGCCACGACAATCCCGCACGATACTTTTGCGCAAATGCCAACGTGGCGGTTTTGTCCGTCGACTACCCGTTGGCTCCTGAACATCCATTCCCGGCCCCCATCAATGCGGTGAGTGACGTCCTTGAAGCTGTCATGGGTGGAGACGTGCCCGGTGTGGACACTGAACGGATAGCAATTGCAGGTGACTCTGCGGGAGCTAATTTAGCTGCTGCGGCGTGCATACAGTTAGCTATCGTGGGGCACCGTCAACCGCGCTTACAAATGCTTTTCGTACCGGCAACAAATGTGCGTGATTTCGATACCCCGAGCCACCGTGAGTTTGCGGAAAGGCACTACCTTACGGCAAAACAAATACCGTGGTTTCGGGATGCGTATGTACCGGAAGTTGCGGATCGAGAAAATCCGCTGGCCTCTCCCCTTCTCGCCGAAGATAGCCTGCTAGAGAAGGTGGCTCCAGCCTATGTGGCAGTTGCTGGGCATGACCCGCTTCGCGACGAAGGTGAAGCCTATGCACGCCGACTAGCTGCCGTGGGTGTACCCACCTCGCTGCGGCGACACACTACGTTGATACACCCCTTCGTGAACAGTTTCTGGGTGTGGGAGGACGCCAAACGCGCCATGGATGAAGCTGTCGGCGTGTTGCGGCACATGCTCGGCGTTATGGGCTAGTGAGCCGAACGTACCGGCACCACCTGGAACGACCCGAAACCGTCCTCCACAATGTGTACCGGAGTGTTGTAGACGGAACTCAAAAGATCGGCGGTGAGTACTTCGCGGGGGTTACCTTGTGCGACAAGTTTGCCGTCCGCAAGTACCACCACTCGATCGGCGTAGGCCGCTGCCAAACCAAGATCGTGCAGTACCACTACAGCCCCCACATGTTGGCGCACCCGCTGCCGCACCACCTGCATAAGACGTTCCTGGTATTGAATATCGAGGGCTGCCGTGGGCTCATCCAACATCAAGATTGGCGTGCGTTGGGCCAGCACTCGGGTCATAGATACGCGTGCTTTTTCCCCGCCTGAAAGTTGGTTGAACAGTTTCTTCAAAAACTTTTCAACACCCATCAGTTGGATGGCTTCCGCAATAGATTCTTCGTCTTCCGCAGCATAGTCGGTGCGTACCCAGGGGGCGCGCCCCATTTCGATGACTTCCTCCACAAAGAATTCGAAGCCAACATGGTTGGATTGGGTGAGCACTGCCCGGCGGTGTGCCAGATCCCGTGTCGACAGTTTGGGGAGGTCTTTACCAAAAACCTTTACCTGTCCCTGGGTTGTGGGGAGGTCTCCAGCGAGCACGCTCAGCAGAGTCGATTTTCCGGCGCCATTAGGCCCCACGAGGGCAATAATTTCGCCGGCACGAATATCTAGGGAAACGTCCTCAAGGACTGTTTTCTTGCCGCGCTCACAGTGCACACCCGTGCAGCTCATAAGAACATCCCCGGGGGCAACATTAAGTTTTTCAGTGATCGTGAGAGGTTCTAGCGTCGTCATTACTGCCACCCCGTTCCAACTGATTTGTAGCGGCGCAGCAACAGGAGGAACACCGGACCGCCGATGAGTGACGTCAACATGCCGATGGGTAGTTCCGCGGTGCTGATGAGGGTACGGGCGAGGGTGTCGCAAATGAGCACCACGAGCGCTCCACCAACAGCAGAACTCACCAGCAGCCATTTATGCTGCGGACCAATAATGAGGCGGATGGCGTGCGGAACAACCAAACCAACAAAAGCAATGACGCCTGCGAAGGCAACGCCTACGCCAACCAATGCGGCCACAATTGAGATGATGAGCAGCCGGAAGCGCTCCACGTTCACACCCAAATGCTGGGCCTGATTTTCGCCAAGTGCCAGCAAATCCATTTTGCGGGATTGGGTGGCGGCCACGATGATCCCCAGTACGGTCACGATAAGTGCAATGACGGCTTTGTCCCAGCCTGCTCCAGCGAACGAGCCGAACTGCCAGAACACCACCTGGCTTTGTGCCGCACTGCCACCCAAAAAACTGAACAGGGTGATAAGCCCGGCGGCGAACGCATTAACCGCGACACCCACCAGGATAAAGTTCACGATAATGGTTTTGCCCTGCACTCGTGATAGCGCGTAGACCAGCAATGTGGTCAGCAGCGCACCCACAAATGCGGCTACCGCCGTCCCCCACTTGAGAAACATGTAACTGGTGTCAATGCCCGCCAGGTTGGCAATGGCCAACAGTCCGGCTGCGAAAACGGCACCACCCGAGCTGACACCAATAATGCCTGGCTCTGCCAGTGGGTTAGCAAAAACACCTTGCAGTAGCCCACCTGCACAACCCAAGCCGGCCCCAACTACGAGGGCGAGCACAATACGGGGAAAACGAACCTCCCAGAGGGTACTTGCCACCACCACGGTAGTGTCGCCGGTGTCTGGACGAATCCCCCAGGCAGAGGCGAGAGTGTTCCAAATATCTTGAATTGAGGTGTCAACCTGGCCAATGAGGCACGCCGCCACCCCCATTGCCACCATCAAAATGATGAGGACGATAAGGGTGATAGCAGATCTACGGGTACGGGTTGCGGTCACTTTTCTTGGGGCTTTCCGTAAAGCGCATCAGCCAGAGCGTCGATAAGTGCGCCGACTCCCGGGCCGAAGGAGAATAGCGCCGAGTCCAGAACATCCACCACTGAACGGTTTTTGCCGGCGGGTGTCTGTGCCATACCCGGTGCGGAAACAATACCGTCAACACCACCCGCAGATTTCATACCGTCCGCCATAACAATGACCGTATCGGGGGCTGCTTTCACCATGGCTTCCGGAGTCATGGGGGTGAAATCCTGGGTGAGACCTACTTCTTTAGAAACGTCCACACCACCCAGTGCGGTCACCAGTTCATCTGCGCCAGAACCCGGGCCACCAATAAAGGCCACGTTGGAGCCCCGAATAACGAGCACGGCAATGCGCCGATTATCGGACATGGCTTGCGCCCGTTTGGTGGCTTGTTCCACTTCCTCTTGGGTGCTCTTGACGACCTTGTCGATTTGTTCTTGTTTTACACCCAGAGCTTTCCCGACTTGGTTAATGAGTGTGGGGATGAGGCTGATGGAGCGTTCGGCGTCAATATAGACCACCGGGATGCCGATGTCTCGGAGCTGGTGGATGACGGCGCCAGGCCCCACCGAGTAGTCCACAATGACGACACTGGGACGCGCGGCAATGATCTTTTCCGCATTGAGCACGTGGGCTTTGGTGGTGACGAGGGGAATATTTTGGGCAGCCGGGAAGTCCGCTGTTTTGTCGCGACCCACCAGGTTGTCCCCTAGTCCGAGGGCATAAACAATGCGGGTGATAGTACCTGGGCGATCGATACCAATAATTCGCGAAGTATCCTTCACGGTTACTTCTTCCCCGTCTGCGCCTTCCACAGTGACGGGAAGGTTTTGGACCGGTTTGTCAATAATCACATCGGGATCGTTATTGGGAAGCACCGCGCTCCGGGGTCCTTGTGCGAGCGGAAGGTCATTACCCGCACCATTGTGGTTTGGCCCAGCACATCCACTAAAAACGAGAGCGCCGGTTGTGACCAGTGCTAATGCTGCTGTGGACCAATGCTTTTTCCGTTTCTGCGCCGTGTTATTTGGCACTGCAGTGACCCGCCGGATTATCCCCATATCGGTCTCCAAAATGATTGAATGCTCTTATAAAATGTCTTCACAAACAATTAGTCAGGATACCCTAAACAATGTTTTTAGGGTATCCTTGCCTAGTGTAATTGACTGATAAATAGCTATTAATACTGCGAAAGGAATCCGCATGTCGATCTTTACGACCAAAAACTCCCGCCGTGCTTCTGCACTGGTGACGCTCGCGGCTGCAGTTATGCTTCCCCTCGCCGGCACTGGAGTGGCGGATGCTGCACCCTCTATTGCAGCTAACCCCACCAAAGGACTGAAAACCGGCTCTGTCGTAAACGTCACCCTGCGTGGCTTGGATCCGCTTTCTGGCTATTACGTTGGTCTTTGCCAGAACAAGTATTCAGGCTCTGTTCCCCTCTGCACCGGTGAACGCAAATCTATTGGTAACCAGCTCTGGGTTACCAACTCCCCGGGCGGAACCAACAAGATTCCGAAAAACGGTGTTGTGAAGGGAAAAATCACCATCACGTTTAAGGGTTCCACTGTCCCCGGCAAGAAGGTTAACTGCAGCAAGGGCTGCTCCATTACCCTTTTCCACGACCATGTGAACGGTCTTGATGTGCTGTCACGAGTACCCGTCAGCATTAAGTAAATAACCCTGCTCAATGGTGGTGTAGCTGCGGCTACATCACCATTTTTGTATGTGGGGTTTCTACGTGGGGAACTGCTAGTTGGGGCTACTTTTCTCCCCAAAACACCTTTTCTACCACGTTGCGAGCTCGCCGAGTGGACTTCAAATAGTTTTCAACATATTCACTGCCGGAATGCAGCGGCCATCCACAAATAACCGCTACACTCCCCAAAATTTCGCCTTGAATAGGTAAAACATCTAATGTTCTACCTTTCGCTAGCACCAGTGCGTTACGCGTCGCGGTTGCGCGCGACCAGGCAATCCACAACGTGTCTTCGTCGTCAAGGCTAATAAGACCAGCCTCCGTGGCCGCTTCCAACGCAGCCCGCGTTGATGTTACTTGCAAGGCAGGAATCTCCGCGGCGTGCTCCAATTGCAACAGCTGCAAAGTCCACTCAATGTCGGAAAGGCTACCGCGTCCCAGTTTGGTGTGCAGCTTCGGATCCACCCCGCGTGGCATCCGTTCTTCTTCCACCCGGATTTTCATCCGCTGGATTTGTTGAACTGTTTGTCGGCTAACTTTCTTGGGATACCGCAGCGGATTGATGACATCAATAAACCGCTCCCCCAGTTCCATGTCGCCAGCCAACGGCTTAGCCCGCAACAGTGCTTGCAGTTCCCATGGCTCTGCCCACTGTTCGTAATATTTCTGGTAGCTCGCCAGGCTACGAACTAGGGCCCCCTTCTTGCCCTCGGGGCGGAGATCAACATCAATTTCCAGGGATGGATCCGTCGAGGGGCGCTTCAAGAGACTCTGCAGTTTGTCGATGACTTCCTCAGCCCATTTAAGGGAGCTTTGCTTGTCTGCGGCCTTCTCGGTCGGTTCGCACACAAACATCACGTCCGCATCGGATCCGTAACCGATTTCCATCCCGCCTAAACGGCCCATACCGATAACGGCAATGCGCGCTGGCGCGTCCTCTACCGTCAACCCCTGTTGGGTTAGTTTGTGGCGCTGCACCACTTCCAGGCCGGCGTCCAACACCGCCACCCAAATGGTGGAAAGCGCTGCACATACCTCTTCTACGTCCATCATCCCGAGAATGTCTGCACAAGCAATACGCGCCAATTCTGCCCTGCGCAGCGAGCGGGCAATGTCGATTGCTTCCTCCGGGTCGTCATATCGTGCTGCGGACGCGCGCAAAGCGGAGGCAATCTCCTGGGGTTCCGTTTTTAGGAGTTTCTTGCCGGACAGTAGCTGAATAACTTCTGGCGCTTTCATCAGCACGTCTGGTACGTAGCGGCTACAGCCACAAATCATGGCCAACCGTTCCAGCACCACCCCATCGTCACGGAGCAAACGCAGGAACCAGGTTTTGGAGGAAAGTTTTTCGCACAGTCGGCGATAGTCCAGCAGCCCCCCATCCGGGTTCGGTGTGCGGCTCAGTTTCTCCAGTACGGCCGGCAGAATGACAGCCTGGATGCGCGAGCGACGGCTCCGTGTTTTGGTGAGGGCTCGCAGGTGGGTGACGGCATGGCGCGGGTTTCGGTAGCCCAGGGCGCTCAGCTGACGTCCAATAGCATCGTCGTCCAATCTGACAGCAGCGGCGTCTGCCTCTGCGATGCTGTGCAGGAGCGGCCGGTAGAAGAGTTTCTCGTGCAGGGTGCGGGCTCGAGACCGCGCCTTTTTGAGATCGGCCAGGAGCACTTCCCAGGAGTCATCGATGCCTTGAGCTTTGATTCCTGCTGCACGGGCTAGCCACCGCAGAGCGTCCTCGTTGTCGAGAGGTGGGAGCAGATGGGTGCGGCGCAACTGTTGGAGCTGCAGTCGATGCTCAAGGAGCCGCAGAAAGTCGTAAACCTCGTTGAGTTCTTTCCCATCTTTTCGGGAAATATATCCGTGGGAAGCTAAAACATCGAGGGCCTCACCGGTGGAGCGGGTTCGCAATTTTTCGTCGGTGCGCCCATGCACCATTTGCAGCAACTGCACTGCGAATTCAACGTCTCGCAGGCCGCCGTCACCCAATTTAAGCTCGCGTGCCGTTTGTTCCAGAGGCAGATTGTCTTCGACGCGTTTACGCATCTTTTGGACATCTTCCACGAATTCGCCACGCTCGCACGCAGTCCACACCATGGGATAGATGGCATCGAAGTATTCTTGCCCCAGTGCCATATCACCGGTCATGGGACGGGCTTTTAGCAGAGCTTGGAATTCCCATGTCTTTGCCCAGCGACGGTAATAGTTGAGATGCGACCCTACCGTTCGGACAAGGTCGCCTTTTTTGCCTTCGGGACGCAATGCGGCATCAATCTCGCAGAACGCCATGGTCCCAATTCGAATAACTTCACCCGCTAGGCGAGCGGTTTTTTGGTCAGCTGGTTCCGCCACAAAAATGACGTCAATATCGGAGACATAGTTGAGTTCATTCGCCCCGCACTTCCCCATAGCAATGATCGCCAATTGCGTGTCATAGTCTTGCGGATCGGGGTAAACAATGGTGGTGGCTACCGCCAGTGCTGCTGTCAAAGCTGCATCTGCCAGTGACGATAACTTTTCCGAAGTGACTCTCCGGGATGGTACCGGCACCTCTGGATCGACTGTTTGTGCAAGGTCATCTGCTGCTATCAGCAACATGATGTCCAGGTAGGCTCGTCGCAGTTTTGAAATAGCCTGGGATGAATGAACCCCCGAATAGTAGGTTCCCGGGGTGGTGAGATCTGCCGTGGCACTCTCGTCGAGTGGGCGGGCAGATATGGCTCCCAACATGTAGGAAAACATGCCGGCTTCAGTGGGCACCTCATCCCCGATACGATCCACCATCCGGGGATGCGTAATAAGGTGATCCCCTAATGCCGTCGAGGATCCCAACAGTGCCAGCAGACGACTCCTCCGGACGGGGTCGTCAATAAGCTCGGCGGTGATACGTTCCCATGCTTTTTCGCCCACTTCGTCGCGCAGTCGCAGGCACGCCACCAAGCACAGGTTCGGGTCTGGGGATCGCGAGAGTGCTGTCAGCAGAACTCTGGATTCTTCGTTTTTCCAACCAAGATGGCCGAGTTCCGTTTCCGCGTTGTCGCGAGTAATGCCTAAACGTGCTGCACTCGGCAGCTTTTTACGAGGAGTAGGAGAAAGAGAATTCACAGCGTTAGGTAATGACGGAGTTCATAAGGGGTGACGTGGTGCGAATAGGCGTCCCACTCGGCCCGCTTGGATCGAATAAGAAACTCAAAAACGTGTTCTCCTAGTGCTTCTGCCATTAGCTCGGATTGCTCAAATTTGTCGATGGCGACTTCAAGGTTCTTGGGCAGGTCCGAGTAACCCATAATGTGGCGTTCCTTGCTGGACAGTTCACTGACGTCTTCTTCGACTTCGGGGGCAAGTTCGTAGCCGTGTTCAATGCCGTGCAAACCGGCTGCAAAAATTCCTGCAAAAGCCAGGTAGGGGTTGCACCCCGGATCAAGGGTGCGTACTTCCACCCGCCGCGAGCTCGCCTTATTAGGCATGTAGCGGGGCACACGCAGCATCGTGCAGCGGTTACCGAGGGACCAGGTCGCTGCATTGGGTGCCTCAAAGCCCTTGCCTAGTCGCTTATAGGAGTTCACCCACTGGTTGGTGAGCAGTGAAAGCTCGTCCGCATGCTCCAATATGCCAGCCATAAATGAGCGTGCCGTCTTGGATAGTCCAACGGGATCGTTGGGGTCATCAAAAGCATTATTTTCGCCTTCGAAGAGGCTGACGTGGGTGTGCATGCCAGATCCGGCATAGTCGGTAAAAGGCTTCGGCATAAAAGTGGCTCGCACACCATCGTTAATGGCGACTTCTTTGATGATGTAGCGGAACGTCATAATATTGTCCGCCATGCTGAGCGCGTCGGCATACCGAAGATCTATTTCCTGCTGCCCGGGCGCGGTTTCGTGGTGGCTGAATTCAACCGATATTCCCATCGACTCCAATGCTTCGATGGCATGGCGCCGAAAATGTGGCGCTATGTCGTGATAGGCCTGGTCGAAGTAGCCACCATCATCGATAGCTTCGGGGCGACTGCCGTCATTGGGCAGTGACTTCAGCATAAAAAATTCGATTTCTGGGTGAGCATAACAGGAGAACCCCATGTGGGAGGCCTTGTTGACGACATCTCGAAGAACGTGTCGAGGATCTGCCCAGGAGGGAGTTTGGTCAGGCATGAGAATGTCGCAGAAGATGCGCGCCGAGTGCTGTCTCTCATCCTCGTGCAACCATGGCAGTACTTGGAAGGTGGAGGGATCCGGCACCAGAATGGTGTCGGCCTCGGTAATTCGGGAATAGCCTTCAATAGAGGAACCATCGAATCCAATGCCCTCTTCAAAAGCGCCTTCCAGTTCGGTGGGCGAAATAGCCACCGATTTGAGGTACCCCAAAAGGTCCGTAAACCAGAGGCGGACGAACTGTATGCCACGTTCGTCAAGTGTTCGAAGTACAAAATCCTGCTGTCGGCTCATACTTAGGAAGCGTAAAACATCTGAGTTACGGGCGTGTGAACAACCGCGATTTGTTCCCACTTTTGTAGATACTTGCCATTTTTCGGGGGTATTTCGAACGCACATTCACAAGATATGAAAATGCCGTAACTCAGCGGCTGATGCTGAGTTACGGCATTTGTCGATGCTGGCGCTTCATCTAAGCGCACTGATCTGTTGTTAGGACGCCGCCTTACACGTCATATGTTTTCCGTGGACTTTCTTGTCGACAATGAAGTCTCCCACATATTTGTCTACACAGGCGTATCCGCGAAGTGCAGAGCAGTGGCCTTCGCCCACATATGTGATGAGCGGTGCGTCCATGTCACGTGCCAACCGTACTCCCGCCATATAGGGCGTTGCCGGGTCACCCGTCGTGGAAACAACGATAATATTGCCGTTGCTCTTCACCCGGGGTGGGTGGGCTTTAATGGTGTTGCGTGCTGGCCAGCTTGCACACAGCTCCTTCGGCACGTCTTCAATCTTGCCGCCCGGATCAGCAAATGGCATGGCTTTCAGGTACCTGCGTTGAATGTCGATCTGTTCTGCATGCGACACGTCTGTATCTTTGTCCATGCACAGAACCGCACTGAAGACATCTTGCGTGTTGGCGTAGGTGCCGTCTATCCAGCGGCCGTAGTAGCCGTCCGACAGCGCCAGCATAATATCTCCACCTACGCCCGCTTTAAGCTGCTGCAAACCAAGTTTGAGGAGTGGCCAAGTGCTCTGTGAGTACATGGCGGCAATGACTCCTTGCACCGCGTCTGCCCAGCCTAGGGGTCGACTCATGACAACGGTGAACATTGGTTTCTTTTGCAAGGGGCGGGCAAGTTTATGGAATTCGGCAGTTGCCTTTTTCGGGTCATTGCCAAGCGGGCAATTACCCTCTTCGGCACACCAGCGTGCCCATGCTTCGAAGGACTGTTGGAATCCAGCACCTTGGTTGATGACGGATTCGGCATTGTCTTCAGTGGGGTCTACTACCCCGTCCAAAACAAGTGCGCGGATTTTGTTGGGGAAGGCTTCCGCATACTGTGATCCGAGGAAAGTTCCATAGGAATACCCGATGTAGGTCATCTTTTTGTCGCCGATGGCGGACCGAATAATGTCCATGTCACGAACGACATCTCGGGCACCGATATGGGCTAAGAAGGTGGCGCCAACTTCTTTAATACAGCCTTCAATGTATTCCTGGTTTTGCTGGTTTTGGATGGCAACGTCGGCTTTGCTGAAGGTGTGGTGTCCACCGGTGCGTACCGCATCGAATTGTTTGTCGGTGAGGCACCGCAGGTTGGGTATGGAGGCGCCCACACCGCGTGGATCGAAACCAACAATGTCGTAGTTTTCTAGAATCCGTGCAGCTATTGCTGGTTCGCGTAAACCTACTGGAGTGTTAATACCGGATCCGCCAGGGCCACCTGGGTTAACGAGCATGCCACCTTTCCGCTCACCGGTGGCACGAACACGGCTGACTGCCAACTTAATGGTGGTGGGTCGACCTGCCTCTACCTTCCAAGGGTTGCCGAGTGCTTTATCTTGGGCAATCACATCGGGGTAGACGACGGGAACCTCAACGGTGCCGCATTCTAAGACGTTGCTTGCCAGGTAGGTCTGATAACGGAAAAAGGCCCACGAACGTTGGGCAGTATCGTGGCACGGTCCCCACTCGATTCTCTGGTCATAGAATTTTTTGAGTGTTGGGTCTTTTTCGCCTACGGCGGGAATTGCAAGATCATAGGGATCTTGGGCTGTCACCGTAGCGGCCTGCGTGACCGCTAAGGACGTAGCCAACCCCACCACTGCGAATACTGCTGTAATTTTGCGTGCGACCTTAGAACGTGGTCGGAACATGTGTACTCCCAGGGTTAAGTTCTAACGCAGTCAATATCCTGCTGCCTCTATATTTTCATAGCTACGATGGTTTCGAGGTGAAACGCCGCTGAACCTTACCCATAGCTGCATCCAATAAGGAGTTATTTTTGATGGGGTTTACAGCAAGTTTTAAGTTTTCCCCTTAGGCTGAAAGTATGAAGACGTTGATGACAGGCAAAAGAGTCGCAGCAGCACTGCTATCGGGCTCACTTATTCTCGCTACCGTCGTAGCTTGCGATGCGGAAGTGAAGCCTGCTCCAGAAGCATCGGTAATTGAGTCTTCTGATCCTGCGAACGCTCCGGAAGCAAAGGAAACAGCGCAGACTCCCGGGATCGAAAAAAATATCTTAGCGTTCTGCAGTACCATCGAACCTTCGCTGACGTTTTGGCGCACAAACAGTGTGCGGGGTGCGCGGGTGTCGTTTAATTCGGCTTTAGCAGAATGGGCACTCCGCAATGATGTGAGTGTCCGGTCTTTGGTGAAACATCCACGCGACGTGGATATTGCGATGGCCAAAAAGTGCCCCGAGATTTGGAAAGAAACAAAGCTTGCCCTTGCCACTGATAATCTCAGCGACGTTGTAATACATCTTTAGACGCGGCTTTAGTCCTCGTCCTCGTCTGTCTCGTCCTCGTCGACGATCTGATCCTCCCACTCGAGATCCAGCAGATCTGCCTCTTCGTTGCGGGCAGCAGCTTGTCCGCGCCACTGGGCTGCTGCAGCCTTAGATGGGTAGGGTCCGATTCGTGTCGTCCAGCCTGATACTTTCCCTTTAGAAATTTCTCCGGTTTTTATGTTGACGTACCATTCTTCTTTTTTCTCTTTAGCCATGCTCTCATTCTGTCCTAATTGAGTGTATTTTTAGTGCCTAAAGAAGAAGTTTTTAGAGGTAAATAGAAGTGGCGCTCACGCCTTCGCGTGAGCGCCACTTTTACACTGCGACTCGTTGTCGCAAACGTGTTGAGTTAATTAGTCCAGTTCAGCCAGGGGAAGGTCAAGCGCTTCTGCGACCGGAGCCGAGTAGAGCTTGCCGTCGTGGGTGCTGAGGCCATTCTTCAAAGCAGAGTCGCTGCGAATAGCTTCTTCCCAACCCTTGTCGGCCAGTTTGAGAATGTACGGCAAGGTGGCGTTGGACAGTGCAGTTGTCGAGGTGTTCGGAACAGCACCAGGCATGTTAGCAACGCAGTAGTAGGTGGCGTCGTGAACCTTGAAGGTCGGATCCTGGTGGGTGGTGGGTACCGAGTTCTCGAAGCAGCCGCCCTGGTCAATAGCAATGTCTACGAGGACAGAGCCGGGCTTCATGGTGGCAACCATTTCGTCGGTGACGAGCTTAGGTGCTGAAGCACCCGGAATGAGGACGGAGCCTACAACCAGGTCAGCTTCCTTAATGGAGCGAGCAATCTCCATCTGGTTTGAGACGACAGTCTTGACACGCCCCTTGTACAGATCGTCAATTTCCTTCAGTGCGTTGATGTTGATGTCGAACACAGTGACGTCAGCACGGAGTCCCACTGCCATGGCGACAGCGTTGGATCCAGCAGTACCGGCGCCAATCACAACAACGTTGGCTGCGCGGACACCGGGAACGCCACCCAGTAGCTTGCCGGATCCACCATTCTGTGCGAGCAGATGGTAGGCACCGACCTGCACAGAGAGACGACCGGCGACTTGTGACATAGGAGCAAGTAGCGGGAGTTTACGATCCGGAGTCTGTACGACTTCGTAGGCGATGGAGGTTGTGCCGGCATCTAGCAGTGCCTTGGCGCAATCTTCGCAAGCGGCCAGGTGAAGGTAGGTGAAGAGCAGCTGGTCTTTACGAAGACGGTGGAACTCTTCTTCCAAAGGCTCCTTGACCTTGATGATCATGTCGCCCTTTTCCCAGACCTCGTCTGGATTGTCGAGAATCGTAGCGCCCGCTTCGATGTACTCATCATCGAAGAAGTTAGAACCTGCACCTGCGTCTTTTTCGACGTAAACCTCGTGACCGTGATGTACCAGCTCGTGGACACCAGCGGGAGTTACAGATACACGGAACTCATTGTTTTTGACTTCCTTTGGAATGCCGATACGCATAACCACTCCTGAAATTTCTAATGGGTTCTGTACTTAGTCATACCAGTTAACAAACACCATATTAATTAGGTTCACTTCTATTCTGGGAAATATTCGGAACGCTCACCGGCGTTCCAAAAATTATTTTTAACAATTATTTTCTCTGTTGATCGCTGCTTAAACGGCGTCTGTACTGGTCGTAGAATTCAATCGCGGAATTCTTCTTTTTCTTAGAAAAGACAAAAGTCTTTCTTAGCTGTGTTTTGAGATTTATATGTGAATAAAGTCTCATCTCGGCGACTGCGGAATAAAATCACAACTCCTGCTGCGCAACGCAATCCGCGGCGAGATTTGCACTGTATTTCACTATGCGGAAATCTTTAGGCAATCCTATAGCAGGTTTAACCATTTAATTTTCCATGAAAAAGAGACTAATAAGCACGTCTACTGCACGATGCAGCGTAGCCAGAATTGCCCCACTACTTTTAAAGACTGTCTCTACGGCTTTCCCCACGGATTATCACACGAACCGGTTACGCTGGTTTTTTCAACCATTACCCAGCGTCCACACCCCTCGGTACGCACACTTATTAAAAGTTGATATTACGAGTACGGCTAGCCGTCAATTAAATATTTTTTAGGTTCTGTAGCCAGCGCAGAATTGGTTCACCGTGGAAATAGTTGCCAGACATAAGTCCCACATTTTCCGTCAGTCGAAATAAAGCGAATGAGTCAACCGATAAGCCGGATTTTGTTCCCAAGAACGCTGCTCCTGGGAGACGACCATCCATCTGGATACTCCGTCGCCGGGTATCTCAAGCGGCTCACCCGCACACTCCAGCGAGCAGCCGTCAAACGTGTGCGCGGTACCACCCCTAAGGGTGCATACCTTTAGCCTTGCTCCAGGTGGGGTTTACCAAGCTGCTGCCGTCACCGACAACACTGGTGCGCTCTTACCGCACCATTTCACCCTTACCACCGAAGTGGCGGTATCTTTTCTGTGGCACTTTCCCGCGAGTCGCCCCGGGTTGCTGTTAGCAACCACCCTGCTCTATGGAGTCCGGACTTTCCTCATCGCAGACTTACACCAAAGTGCAGTTTCCTAAAATGCGGTCATCTGGCTGACTCATCCGCAACACTCTATTGTACTAGCTGTTGTGCAATAACACGCAAGCAGAAGCGGTTAACGCAGCTGCTCGCCGGTGAGGTTAATGCTGCGCACTGTTGATGAGTCATCCTGGAAGAAATCCACAACCGACAGTGATGCTAGATCCAGGTACGTTTTGTAGAAAACCTGCGGGATATTGCCCATCCCTTGGTGGATAAAAGACTTAATGGGGGTAACGTGCGAAACCACCACAATGGTTTGCTGCTCCCATTGTTTGGTTGCGCTCTCCCGGAACTCGCGTACCCGATCATTAACTTCCGCAATACTTTCACCATTGGGGGGCACCACGGTCGGGTCGCGCATCCATTCCTGCGACAGTTCGGGATACTTTCCCATAATTTCTCGCATGGTGTACCCCTCCCAGTCACCAAAGTCGCATTCCCGTAAAAGCGGGTCGGTGAGGATCGGAAGATCCAACGCCTGTGCTGCGTATTCGGCGGTCTGCTGGGTGCGTTGCAGCGGGGACGCAATAATCGCTTGCGGGCGAATATTCTCAAGCATTACCCGCAGTCTCTCGGCAGCAGCGCGCGCTTGTTGGTGCCCCAGTTCAGTGAGTGCAGGGTCGGTTCCGGTGGAGCCGGAGAACAAGTGTTTTACAGAGTCTCCAGTTTGGCCATGTCTAAGAAGCACAAAACGAGTGGGGTCAGCGGAATCTGGTTTACTCCAACCGCGCGCATCTTTAGCCATTATCTATAGTCTCCATTCTCAATTTGTGTCTGGTCCGCTAATGTCTGCTATTTGCTGTGGAGCGTCCAGGGATCTGTACATGCCGGTAGCACCTCGGTGGTGACGGCCAAGTTGTCCGCGATGAGGTCAGCAGCTTGCGCTAGCCAGGGGTATTCGCTGGCCGCATGTGCGGTATCTATCACACAAGTGCCACCGGCCTGCAGGTAGTCATCCACCGGATGGTGTCGCAGGTCGGAGGTGACGAAACAATCAGCGTCTGTTTTCATGACGGTGTCTAGATAACTTCCCCCTGCACCCCCACAAATCGCTACCTTTTCAATAATGTGTCCAGGGTCGCCTGCTGCCCGCACTCCCCACACCGTGTCAGGTAGGGCATCGGCGACACGATCGGTGAATTCCCGTAATGTCAACGGCTCAGGGAGTCGGCAAATCTTTCCAGAACCGGGGGCAGTACTTTGGTCAAAGGCTGGAGCGGGAGCTTGACTTTCTAAAATGTCGTAAGACGGTTCTTCATAGGGGTGAGATGCGTTAATGGCGTCTTTTATGGATGCTCGCAATGCTCGCGGAGCCACGAATTCGATTCGCGCCTCCATCACACTTTTCAGCTGCCCGACACTTCCCGCATAGGGCTGCGCATTGTCCTGCGGACGGAACTGGCCGGTGCCGTCAACCCGGAAACTGCATTCAGAGTAATCTCCGAGTTTCCCTGCCCCTGCCGCAAATACTGCCTCTTGTACGGCCGGGACGTGGCTTCCGGGGACGTGCACTACCCACCGGTCAAGACCTTCGGGGTTAAGGGGCACTAGTGGCCGCTCCACAATGAGCCCCAGTGCGTCAGCAAGTGCATCGTTCACTCCTGGACACGCATTGTCGGCATTGGTGTGGGCGCAGTAGAGCGCACAGCCAGCTTGAATAGCGCGGTGGATAAGGGAACCTTTGGGGGTGTTCGCCGCGACCGTATGAACGGCTTTAAAAAGAACTGGATGGTGCGTAATAACCATGTCTGCACCGGCAGAAAGCGCTATTTCGAGTACCTGCGGGGTGAGGTCTACCGAAAACACGATTTTTTCAACTACATCGTCAAGAGCCCCGCTAATAAGTCCTGGATGATCCCATTTTTCCGCAAAACTTAGTGGATAGGCCTCTTCCATAACCTCTACAACATCGCGCACAGTCACTGGCGTTGCCGAGCCTGAAACAGACAATTTTTATCCCCTTCTGATTCACATACACTCCCCCTCAGCCTACTGGGAAGAGCTCAAAAGAGCCCGCAAAAGGAGTCCCCCGACTTGGTTGCCATGTATTTAATGGCACACTGTTGGTATGACGACTAGATCCTCACAAAGCAAAGCTGAAGCGAACCTCACCACTCCGACTCTGCTGTTGGACCTTGACGGCACTCTCATTGACTCCCTAAAAACGGTGCAAGACACTCTCCTTTACGCCGTTGATTTCATGGGTAAAGAGCGGCCTTCTGATGATTTTCTTTCCACAATTGCGGGTCCCCCGATGCGCGTGAGCATGGCGCGTTTGGGCTGGTCTCAAGAAGAAATTGAGGAAGCAATGCCCCGCTACATTGAGCATTACGACACCGAGATGTGGCATCGCGCACCTCTTTATCCAGGAATTGCTGAACAGGTGAAAAATCTTGCGGAATTGGGGTACCGCTTAATGATCGCCACGTCGAAACGTCAATCGGTGGCAGAGAAGACACTGCAGCACGTCGGAATAGCTCACTACATGGACTTTATTGGGGGCGCTGGTGACGACGGTAAAACCCGGCAGGCGAAGAAAGACGTTATTGCTTATGTGCTGGAAAATGCGGGTGATGACCCCTCCCAACCTGCGGGGAACTACCTGATGGTTGGGGACCGCATTCATGACGTGGAAGGCGCTGCTTCCTTTGGCATCGACACCTTGTTATGCGAATGGGGTACGGGCACACCCGAAGAGTGGGAACAGGCAGCTCATTTGGTGAAAACTACAGATGATCTCACCGCCGCTATTACCGCTATTTTGCCGCCCCTAGCCATAGCTAAGGACCTTTAAGCAACCGCGTTAAACGGCGTACATGAAGTAATAAACGACCACTAAAACGCAGAAGACAACGGTGGAGAATATGACGCCGTAAACTACTGCTGCCAGCGGATAGTGGGACTTAATAATACGGACCGCCACTGCCGTAATAATCGCCCCTGCTAAAACAGCTAAAAGCGGGACTGCCACTGTCCATTCAGTGGGATTAATAATCCCGGGACTGGCGTGCGAAAAGAGTGTTACTCCAAGGATAAAAAGAAGTCCTATGACGCCCGCGCCTGCGACTACTCCCCCTAAGAAAAAACCAGTTTTGGTGAGCCGCATACGCACTTTCTCGTTCACTCGTTATTCCCCTTTTGTGCAAAAGTTGCAACATTCTGGATTTCTTTTAAAACGCTGGTTTTCAGGTTACCTGAGTCTTCTGAGAATTTTCGTAAAGACCTCTAAGGAGAGACCGCTCTTCCGCATGACATGGCTCTCAGAATTCTTGAGAGGTGACGCAGCTTGCCGAAGCTTAAATAGGTAAGGGTACCCTTACCTGCATTTATAGGAAATTAAAACGGCACCAATCACTCAAACTGAGAAGTCTTACCGGTAGGCTAAAGGCATGTCCAAAAACCATGTGACTAAGCGCACAGAAGATCATTCTGATGTTCTGCGGCTAGCAGTTTATTCCGATCGCCCAGAGCTGCGAGAAGAAGTGCACACGACTTTAGGCAGCACAATTTCTCCGCAGCTTCCTCCGGTGGAGCTTAAAGATTTTGCTACCGGCCCGGCACTTATGAGGGCTCTTAGCAACAAAGAAATCGATCTTTGCATTTTGGATGGCGAAACTGCGCCTCTCGGAGGCATGGGGCTCGCCTACCAAATCAAGAGCGAGATTGAAGATCCTCCACCCTCTCTTGTGCTGCTTCAGCGTCGTGACGATGCTTGGCTTGCTACGTGGAGTCGTGCGGATGCCGTTTATCCGCTCCCCATCGATCCGATCGAGCTGCCACGCGCTGTCGCAGGTTTGCTTCTGGACAAATCCTGAAGCGCAGATACTTAATACCTGCATTTCACAAACGCAAAAACTAACCATGTCTTAAATACTCACGTGAGAGGAAACCGACGTGTCGTATTACATCCCCATTCTGGCAATGGTGGTTCTTGCAGCGCTTTTCGTCATGATCATGATCGGTCTGTCGATCGTCATTGGCCCAAAGCGCTACAACGAGTCCAAATATGACGTTTACGAATGTGGTGTGGACGCCGTTCCACGCCCCGATAACGGCGGACGCATGTCCGTGAAATATTTCACTATCGCCATGATGTTCCTCATCTTTGACATTGAGACCATCTTCTTGTTCCCCTGGGCCGTCGCCTTCGACAAGATGGGCTGGTTCTTCTTGGTTGAGATGGTGCTATTCGTGGTCGCCCTTCTGGTGGCCTACACATATGTGTGGCGCCGGGGAGGTTTGGACTGGGAATAGACGTCGCATCGTTTATAAGTAATTAGCCAAATTCAACTGACTGGAAATAAAAATGGGAATTGAAGACAATCTGTCAGGTGGTTTCGTCACCACCACCACTGAATGGCTTTTCGGTCTTACCCGCGAGTGGTCCGTATGGCCCGTTACTTTCGGTCTTGCTTGCTGCGCTTTCGAAATGATGTCCTACGCCGGACCTCGGTTCGACTCTTCGCGTTGGGGACAGGAAGTGTTTCGTGCCTCCCCACGCCAAGCAGACCTGATGATCATCTCTGGTCGCGTCAGCCAAAAGATGGCCCCCATTATGCGTCGTGTATACGACCAGATGCCTAACCCCAAGTGGGTTATCGCCATGGGCGCCTGCTCCTCTTCCGGTGGCGTGTTTAACAACTACGCCATTGTGCAGGGTGCTGACCACGTTGTGCCAGTAGATATCTACGTGCCAGGATGCCCGCCCCGACCGGACATGCTCATTGACGCGTCCTTCAAACTACGCGCCATGATCGCCAAGAAGACTTCGGTTGGCACCCCCAACACCATTAAGGATGAGCAAGAGAAGGAAGCTGCTGCTCTTGCTGGTGAGGTACGCCGTGCCGAAGAAAAACTCATCAAGATGAAGAAACCGCGGAAGTAGGACGGAGGAACACATGACTACTAACACAAACACTCCTGACGAACCGCAGAAGGATACCAACGAAGGTACTGCCGAAGACCGCGGCTTCACTCCGTTCGGCGTGAAAACCGGTATGTGGACAGAAGGCACCGGAGACACCTCCGGCTTCTCCCACATGGTGCACTTTCCAGAACGTATCGTTCCACTAGAGCGTCCTTATGGGGATGAACTCGACGCCATTGTGGATCGCCTGCTGGAGCTTGTCCCCGAATTAGACGAACCTGTAGTTACCGACTTTACGGATATGCCCACCATCTATATCCCGCGCGAGTTACTCGTTAAAGTGGCGCGGGCACTACGCGATGATATGGGCCTCCGGTACGAAATGTGCACCTCGGTTTCCGGTGTGCATTACCCGGACGATAAAGACGCCGAACTGCACAGTGTCTACCACCTGCTTTCCATGACCCACAACCGTCGACTTCGCCTTGAAGTGGTGTGCCCGGAAAAGGATCCCCACATCCCTTCGGTGGTCGCGGTTTATCCGATGGTGAACTACCACGAGCGCGAAACCTGGGACATGTTCGGAATTATCTTTGACGGACATCCAGGTCTCACCCGCATCCTCATGCCGGACGATTGGCAAGGCCATCCCCAGCGGAAGGATTACCAACTTGGCGGTATTCCAGTTGAATTCCGTGGTGTTGAAGTACCCCCAGTGGAGGAACGGAGGAGTTACCGCTAATGACTACCGCTGAAAGTCACCAGACTAAGACGTACAAAGCTCCTTTTGTACAGTCAGTTGAACAGCTTTTCGATGATCCCTCCATCCCCCAGTATCTGGCGGATGAAAGCGGCGACTTTGAGGCTATTGCGGAGAAGCAACGCGAGCGTAAAAGCGACCGCATGATTATCAACATGGGCCCCGCTCACCCCTCTACACACGGTGTTATGCGTCTGTGTCTAGAGATGGACGGCGACGTCGTTATGAACCTGCGCCCAGCCATTGGTTACCTGCACACAGGAATTGAAAAAACCTGTGAGGCACGTACCTGGACGCAAGGCACCACGCTCGTCACCCGCATGGACTATGTTGCGCCACTTTTCAACGAAGCCGCCTACGTGTTGGGTGTCGAGGAGATCATGGGAATCCAAGATCGCATCCCCGACCGAGCCAACATCATTCGTATTCTCATGCTGGAACTTAACCGCATCTCCTCCCACTTGGTGGCGATCGGTACCGGCGTCAACGAGCTCGGTGGCGTGACACTCCTCACCCAGGGGCTGCGCGACCGTGAAATGGTGCTGGACTTCTTCGAAGCTATCTCCGGCCTGCGTATGAACCACGCGTTCATCCGTCCCGGTGGTGTCGCCAACGATCTGCCTGAAAATGGGCTAGAAAAACTTGACGAGACCCTCGACTGGCTTGAGAAGCGCATCCCTGAATACCACCAGATGCTTAGCGACAACCCCATCTTCAAGAAGCGGTTCCTGGGCATCACCTATCTCGATCAGCAGTCCTGCATGGCACTGGGTGTCACTGGCCCCCGCTTGCGCGGTGCTGGCATCGAGTGGGATATCCGTAAGCAAGAACCTCGCATGGGTTACGAAACTTACGACTTCGATATTCCTGTGTGGAACACCTGCGATGCCTACGGGGCATTCCAGGTGCGTATGGAGGAGATGGCACAATCCCTCCGCATCTGTCGCCAATGCCGTGATCGCCTGGCCGATACCGAAGGCCAGCCTTTCATGATTGACGACCCCAAGATCGCACGTCCTGCCAAGCTGGCCATCTACGACGATGGACAAGGCAACTCCAATGAACATATTCGTCGCATTATGGGCGAAGACATGGAAGGCCTTATCCACCACTTCAAGCTAGTTACGGAAGGCTTCAAAGTTCCGGCTGGACAAGCCTATATTGCTCTAGAAAGTCCGAAGGGCGAGTTGGGCTGCCACGTCGTTTCCGACGGTGGTACCCATCCCTACCGAGTACATATGCGTGACCCCGGGTTCCACAACCTGCAGGCACTGCCAGCAATGTGTGAGGGCGGCATGCTCTCCGACATTGTTGTGGGAATCGGTAGTATCGACCCAGTTTTGGGAGGTGTTGACCGGTGATCCAACCCGAGTTTAAAAACGAATTCAGTGATGATGATGCTGTCGACATGACAGACACCACCACCAACATTGATGACGTTGTCCTAGCTGATCTGCAAACCTTGGCGGATCGATACCCGCAGCCACAGTCAGCCATCATTCCGATGCTGCACCTGGTGCAAAGCGTTGACGGAAAAGTGTCGGCAGAAGGTGTTCGCGCCATCTCTCGCATCCTGAACGTCACCGAAGCCGTGGTGCTTGGAGTAGTAACCTTCTACACCCAGTTCCACGCCCACGAAGTTGGTAAACACCACGTCGGTGTCTGTACCACTTCCCTGTGTGCAGTCATGGGTGGCGACATGATCTATGAAACCATCCGCGAACATCTCGGTCTCGATGGTGACGGCACCACCGAGGACGGCATGTTCACGTTGGAACGCGTGGAATGCAACGCTGGTTGCGACTTTGCCCCCGTCATGATGCTCAACTGGGAGTTCATGGACAATATGACTCCCCGCAAAGCTGTTGAGATCTTGGACAAGCTGAAGGCAGGCGAAGAGGTTCGCTCTACGCGCGGCCCCAAGATCACGTCGTGGCGAGAAAATGAGCGCGTCCTAGCTGGCTTCGATGATGGCCGTGGCGATGAAGGCCCTGCTGCCGGTAAGGCCTCCCTCGCTGGCTGGCGCATCGCCAAAGATGTGAAAGAGGGCGAAAAGTAATGGCTAGCACAAAACTTACGCCTGTTCTCTCGGAGCATTGGGGTGAAGAAACCCCCTGGAAGCTCGCCAGCTACCAAGCTCATGAAGGCTACGAAGGACTCCGCAAAGCTCTCAAGATGGAGCCCAGCGAAGTTCTCGACCTGGTGAAAGCCTCTGGACTGCGTGGTCGCGGTGGCGCTGGCTTCCCCACTGGCCTGAAGTGGTCCTTTGTCCCGCAGGAAAACCCCAAGCCCAAGTACTTGGTGGTGAACGCGGACGAATCTGAGCCTGGCACCTGTAAAGACATGCCGCTTATTATGGCCACTCCCCACACCCTGGTGGAAGGTGCCCTGATTGCGTGCTACGCCTTCGGTGCAGAACGTGCCTTCATCTACATTCGTGGTGAAGTTGTTCAAAACACACGCCGTCTGCAGCAAGCTATTCGCGAAGCATACGACGCGGGACTCGCAGGTGACGACGTACTAGGCAGCGGAAAATCCCTCCATGTGCAAGTACACAGCGGTGCTGGCGCCTATATCTGTGGTGAAGAAACTGCGCTCCTCAACTCGTTGGAAGGCAAGCGTGGACATCCCCGTCTGCGTCCCCCCTTCCCCGCCGTCGAGGGTCTGTATGCTTCCCCCACCGTTATTAACAACGCGGAATCCATCGCCTCCGTACCCGCAATTCTGCGGAAAGGCTCCGACTGGTACCAATCCATGGGTACCGAAAAATCAAAGGGTGTCACACTCTACTCGCTGTCGGGACACGTCAAGAACCCCGGCCAGTATGAGGCACCCCTCGGTATTACGCTCCGCGAGCTGCTTGATATAGCAGGCGGAATCCGCGAAGGCCACGAACTCAAGTTCTGGACTCCGGGTGGCTCCTCCACCCCCATGCTGACGGCGGAACACCTGGATGTTCCGCTCGATTATGAGGGAGTAGCTGCAGCTGGATCCATGCTGGGAACAAAGGCCCTCCAAATCTTTGATGAAACAACCTCCGTGGTACGCACCACCACCCGTTTCATCGAGTTCTATAAGCATGAATCTTGCGGCAAATGTACACCCTGCCGTGAAGGAACCTGGTGGCTGGTACAGCTCCTGCAACGTCTCGAACGGGGCGAAGGTAAACCAGGCGACGTGGACAAGATTCTAGAGATTGCCGGAAATATTGGCGGCAAATCCTTCTGCGCCCTCGCAGATGGTGCTGTTGCCTGTGTGACCAGCGCCGTCAAGCACTTCCGTGAAGAGTTTGAAGCTGGCTACCACACTCCGGCGTGGGAGCTGCTGCCCTACGAGGCTAGCGTGCTCTTCCCTGAAGAGGAGAAGGTCTATGAGTGACAAAACGTCAAACTCCGCAGCTGCCCAGGAAGATCAAGTAACCCTGGAAATTGACGGCCGCTCTGTAACCGTCCCCAAGGGAACGGTAGTGATCCGCGCTGCGGAAAAACTCGGTATCGCTATCCCCCGCTTCTGTGACCATCCGCTACTCGACCCAGTTGGCGCATGCCGCCAATGCATGGTGGAAGTTCCGGACGCCGGTAACGGTCGCGGATTCCCGAAACCACAATCATCCTGTACGTTGGTCGCAGCTGACGGCATGGTGGTGAAAACCCAGAACTCCTCGATGCTCGCTGATGAAGCTCAAAAGGGCATCATGGAGCTGCTGCTTATCAACCACCCACTGGACTGCCCCAACTGTGACAAGGGCGGCGAATGCCCCCTCCAGAACCAGGCAATGACGCGTGGACGTGGCGCTACCCGCTTCGACGTCGAAAAAAGGAAATACCATCCCAAGCCACTCGACTTGGTGGGCAATATCCTGCTCGACCGTGAGCGGTGCGTGCTATGTACTCGCTGTACTCGCTTCTCGGAGCAGGTCTCTGGCGACCGCTGCATCGCACTTGCAGAACGCGGCGCCCGTCAGCAAGTCTGCTCAGTTGAAGAGTCAGAGGCAGGATCGTACTTCACCGGTAACACTGTGCAAATCTGCCCGGTGGGTGCTCTTACCAGCGCCGATTACCGATTCCAGGCTCGCCCCTTCGACCTCGTTTCCACGGAAACAACCTGTGAGCACTGTGCCGCAGGTTGTAAACTCCGCATTGACCACCGCCACGGCACCATTACCCGCCGTCTGGCCGGTGAAGATGCAGCAGTCAACCAAGAGTGGAACTGCGACAAGGGACGCTTCGGATTCCGTTACGGCACCCTCTCCGACCGCATCACCACTCCGCTCATTCGGAAAGATGGCGAATTGGTGCCGGCCTCCTGGCCAGAAGCCCTCACAGTGGCGGCAGCTGGGTTGGCGAGCGCCGACGGCAATGTCGGTATCCTGCCCGGTGCTAACAACACGGTAGAAAACACCTACGCATACAGCGCTTTCGCACGCAATGTGGTCAAGAGTGACCATATTGACTTCCGCTCCGATAAGGGAACTGCCGAAGAAGCAGCATTCCTCGCCCAGTATGTGGCGGGAACCAGCTTGGACGACAGTGTCACTTACCAGGATCTGGAGAACGCGAAGAAGGTTGTGCTGGTCTCGCTAGATGCCGAAGACGAAGCACCTATTCTCTTCCTCCGTCTCCGTCGCGCAGTCCGCAAGTTCGGACTGGAAGTCGTCAATATTGCTTCCCACCAGTCCATTGGCGCCGACAAGTTGGATGCCACTTGGGTGGGCTGCCGCCCCGGTGCAGAAGCTGAGGCACTTTCCGAGCTGGAGGATCTGGACAACGACACCATCATTCTGGTGGGCGCCCGCGCAGCTTCCGCTCCTGGCACCTACAGTGCTGTTGTCAAGGTGGCCGAAGCTAACAACGCCCGCTTCGCCTGGGTGCCGTTGCACTCCGGTGACCGCGGCGCCATCGAGGCCGGCTGCCTCCCGGGTGCTGACGGCAAAGCCACTAAAGGCATGTTGGAAGCTGCGACCGCCGGCGACATCAAGGCACTGCTGGTGGGCGACCTGGAAGAAGGCGACTACGACGACCCCGGTTTGCTCTACGCTGCGGTAGACAAGGCCTTTACCGTGCAGCTTGCAACCCGTCGCACCGACGTCTCCAACCGCGCCGAAGTAGTGTTCCCTGTTTCCCTCATTACCGAGGTCAGTGGACACTTCCTAAACTGGGAGTCCCGCTGGCGTCCAGTCAACCCACTAGATGGAGTGAAGGTCGCCACCATGTCCGACCGCCGCGTACTTGGTGCGCTGGCTCAGGAAATGGCGTCCAGCCTTGACATCCCAGCCAGTGCCGAAGTGGCAGAGGTACTCCAATCAGCGGCAACCGGCCCGATTGGCGGACACATGCCCACCATCAACAACACCGCCACCAATGGTGACTTGATTGTTGATACTTGGCCAGAGCTCATGGGTGACTCCCCTGCGCTTGACGGAACAATGTACAAAGGCAATGACAAACGCCGCGGCAAGCTGCGTGTTAACGCCTCCACTGCAGAGAAGTACGGCCTCACAGCAAGTGCTGCCGCCACTGTCTCAACTCCGCAAGGCGCCGTCACCCTCCCCGTACAGATAGTTGACGCAATGGTCGATGACGTTGTCTGGGTCCCCAGCAATGCCCCCCGGCCAACCACTCGCCCCGACCGGTGCACAGATAGGTGATCGCGTTGTGATTGTTGCAACTGATGACAAACTCGATACACGGATGGAGGTGTCATCCCGTGGCTGAGGAAACTATTGGCGTATGGGGTGACCCATGGTGGCTTATCCTTGTGAAAACCATCGTGGTCTTTGCAATCCCCCTACTATTAGCAATCTTTACCGTGTGGTTTGAGCGCCGCATCCTCGCTTTCCTACAGCAGCGACGCGGTCCCCACATGGCGGGCCCCTTCGGTCTGCTGCAACCCTTCGCAGACGGTATCAAAACCCTTTGGAAAGAGGACTTCTCCCCTGCTAAGACAGACAAGTTCATCTTTACTTTGGCGCCGCTGCTGACCGGCCTGGCAGCCTTTACCGCCTGGGCAGTTATTCCCATCGGTGGCATTGTGTCCATCGGCGGGAACCAAACTCGCCTGCAGTTAGGTGACCTTCCTGTCGCAGTGCTCTTCATCCTGGCAATTGCCGGTATCGGCACCTACGGTATCGTCCTCGCAGGTTGGTCCTCGAGTTCCCGCTACTCACTGCTCGGTGGTCTCCGTTCCGCCGCACAGATGGTCTCCTACGAAATCTCGATGGGCATCGCGGTCGCATCAGTAGTTCTGATGTCCCGCACCATGTCCACCGCAGGGATCGTCGAAAGCCAAGCGGAAACAATGACCCTCTTCGGATGGGAGTCCCCCTTCCCGAGTTGGAACTTTATCCTCCTAGCACCCGCATTCTGCATCTTCATCGTGGCGATGTTGGCAGAAGCGAACCGTGCTCCGTTCGATATGCCGGAATGTGAATCCGAGCTGGTCGGTGGTTACTCAACTGACTACTCTGGCTTCCGCTTCGCAATGTTCTACCTCGGTGAATACATGAACATGGGTACCCTCTCCGCCATCTGTGCAACCCTGTTCTTCGGTGGTTTCCACGCTCCGTGGCCGCTGAACAACACCGGGGCAGATAGCGGTTGGGTCGGTATCCTCTGGTTCTTTATCAAGGTTATTGCCTTCCTCTTCTTCTTCATCTGGGTCCGCGGCACCGTACCTCGTTACCGCTACGACCAACTGATGAACATTGGTTGGAAGACACTGCTTCCGCTCTCCCTCGCTTGGGTGATGGTGCAGGCAATCTACCTGAAGGCACGTCAACTGTCCGCTGCTGACTCCTGGCTTCGCGACGATGCCACCATGATTGGTGTCATCCTTCTGTTCGCTATCTTCGCCGCCGTTTACCTGTGGGTACAACGTCGTCCCATCGAGAAGCGTTTGAAGTACACCCCGAAGGCTCAGGATCCGGCAAACGCCTACTACCCGCTGCCTATCCTCGATCCGGATAAGAAGCCTGCAAAGGCTGGACAGCGGAAGGAGAAGCTATCATGAGTATCTTTTCCCGCTGGGCGGGCTTGGGAGTCACCTTCCGCACCATGTTCCGGAAGAAATTCACCCAAGATTACCCCCTTCGTCCCAAGGTAACTGAGCCCCGCTTCCACGGCCGTCACCAGCTCAACCGCTGGCCTGATGGACTCGAAAAATGTGTGGGATGCGAACTCTGTGCCTGGGCTTGTCCCGCAGACGCTATCCGCGTCGAAGCCGCTGAAAACACTGACGAAGAGCGCTACTCACCTGGTGAGCGCTACGGCAAGATCTACGAGATCAACTACCTACGCTGCATCTTCTGCGGAATGTGCATCGAGGCTTGCCCCACTCGCGCCCTCACCATGACCAACGAATTCGAGCTGGCAGACGCTTCCCGTGAAGCACTGATCTACGGCAAGGAAGAACTTCTTGCCCCGCTCGAAGACGGTATGGAGCAGCCGCCCCATCCTCGTCGTCTCGGCGACTCCGAAAAGGATTACTTTATGGGTCTACCACGCCTGGTAGATACCCTCCCATCGCAGCCAGTAGAGGAAGGATAATCATGGCGATTTCACTTACCTCCGCTGCAGCTCCGATGATGTCACTCGCTGCTGAATCATCCGGCTCTAACGCTGCACACATTACGGGCCAGGTTTTCGCCTGGTTGCTCGCAATTGTGATTGTGGCTGCGGCGCTTGGCATGGTGCTTTCCCGGAAACTCATCCACTCAGCACTCAGCTTGCTGTTGGTGATGATCGGTATCGCAATCGAATATGCAGTACTCGAAGCGCCATTCGTCTTCGCAGTACAAATCATTGTGTACGCCGGCGCCATTATGGTGATGTTTATCTTCATTGTCATGATGGTCGGCTCCACCCCGATCAGTTCCGGCAAAGATCCCATACCTGGTCAGCGCGTAGCAGCCATCATCATGGCTCTTGCAGTGGTTATCGTTATGGCCATTGCCATCATGCTGGTGTCCTGGCAAGACCCGGCGGGAATGGAAGAAGCTAACGCTGCCGCCGGCGGCAATATCGCAGGCCTAGGAACTCTTATCTTCGGTCGCTACGTGGTGTTGTTCGAACTGGTAGCAGTGCTCCTCACCATCGGAGCTGTGGGCGCAATCGTCCTCACCCTCCGGACCCGCGTGAAGAACCGCCCCACCCAGCACGATGCAATGGAGGCTCGTATGAAGGCCTACGCCGGACAAGGTGTAGACCCGGGCGCTATGCCCAGCACGGGTGTGTACGCCAGCACCAACGCAATGGACGTTCCCGCACTGCTCCCGGATGGAACCGAAGCCAAGTTCACTCTTCCCCAAGAAATTCTGGAAGATCACCCCGAAATGGCTCGTTCCACCGAGGAACTCCGCGAGAAGACCAAACGCACTTACGACGCGTTGGACGAGATCTCTGGAAAGGACGAGTGACATGGGTACTAGTTTCTATCTCACTCTGTCAGCCATATTGTTCGGAATAGGCATTGTGGGCTTCCTGGCGCGTCGCAACGCCCTCGTAGTCTTCATGTCCATCGAGCTCATGCTGAACGCCGGCAACCTCGCAATCGTTGCGTTGGCCCGCCAGTTCGGGAACCTCGATGGCCAAGTAGCCGCTTTGTTTATCATCGTCGTCGCAGCAGCGGAAGTTGTGATCGGCCTCGCCCTAGTGGTGGCCATCTACCGCACGCAAGGCACGGTGATCGTCGATGACGAACGTACGTTGAAAGGCTGAGCGCAGTGGTAACAGAGACTCTTCTAGCAACTGGACAGTCACTCACTGTCCCACCCGCTACAGCAGATAGCACCACCGCGGTGCTGGCGTGGCTCGTTATCGGCCTCCCAGCCATCGGGGCTCTCCTGCTGCTGTTAGGCGGCCGGCTGCTCGACCGTTGGGGTCACTGGCTTGCAGTACTAGCAAGCTTCGCCTCCTTCGCCTGCGGCCTCACCCTCTTTATCCAAATGTGGGGTCGCGACGTCGGAGACCGGGCACGTATTGCCCCGTTCTACGAATGGATGACACTCCCCGGCGTCAGCACGGAGCTTGCCCTCCGGGTCGATCAACTATCAATAGTCTTCGTCCTCCTTGTGACAGGCGTTGGTAGCCTCATCCACCTCTATTCGGTGGCCTACATGCAGGACGACCCGAAGCGCCGCAAGTTCTTCGCCTTCCTCAACCTCTTCCTGGTCGCAATGCTGCTCCTGGTGCTTGGTAATAGCTTCCTGGTGCTGTTCATCGGCTGGGAAGGCGTGGGCCTTGCCTCCTACCTCCTCATCGGATTCTGGGCGCATCGCACCTCGGCTGCCAAGGCCGGTGTGAAGGCGTTCATTATGAACCGTATGGGTGACGTCGGAATGGTACTTGCCCTCGTCACAATGTTTAAGCACTTCAACACCACCGAATTCAGTGCGGTCAACGCGGGAGTAGGAAACCTCTCCCCCGGTGTCGTCACTTTCATGGGCTTCATGCTGCTACTGGGCGCATGTGCCAAGTCCGCTCAGGTTCCATTCCAGGCCTGGCTGCTGGACGCCATGGAAGGCCCGACCCCCGTCTCCGCACTTATCCACGCCGCAACCATGGTTACTGCAGGTGTTTACCTGGTGGTTCGTGGTGGCGCCATCTACCAGCAGTCCTGGCAAGCTGCCCTGGCCGTCGCCATTGTTGGTACCGTCACCCTCCTAGTCGGTGCATGGATCGGTTCTACGAAGGACGACATTAAGAAGGTTCTTGCCGGCTCCACCATGTCGCAGATTGGCTACATGATTCTGGCCGCTGGCATTGGACCTGCTGGCTACGCCCTGGCGATCTTCCACCTGGTTACCCACGGCTTCTTCAAGGCCAACATGTTCCTGGGTGCGGGATCCGTCATGCACGCCATGAACGACAGTGTGGACATGCGCCGCTTCGGTGCTCTCCGCAAGGCGATGCCCTGGACGTTCGTCACATTCGCAGCTGGCTACCTGGCGATCATCGGCTTCCCGTTCTTCGCCGGGTTCTACTCGAAGGATCCGATCATTGAGGTTGCTTTTGAACGAGGCTGGGTGTTCGGTACCGCCGCACTTATTGGTGCTGGCATTACCGCCTTCTACATGACTCGCCTCATCATGATGACCTTCCTCGGCGAAAAGCGTTGGACGGAAGACATGGATCCCCATGAGTCCTCGCCGCTGATGGTTATCCCACTGGTCATCTTGGGCATTCTCTCGGTGGGAGGCGGCCTCCTACTCGCTGGTGGTATCACCAAGTGGCTCAATCCGGCTACTGGTGGAACCGCCGAGCCGGTACCGCTACTGCACTTCACCCCCGCCACTTGGGTAACGCTCTTGGTGGTTGGCCTCGGTGTTCTTATCGCCTGGCTGATCTTCCGCAAGCCGATCCCAGTGACTCGCGAGAACCCACCAATCTACACTCGCATCGGTGACAACGCCCTCTACGCAGACACCATTAATGACTACATTGCCGTCAAGCCGACCCTGGGTCTGGCCAAGGCAGCGGCAGTCATTGACAAACGCGGAATCGACACCGGCATTGACGGTGGCGGCCGTGGTCTGTTGAATCTATCAGGTGTGATGGCACGCACTAGCAACGGCCTAATCCGGTCCTATGGACTGATCATGGTTGTGGGTACTGCCCTGCTAGGTGCAATTGTGCTCATCCTTGGACAGTTGGTGTAAGGGAGGAATGAGACAATGTACCTACTAACATCAGCCGCGCTAGTACCACTAGCAGTTGCGCTGCTTCTCACTGTGGTCCGCGGGGTAGCGGCACGCGTGCTCGCTATGCTCGCCTCCCTCTCCTCGCTGGGCCTTGCCATCGCCATGGCGGTTCTCTTCGAACCGGGTGCTGGCATGCAATTCGTGGAGCAACACCGCTGGATACCCCAAATCAACGCCTACTACTCGTTGGGTGTTGACGGCATTGGGCTCAGTTTGGTGCTGCTCACCACAATTCTGACTCCGCTGGTTATCCTCTACACCTTTACGGAAAACTTCCGTGAAGACCAGATGGGGGAACGTGCCTTCCTGGGGCTCGTACTAGCGGTTGAGGGACTTTCCCTCTTCGTGTTCTCAGCAACCGATGTGCTGCTCTTCTACCTCTTCTTCGAGGCCACCCTCATCCCGATGTTCTTCCTCATCGGTGGTTTTGGTGGAGCACGGAAGCGCTACGCAGCAATCAAGTTCCTGCTGTATTCTTTGAGCTCCGGCCTCATCATGTTGGCCGCAGTCATTGGCGTGTACGTCAATGCCCAGGCCCAAGGTAACGGCACCTTCCTCCTGAGCGACCTGCTCAATATGGAGGTCGGCACCTCGACTGGACGGCTCCTCTTCGTCGGCTTCATGATCGCCTTCGCGGTCAAAGCCCCGATGGTGCCCGTCCACACCTGGCTCCCCGATGCAGCAGAAAACACCACTCCGGGCGGTGCCGTCATGATGGTCGCCATCATGGACAAGATCGGCACCTTCGGTATGCTTCGCTTCGCACTGGGACTCTTCCCAGAGGCAGCTGAGTGGGCTACCCCAGTGGTTGTGGTGCTGGCAGTCATCTCCGTCATCTACGGAGCCCTGGCGGCACTGGCGCAAGACAATCTCATGCGCCTGGTTGCTTACACCTCGGTCAGCCACTTTGGTTTCATCGTGTTGGGCATCTTCGCCCTCACCCCGACCTCTGTGGCCGGCTCTACCCTGTACATGTTCAACCACGGTATCTCCACCGCAGCACTGTTCCTCCTCGTGGGGTACATGATCAAACGCCGCGGCTCGGCAGATATCTCCGACTTTGGTGGCGTCCAGAAGGTGGCACCAGTAATGGCAGGGTTCCTGCTAGTAGCTGGTCTCTCCGCGCTGTCGCTACCCGGTTTGGCACCGTTCGTCTCTGAGTTCGGTGTGATTGTCGGAACGTGGCCGGTCTTCCCGTGGGCCGCAGGCATCTCCGCCATCGGTATGGTGCTCGCAGCTCTCTACATCATGCGGCTATACCGTCAAACCATGACAGGCGAACCCAACGAGGTTGTTCAGGAGAAGATGACGGAGCTCACCATGCTGGAACGCATCGTCATCATCCCGCTCCTGGCGCTTCTCCTCGTCTTCGGCATCTACCCTGTCCCGCTCACCAATATCCTTAACCCGGATTCGGAGCAGGCTGTTACCCACGTGGAGCAAGCAGTCAACGCATCTGATAACAACACTTCTGTAGGGGTGGACGCTAAATGATTCAGTACACTCTGGCATCCGAACTGCTCGCCCAACAGGCAGCTGCACCCGCGGAAATGCTAAGTAATCCGAGCATTGAGTACTTAACTCTGGCTCCGCTACTTATCGTTCTGGGTGGCGCTTTCTTGGCGATCATTCTCGAAGCCGCCGTACCACGCGCCGCCCGTGCGGTTGTACAAATGGTGGTATCCGCCGTAACCCTCATTGCCGCCTTCTCCATGCTGGTGGTCAACTGGGTGAACGGAAACTTCTCACTTGCAGCCAGCGGAATGTTGGCTATAGACAAGGCCTCGTATCTTGTACAAGGCGCCCTGATCATCTTTGGGGCAATGAGCCTGCTGCTCTTTACGAGCAAGCACTCTCGCAACCTTAAACAGACCGAGGAATCGCGCAGTGAATACACGGAGATCTACGCCATCGCGCTGTTCTCCCTCTTCGGCATGATGCTGTTCGCTTCGGCAAACAACCTCCTGATGCTCTTCGTAGCTTTGGAGATCATGTCACTTCCGCTCTACGTGCTCACAGCACTGGCGTACTACCGCCGTCAACAAGCCCAGGAAGCTTCCCTCAAGTACTTCCTCTTGGGAGTGTTGGCTGCCGCCATCATGTTGTACGGTATTGTCTTCCTGTACGCAGCCACTGGTTCGCTCAGCTTCGCGGCTATCGCGGAACAATCCGCCTCCACTGCTAAGCCGAGCCTGCTGCTACTGGGTATCATGCTGGTCGTCATCGGTCTCCTCTTCAAGGTGGGCGCTGTTCCGTTCCACTCCTGGGTACCGGACGTCTACCAGGGCGCACCTACTCCGGTGACTGCCTTCATGGCGATCTGCACCAAGCTGGCCGCAGTGGCTGCCTTGGCACGTATCCTCACCATCGCTGTGCCGCTGGATCCGAAGCAATGGGATCTCGTCATCATTGCACTCGCAATCGTGTCGATGATCTTCGGTGCACTCGTCACCATGACGCAAACCAATATCAAGCGTCTGATTGCCTACTCTTCAATCACCCACGCTGGTTTCATCATCGTTGCTTTGGTGGGAGCCAACCGGGGATTGTTGAGTGTGGCAGGACTTGAGTTTTCCGTCATCAGTGCGATCCTGGTTTACCTGGTTGCCTACGGACTTGCCACTATCGGCGCGTTCGCCATCGTCACCCTGGTACGCAAGGAGACTGGCGAAGAATCCACCGCTATCTCGTCCTGGGCGGGACTGGGACGCGAGCATCCTTGGCTGGGTGCCGCATTCGCCCTGTTCTTCCTGAGCTTGGCGGGATTCCCGATTACGGCAGGATTTATTGGTAAGTTCACCGTCTTCGCAGTCCCCTGGCTGGCCGGATACTCGTGGCTGGTCGTGGTAGCACTCCTCGTTTCGGCACTAGCTGCGTACGCTTACGTGCGCGTCATCATTGTGATGTTCTTCCACAAGCCGGAAAACAACACTGTGGTCTCTATGCCGAACGTGGCTGTTGGAGTAGTTGTCATCCTCACTGCTGTACTAACAGTGCTGATGGGTATTCTCCCTGGACCGGTTCTGGGGCTACTCAACGAAGCCGGCATGTTCATGATGTAACAAGTAACAAAACACAATGTGGGGCTTGGTGCTACACCAAGCCCCACATTCATATCTCAACCATTTTCCAGGGACAGAATAGGGACAGTAGCTACCGAAAATACCGCTATTTTAGACTCGATAATAGTGCCGCCCAATAGCGAACAAATACACTAAACCCCCTGTTGAAAAGGCATGTGCTCATCAAACAGAGGGTTAAGTATATGGTGCGCGGGGAGGGTTTCGAACCCCCGACCGCCGGTGTGTAAAACCGGTGCTCTACCCCTGAGCTACCCGCGCAGGGACACTAAAACTTTACACTAACTGAACTAGAAAACCCTAATTGCTAGCGACGGTTCATATTAGCGCGAGCTTGTTCAAGCCGGGTGATGGTCCATTCCTTGTAAGTGGCGGTAGAGGTTTGGGTCAGTCCCGCTGTTTGTGAACTCTCGCTAATTTCAGCAGGGTCAACAGCGTCGGGATTACCTACTTTGGGAGTTGCCAACCACACGACGCCCCCATCACTTAGTGGGGATACTACGTCGACCAAATCGTCTGTTAAGTCTCCGTCCCCGTCTCTGAACCAGAACAGCACTGCGTCGGAGACCTCGTAGGAGGTTTCTTCAAGAAGCTCGGACCCGATAATGTCTTCGATAGCTTCGCTAATGGATGAGTCGCAATCCTCGTCCCAACCAACTTCTTGGACAATCATGTCGTCCATTACTTCCAGTTTGTCGGCGAGAAGATCGTTCAAATTATAAGCATCGGAGCTGGCGCTCACCGCTTTTATCCTCCTATGTAGGAATGGCGTTAGAAATATCACCCTCAGTTTACCTATTTAGGACTAATTAGCCCCGTTTTTTGTCGGCAAAAATGCATTATCTTCCTCACTACCCCCGTTTTTATGCAATTTGGACTCAAATGCTCGTAATTACTTACAAAATGGACCATTGATTTGAACTCTATGTAAGAATGTTTTTGTGGAAAACTTACAAAAACTTATTGAATCAGTATCTTTGACCAAAGATTCGGTCGTGAATCCGGCGATTCCTACGGAACTCGTCCAAAATATTCGCGACGTTTCGGGAGAATTGGCACCACTCGTTCTCAAAGAGTTAAGTGAAAAGCTTCCCTTTTTCGCGGAGCTGGATGCCAAAAAGAGAGCCAATATTGGCCTTATTGTACAAGCGACAATAAGGCATTTCTTGAATTGGATAGAACAACCCGACCGGTATGAAATTTCTATCCACGAAAGCTTCGACACTAGTTCACTGAACTTTGTGGAAGGGCTCAGCCTGCAGCAGACGGTGGCAATTCTGAACACCTCGCAGGCCTTCTTTGAGAAAGCCTGCGGAGCTATTAACAAGTACGAAGAGGCCGTCCCTGCGCTCATGATGGGCGTTTTGCGCTACAGCCGCGAGTTAGGATTCGAAGTCGCCGCGATGTTCGCTGCTGCTGCAGAGCGGCGAGGAGCATGGGATGTTCGGATTGAATCCGCCTTGGTTGACGCTATTGTGCGCGGCGCCAAACCCGAAGAGATTTCTTCCTTTAGCTCCACCCTGGTCTGGGATGCCACTAAACCCGTAGTTTCGGTGGTTGGTCGGCCACTACAACAGGAAGACTCATCTGACCCAGTTCCTCTGATTCACTCTCTGTCAAAGCTTATGGGACGGCGTGCGCTTGCTGCCGTACAGGGGCAACACGTAGTAGTTATTACCGATGCGTCTGAAGATGAGCTCCTCCAAGACACTTGTCCTCTTTACGACGCTTTTAGTGACGATCAGATTATTGTCGGCACTACCTCAAAGTCCCTAGAAACTGCTACTAGGTCAACCCATGAGGCGTTTGCTGCACTCCGCATGGCACAACAAATGCCACTCACTCCTCATATTGCGAGCGCCAATATGTTTTTACCGGAGCGGGCCATTAGTGGTGACCCCCTAGCTATTGAGCGGCTTTTCGAACAAACCATTAAGCCGCTGGAGAAGCACGCTACTGAAGCTATTCGCAATACTCTCAGGCTTTACCTCAGCATCGATGGCGGCGTAGAAGAGTGTGCCCGTCAGCTTTACGTCCACCCGAATACGGTGCGCTACCGGTTAAAGAGGGTTGCAGAAATTACGGGTATGGATCCGTTGGACTCTCGCGAGCGGTTCGCACTCCGTATCGCAAATGTGCTGGGAATGATGGAGGATCAAACAGAACACTCGGCCAATAGTTGGTAGAATCGTCTGAAACAGCTTTGTTGACAGTTTTATCGAGGAAGGAACTCTCTTCTCATGGCACCCAATGAGCAGGATATTGTCACCGGACTTGCCGAAATTGTTGAAGAAGTAACTGGCGTGGAGCCGGCAGAAGTTACGCTCGATAAAAAATTGGTCGACGACTTAGATATCGATTCTCTTTCGATGGTAGAAATTGCTGTTCAGACGGAAGACAAATACGGTATCGAAATCCCGGACGAAAAGATGAAGGGACTGCGTACTGTAAGAGACGTCGTGCAATTTATTCGGAACCTCAACTCCCCTACCCAATAGTGGGGTTCCTACCTCGTCTCTACCCCGCTAGGGACAGCCAGGTCACTTCGCTTTCGATCTGAATATTTTGCTTCCGGAACGGTTCTAGAGCTTCATCCCACGCTTCGCCCAGCGCATAGGAAATACTTTCCGCTAGGTCGGATGCTACTGCCACATTAGTGTTCGGGGGAGCTATCATTGCCCGCAGTTGGTTTTCGTTAAGCACCACATCCCCCACTGCGTTCAGTTCCCCATTCCACATTCCTAATTGCGGATCATGGCTGAAGCGGCGGCCATTCCAACTTTCGGTGGCGTCTTCAACTACGTCAAAGCGCAGGATTGGCCATTCGGCTAGTGCCGCAGCAAGTCGTTCTCCGGACCCCACTGGGGCCACCCATTCGACAGTGGTGGTGAGCATGCCGGGCATATTTTCGACACCATGCCACCGCAAATTGTGTTGCGGAACTGCTTGCAAAGTTTCGGCAAGGGTGTTTTCGATGCGCGGGCAGAGTGCAGCTGGCGCAGCATAAATAGACACCACACCAGTGGTGGCATCCACAAATGTTGAGGCGACGTGCACGTCGCACCTCCTTCTTTCTCGACGCGGGACGTCTTCCCCAACGCAACGCATCTTTATTGGAGGTGTGGTGCACTTTCACTTATAACAACCTTAAGTCTGCACTAAAGGTTGAGACTTTTGAAGCTCCAGCCGCGCGACACGCCGAAGTATTTTAAAAAAAGTTTGCAGGTCAAGTACCATATTTAACACACGTCACTTAAGTAACATTGGTTGCTCATGCGCTATACGGGAAAGTATGGGTTCCGGTTCCGCGTTTTCGACCCAAACCAGTTAAACTAGTACGCGGACCTTTTAAAGGTAGGTGCCTGTAGCTCAGTCGGTTAGAGCAGATGACTCATAATCATCCGGTCCTGGGTTCGAGCCCCAGCAGGCGCACCAAAGATTCCTTCTCCCTCTCTTCAGCAACGATATTTCATCATTGACATTATTCATAAGTAATTTAATATATGTGTGGTAACGCATATATCAGAAAGTTTCCGATGTCCTCTAAAGCTAAAACTTCGCATTCTCCGGCACGCCCGGATACGCAGGCGCACGATCATTCTCGTAGCCACTCCCACAGTCACGGCCACGGCCACCATCACCACCACCATGAAGATCTTGACGAGCTTGCACGCACTTCCCAATGGCGTATCGGTTTCGCTATCGGGTGCGGCGTCATTGCAGTTATTGTCCAGGTCATCGTAGGTATCTGGGCTGGATCGCTGGCTTTGTTGTCTGACTCAGCCCACGTTTTCACTGACGTTTTTGGGCTCATCGGCGCTTTCGTAGCGATCCGTATCGGCATGGGTAAACCAGCAACCAAGAAACATACTTTCGGTTTCCGCCGTGTCGAAGTACTCGCTGCCGGATTTAACGCTTTCCTGCTGCTCATCGTGGCTGTCATCATCGTTAAAGAGGCCATCAGCCGCCTCATGAGCCCAGTAGATGTCATGGGCCTTCCAGTAGCAATTGTCGCCACTGTTGGTCTCTTACTGAACTTCTTCGCATTCCTCGTCATGCGCGGGGGTAAAGATGCAAGCATCAACGTGAAGGGCGCTTATTTGGAGGTCCTTGCCGATATGATCGGCTCCGTCGGCGTCCTCATCTCCGGACTTATCACTTACTTCACTGGCTGGGTTTACGTCGACATTGTGGTCGCGGTTCTTATCGCCGTTTGGGTACTCCCCCGCGCCTTCCATCTTCTCAAGCAAGTTATTAACGTCATCTTGCAGGCAACTCCCGAAGATGTTGACGTCGCCCAACTCCGGGAAGACATTATGGAGGTTGACGGTGTGGAAGATATTCACCACTTCCACGTCTGGAGCCTCACCACTGGAGACAATATTGGTTCCGTCCATGTCGTCAGCGAAGACAACAGCACTGGCTCGAAAGTCCAGCGCATTATGGAGGATGAGTACGGTTTAGGGCACGTCACCGTACAGGTGGAAAAAGAGTCAGAAGCCTGCGAAGTGGAAGGTAACTGCTAGCTCCACTTTTGGGCGTGCAGCAGAATATCGACGGCTTCCGCGTGGCCGGCGGGGCGCACCATATGCTCTAGCCGAATAATCTTCATGCCGGTGGCTGCCTCTGCCAGGTCAGCAACGGTAGGCAGTACAGCAGAGTCCTGCGGTCCACCAATACCGTGGCGGAGGTTTTCGGAAGCATGCCCTAAGTAAATCAGAGAGCCACCCGGTTCCAGCCAGGCTCGACTCCGGCGCAGCACATCCTGCAAAGATGCCATCGGAAGATGCAGATAGGCTGCTAGCACCAGATCGAATTTACCGTTCTTGAAGCGACCATCACTGGAAACGTTCTGGTCGTACAGCGGCACCCAGCTGCGCACATCCCCAACGGTGTAGACAATGTCCGAACCAAGCGAATCATGGTTTTGCGCTTGAGTAATGGCCTCCTGGGAGAGATCCACACCAGCTACGTCCCAACCTTCTTGCGCCAAAAGACGCGCATGACGGCCGTCTCCACAGCCTAAATCAACGGCTGTTCCAGGATCGAGAGTAGACAATCTTTCGACAATAGCAGCGGCCGGAGTCCCACCCCACGGAGCCGGAGTCTCACTGTAGCGGGCATCCCAATCTTGCGCATGATCTTTGGTCATACCCATTAGGATAGCTAACTTTTCAGAAGTTAGGATAGGCGTCGCACAGTTCAGTTTTCAAAGTCCGGTAATTGGCCGGGGGGAAGCTCATCCACTTCCCCTTCCTGCACCACCAAATGGCGGCATTCCAAACTTTCAATCATGCGCCTATCGTGGGTCACAATAACGACCGTGCCTTCCGACATGGCGATCGCTTCTTCCACCTCTTCGATAAGATCCACACTCAAGTGGTTGGTGGGCTCATCCAACAGCAGCACTTCCGGCGGATTAGCCACTATTAGCGCCAACGCAACACGACGCTGCTGTCCTCCTGATAGTTTTCCTACCGGACGCGCCGAGTCTCTCTCATTCAGGAGACCAAGTTCCTCAAAATCCAGTGACTCTGGCGTGGACACAAGGTTATACAGCTCCAATGGAGTCTTGGTGGGGTCTTCCCAAGTCTGTTCCTGCTCCAGCATGGCCACACGGGCACCTTGGCCTATGCGCACTTCTCCAGATTCCACCGGAATTTGGCCCGTAATTGCATGCAAGAGAGTAGTTTTCCCGGCACCATTGGGTCCGGTAATTATTACTTTTTGACCAGGACGGATAGTTATCGAACCCACAAAAAGTCGCTTCGGGATGGTGACGTTGCGCAGCTTAATGTGGAAATCTTCCTCATCACCTGCTGCTACTCGCTTACCTGACGGTGGTTTCGTTAAGGGGGCGTTGAAACCAAGAAGTGCTGGAGGTTTTGGAACTCCGTCTTCTTCAAGTTTGTTAAGTCGCTGCCGTGCGTGACGCACCCTGCGCGCAATTTGTCGCTCCACCCGTCCCCCGGCGCGATCGTATGCCATCTTATTGCGGTCTTGCATCTTGCGGCCGGGTGACACTTGGCGCGCACCGGTTTCGATAGTGTCCGCTAACCGTTCTCGCTCATGCTCCTCCGTGCGCCACTGGTGCTCCCACAATTGCCGCTCGTGTTTACGGTGGCGATCATAATCCGAATAATTTCCGCGAAATATCCCGAGGCCAGGTCGCCCAATAATGATGTCCCCAATGTGGGTGCAGGTGGCATCCAAAAAGTCACGGTCGTGCGTCGCCAACACCACAATGCCGGCATGGTCCTGAATTGTTTTTATGACCAACTGCCGGCCCCGTTCATCCAGGTGGTTGGTGGGCTCATCCAGAAGCAGAATTTCGGGTTTGCGAATGAAAGTGAGGGCGAGTCCCAGTCGGGCTCGCTGGCCACCGGAAAACTCCACTACTTTCTTGGACAGAAGGGGCTGGTTTTGGGACTCAACGTTGAGTCCCAGCTGGTCGAGGACAACTTCTGCGTTTCTTTCCGCATTCCAGTCGTCATGTGCGGTGACTTTACTGAGAGCCTCCGAGTATGCTTCGTCAGCTTCGGCTATAGCTTCCTCGGTAGTTGCAGCTGCCATTACCTCCGCAGCCTGCTCTAATGCGGCTAGGCGCCGCCGTGAGGGGCCCAGTGCTTCCGCAACCAACATCTGCCCCGTAGCGTCAAAAGGGGCAGAGAGCTCCTGCGACCCGAGAGCACGGGTACCTTGATGGGTAACTTTTCCCATACGAGGTTTTCCAAGCCCCGAAAGCAGCCACAATAGTGTGGATTTTCCGGCGCCGTTATCCCCCACCAGCCCCAGCACATCACCGGCAGACAAGGTGAGGTTAATGTTCCGCAGCACCGGGCTACCCTCGTAGTCGTAAGTCACATCGTTAGCGACAAGCTGGGTATCTACCGCATCCACGGAAATGTCTGTGGTAATTGTGCTATCGGTCATGGCTCGTCCTGGATGCTTCTAGCCCTATGTTTTTGAGCTGGGCAACAACACTCAACCTCATTATATGCCGTGTTTAACACCCGTCACATTGTTATTCAGCTTCCACATATTTGACACTTTGTCACACGATTTTTTCTTACCGTGGAACAAATATTTACTTTTGTGGCTTAGCGTTATCTTTATGGCTGATCAAAAGAAAAGTAGGGAAACCCCACCTGCGCCTATGAGTCGCCGCCGCTTCCTCGCCGGAGGCACGGCAATTGCTAGTGGACTCCTGCTGGGCTCCTCAGCCACGGCAGAAGCTCTCCGATGCTCAGTTTGGCTGCCTCGCGCAGGAGCTTTCCCGCCACCGTCACACCCCGACTTTGATGATGGCGCACCATCCGGTGACTCGTGAATCTGCCGTCACCAATGCGGCTGGCCCCACATTTGTTCTGAACACTGCGGACGCTAACCGCCTGCAAGAATTGATGGCAGATGTTCCTGGCATATTGATGATGCATGCGGGGCACACCGCAACTATGTGGTTCGCCGCAAAATGCTTTAAATATGAAAAGCTCCCCCAGTTGGATTCGAACCAACAACCCTTCGATTAACAGTCGAATGCTCTGCCATTGAGCTATGGGGGAATAATTGGCGTAGTCACCTCATGTTCCGAGGTGCTACGAGATAGTAGCCTACCTGGAAACGTTACCTTCTGACAAATCCGCTGGTGGGAAACTTTTAGGAGTTCTTGACGGCCATTTCTTTGAGGGTTCGTCGGTACTCCTCCAACGCCACCAAGTCTTTAAAAAGATCCTGGTAGTTCTCGTCAGTAGAGGGGTTCATTCGCTGCAGGGCGGACTTCAGCTCCGCCACCTGCCGGCCCACCCAGCCTTCTTCTAGGGAGGCGAAAATACTCTCCGCATAGGAGGAAAGGTTTTCCTGGTCCACCGGAATATCCTCCACCGCGATCTCACTTACTACCGCTTGGGCAACAAGGTCATCAACGTGTTCTTGAATACTGGGCACCCAGTTGTGGTCGTCCACAGCATTAGCGCACCCACCTGCAGCTTCAATAGCATCGCGAATGCCGCGGTAGAGCGGAGACATGAAAGCATCAGCCCCGAGCGCATCAAATGCACTATTAGCCACCTCGGGATACTGGATGGCCAACCGCAGGGCTGCTCGCTGCCGGCCTTCGGGACTGCCCTCCGGCGGTTTGGGCGGCGCTTTCGGAGTAGGTGCGGGTTCTTCCTCCCGCGGAATCCGGCGCCGCATGGGAACATCCTGGGCGCGTTCGTGGCGGCGTGGGTCTTGGGCCGCCCGGCGCACCCGCTCCACAATCTCGGATGGGTCGTGCCAGCCCACCCAGCCGGAGAGTTGGCGGGCATATTCGCTTTGGAGGGAGCGATCCCGAATATCGGCTACTACTGGAACAAGGCGATCGAGTGCCGCGACTCGCCCTTCCGGGATCGACAGATCGAATTCCTTCAATAGTGATTTGATGGCGAATTCGAACATGGGGATTCGCCGCGCCACCAGGTCTCGAACAGCAGCGTCGCCTTTTTCTTGGCGCAGATCGCAGGGATCCATGCCGTCGGGGGCGATGCTCACGAATTTTTGGCCGGCGAATTGTTGGTCTCCTCGGAAGGCTTTCAGCGCCGCATTTTGTCCGGCTTCATCCCCGTCGAAGGTGTAGATAATTTCGCCGCGGTAGTAGTTGTCATCCAGCATGAATCGCCGCAGGGTGGCTAAGTGTTCATCACCAAAGGCGGTGCCGCAGGCGGCGACGGCGGTTTTCACCCCGGCGGCCCACATTGCCATGACGTCGGTGTAGCCTTCAACGACGACGACTTGGTGCGACTCGGCGATATATTTCTTGGCTTTGTCGAGCCCGAAGAGAACTTTTGACTTTTTGTAGAGAGAGGTTTCGGGCGTGTTCATGTATTTGCCCATTTTGTCGTCGTCAAAGAGTTTTCGAGCACCGAAGCCGATCACTTCCCCACTGGGGGTACTGATGGGCCAGAGAAGACGCCGGTGGAAGCGGTCGATGGGGGTTCCACGGGATCCCATTTTGCTGAGGCCCGCGGCGGATAGTTCTTCGAAACTAAAACCCTGTTTTTGAAGGTGACGGGTGAGCGTATCCCAGCCAGAAGGCGCATATCCGCATCCGAACTCTTTAATAAGTTCCACCTCGAAGCCGCGGTTGAGCAGCATGTCGCGAGCTCGCTGTGCTTCCCTGGTTTCGAGTTGCTCTTGGTAGAACTTGTGGGCTGCCGCATTCGCTTGGATGAGGCGACGACGGGTGCCACGATTCTTGCGGGTGCTGACGGAGCCGCCCTCGTAGCGGATTTGGTATCCGATGCGTTCGGCGAGTTGTTCCACGGCCTCCACGAAGCTCAAATGCTCCATCTTCATGAGGAAGCTGTAGACGTCACCACCTTCTCCGGTGGAGAAGCAGTGGTAGTAGCCGTGGTTGGGGCGTACGTGGAAAGAGGGTGTTTTTTCGTCGGTGAAAGGACTGAGCCCTTTGAGGGAGTCAACTCCCGCGGGTTTAAGGGATACGTATTCCGCAACTACCTCTTCGATCCGGACTTGGTTGCGAATCTCTTCAATGTCGCTTTCCGGTATTCTCCCCTTGGCCATGGCTTGAGGATACTCCATCTAGCTCCAACCGGCTTGGACACCGGCGGCAGCTTTGTCAACACGCTCCAGGCGTGACTCGGTATAGGAGGCAATCTGGTCGACGATGACCCGCATCCGAGCAGCATCGTCTCCGGCTCCAGTGGCCGCATTCCAGGCGGGCCACAGGATGGGATCTAATCCGCCTTCGCCGGATTCCAGTAGCCAGTTGGCGACCCTGAAGATCCGATCGCGTTGTCTTTCCTGGGACCGCAGATGGTCTTCATTGTGCATGACGTAGCGCACCGCGATGGTCTTGAGGAGTCCCACTTCAGCTTGGATGCTGTCGGAAACCACTAGGTTGCCGACATAGCGGCCCAGCGGACCCGCATAATGTTCCCGGGTGCGGGCAATGGTGGTATCCACGAAGCGTCCCACCAGGTTGGAGGTGAAGCTTTTGAGGGCGACAAGGTTCTTTGCGGAACCAAAATAGTGTCCGGATCCCATCAAGTTACCGGGAGTATCGATGCAGGTTTCTGCCACGATTTGGACGAGTGGAAGTTCCCATAGGCGCGTCGCCGCAGCCGCCACCTGTTCCGCGGAGAGACCGAAAGTGTGTTGGGCATCTTTTGCCAGCGCGGTTGTTTCAGCAGGGTCACCCAGTACCCGCAAGTCGATGCGGCCGGCAAGAATACCGTCTTCGACGTCATGCACGGAGTAGGCAATGTCGTCAGCCCAATCCATAACCTGGGCTTCCAAACATTTCCTGTCGGTGGGAGCGTCCTTGCGAACCCATCGCAGGATCTCCGCGTCTTCGGCATATGCGCCATATTTGGGTTTGTCGGGGGCTGGAATCCATGGATATTTACTCACTGCATCCAGTGATGCCCGGGTGAGGTTGAGGCCATAGGAACTTCCGTCATCCCCCAAAACTTTAGGTTCTAGGCGAGTGAGGATACGCAATGTTTGGGCGTTGCCTTCAAAACCGCCGGCATCTTCCGCCAGTTCATCCAATGCCCGCTCCCCGTTATGCCCGTAGGGCGGGTGGCCAATATCGTGGGCAAGTCCGGCCAGTTCGGCTAGATCTGGATCTATCCCTAGTCCGGCTGCGATACCACCGGAGATTTGGGCTACTTCGAGCGAGTGGGTGAGGCGAGTGCGGGGCACATCTCCTTGTTGGGGGCCCACGACTTGAGTTTTGTCTGCTAGTCGGCGCAGAGCACCACAATGCAAAATGCGTGCCCGGTCATGTGAAAAGGGAGTGCGAACATCTGTGGTCGCAGAATCTGCGGTGTGCAGAGTTTTGGGGCGTTCCGGACCCCTTCTCGCCCAATCATGACTGGTGTAAACGCTCATAGTGACTCCATTGTAACTGGCGGCGAAACCAGAAGTACTTCTCCCTAAAAAGTAAGTTTTCTTATAACCTGAATAAGAAGATTTCTGTTATTACCGAAACAGGTGGATGATGAGTTCGCTTTTCCGTCGTATGCTGGCAGGACTGTGCGCAGCGCTAATTATTGGGGTGCCCGCGTTTGGTGATGCCGGGGCGGCTACTTCACCTATCCGTTTGGCCGACACAGTCACGATTGAAAACGCTCAAGTTACTGCTAACCAAGTAAGCCCTTTTACCGACTCGATCCGAGACCTCAACCGCGCTTTAAACATCAATATTTTTGTCGTCATTATCGATAGCCCAACCGGCGACATGTACAACTGGACGCGCACGACTGCCACCCAAAATGGTCTTCAGTCCGGCAAGGATGTGCTGCTGGCTATTGCGCTGGAAAGCCGTGATGCCACCATCGATTCGCTGGGCTATCTGTCCGGAACTCAACAAAACGATATTTTGACTCGGGGACTAAAGCCGGGACTCAGCTCCCGCCCGGTGGACTGGGAACGCGCCGGATACGACTTCTACACCGTTTTTGAGCAGGTATGGATGAACAACGGTTCCCCCCAAAACTATTCATCGAGTGCACGCCAAGAAAGCGGGGGACGGAAGTCGGGAATATCTTTTCTGCCTCTCCTCTTCGTCGGCGTTGGTGGAGCCGCTATCATTTTCTTCATTGTCCGCCGGAAGCGCGGCAAAAAGAAGGCTGAAAAGGAGCCATCAGTGGGATTCCACGGCAAAAGAAACAACCCCGCCCCGGTTAATCAACAACAGTTGGAGGCTCTCAACCAGCAGAGCCACTATGCCCTAATCCAGACTGACCGGTCTTATAAGCAGGCCAGCACGGCATTGGATGAAGCAAAAGCAGAGTTCGGCCAGGACTCCCTCGCTGAGTTCCAGCAAGCTTTGCAGGAAGTGCAGGCACACCTGCACCAAGCCTTCGGGCTGCGGCAGGAGCTAGACGATGCCTTCCCAGAGACTGCCCAGCAGCAGTTTTCAATGCTGTCGGCCATCCTGGATCACTGCAATAAAGCAACCCACATCATCAACAAAAATGGGGAAAAATTCTCTCAGCTGCGCAATATTTTGAGCGACCCTGAGCCACGCCTGGATGCACTCACCCAGCGTACTGTTGCAGTGCGCGCCCGGATTCTGCCTGCTAAAGAAAAATTGGATGAACTGATTGCGCGTTTCGGCGAAGAGCCCATTGGATATGTTGCTCACAACGTGGAGGCCGCAGATGAAAACATATCCGAAGCCGAACAGCTTATTGACCATGGTCGTGCAATCTTGCAGGGCAGCATGACGGAGCGTGGAAACGTAGTGCCGGCTATTGTGCAGGCTGAGGACTTCATGCGGCAGGCAGAAGATCTATTGGATGCCATCGAGCACGCAGACCAGTCCATTACTTTCGCCCAACTTCACCAAAATAGGGTGAAGGATGAGCTTGCTGGGAAAGTAAAAGAAGTTGAGCAGTATTTGGCATCCAACCAGAACTCGAATCAGCTTGATCTTTCCAACATCACGAAGTCTCTCCAGAGTGCCCACGCTTCACTCGCCTACTACAACGACCATGCGGCTACTGACCCCGCACGCAGCTACCAAATGCTGGTGAGCGCGAAAACTGGTCTCGAAACCGCGTTGATGGCATCCCGCAGCGAACTGAGCACCAAGCAACGCCAACAGGAAACCCTAAACCAGGCGCTCATGGCAGCACAAGCGCAGGTTCAAGCTGCCTATGATGCGATCACTACCCGCGCGAACTTTGTACAGTCAGAGGCCCGCACCCGGCTTTCTGAGACACAGTCTCGCTTGGCCACCGCACAGCGCGTGGCCGGCACTGATCGACTGCAGGCTTTGCAGGAAGCACAAGCTGCTGTAGACATGGCGCAGCAGGCTCTGCGTGCTGCACAACGTGACGAAAACAAATACCTCATGATGCACGGCGGCGGTTACGGTTCCCGGCGCGACTTTGCCAGTGGAATACTGGTGGGCAGTGTTCTCAACAACAACCGACAAACTCGCCCCTCTGCACTGCACAGCATCTCCACCGCTATCTGGGGTTTGGGTCAGATCGCCAGCCTCTTTAATGGCCGCCGCGGCGGCGGCGGGCAGATTAACTTCCGTATTGGCGGTGGCGGCAACGATGGCGGCCGGAGTATCGGCCCCAAACACGATGACGGCCCCAGCGGAATCAAGTTCTAAACGGACTGGCTAGCCGGCACTCTGGCTAGCAGGAACTGTCGAACAGTGGAGGCGGTGGTACCTGTCCCTCATCATTAGGATCGGACAGGTCATCCCCGTCTCCCTGGGAGAGATTCACACCTTCTGAATCAGCATTGGTGTCTGCATTGTTGTCTACGGAATCTGTAGCGGAGCCGGTGTCGTCATCTTGGGTAGATTCTTCGGTGGTTTGAATCTCCCCGAAGTCATCCGAATTTTCGAGTGCATCCCGGTGGGCGCGGGCACGTCGCGACTTATCCCCTTTAACCTTGCGCAACATGTTGGCGGCAGCGGAGTCCAAACTCCAGTCCGGCATGGTCGGCAAAGACCATCCGAACCAGCGAGCCGGCAGGCACAAGGCAATACCGGTGAGGGTACCTGCAATCATACCGATACCCGGGTAGCCAATGCCGTGCACAATGGTCACCACGCCAGCACCAGCCAGGGCGGGAGTGGCGTAGAGGGTGTTGCCACCAAACACTTCTGGTGTTCGCCCCACCAGGACGTCGCGAATAACACCGCCGCCGACAGCAGTAGTTACGCCCAGCAGCAAAGCGGGCCCGACGCCAAGCCCGGCGGCGAGAGTCTTGGTTGCCCCGGTGGCTGCCCAGCAGCCAATGGTGACAGCATCAATCATGCCGAAGAGTTGGACCCAAATTTTTCGTCCATCCACCTGCAGCAGCATCGAAATAACAACACCGGACACAGCACCCAGCAGATAGGCCTTATCTGTTAGCGCTACGGGGGTGAGGTTGAGCATCAGGTCGCGGAGAATACCGCCACCCAACCCGGTGCCAATCCCTAGGATCAGAAAACCGACCAGGTCGAAGCGGTGCTGACGGGCGACAGTACCACCAAAGGCACCTGCCCCAACCACACCTGTCAGGTCAATAATCCGAAAAATGAGGTCTTGGTTCAGAAGCACATCGTTCATGCCGTCAGCACCTCCTTCAGCTAAGGGAGCAGCTGCAAAGAACAGTGATTGCCACTAGCAACCACGGAGTTTGTCAGCTAAGAAGCCCTCTACTTTATCAAGAGAAATACGTACCTGTTCCATGGTATCGCGCTCACGCACAGTTACGGCCTGATCATCCTTCGTGTCGAAGTCAACGGTCACGCAGTAAGGTGTACCAATCTCGTCCTGTCGACGGTACCGCTTACCAATACCCTGCGCATCATCAAACTGAACATTCCAGTGCTTACGGAGTTTGGCGGCCAGGTCGCGGGCAATCGGGCTGAGTTCCTCATTGCGGGAAAGCGGCAGCACAGCCACCTTCACCGGCGCCAAACGCGGATCCAGGCGCAACACTGTGCGGCGATCCACCTTGCCGTTTGCCTTCGGCACTTCTTCTTCCTCGTAGGCATCCACCAGGAAGGCCATAAAGGAGCGGGTGAGACCGGCCGCCGGCTCAATCACGTACGGGATGTAGCGTTCGTTATTGGCCTGGTCGAAGTAGCTGAGGTCTTCGCCAGAAATTTCGGTGTGCGTACGTAGGTCGTAGTCGGTGCGGTTGGCGATACCTTCCAGTTCTCCCCACTTGGATCCCTGGAAATGGAAGGCGTATTCGATGTCCACGGTGCGCTTGGCATAGTGCGAGAGCTTCTCCTGCGGGTGCTCGTAAAGACGCATATTTTCTTCTTTAATGCCGAGCTCTTTGTACCAGTTCCAGCGCTGTTCAATCCAGTATTCGTGCCATTCCTCGTCCTCGCCAGGCTTGACGAAGAATTCCATCTCCATCTGCTCAAATTCGCGCGTGCGGAAAATGAAGTTGCCGGGAGTGATCTCGTTGCGGAAGGACTTACCAATATTGCCAATGCCGAAAGGAACCTTGGCGCGAGACGTGGTCATGACATTTTTGAAGTTAACGAAAATGCCCTGGGCGGTCTCGGGGCGCAGATAGTGCAGTCCCTCTTTATCGTCAACAGCACCAAGGTAGGTTTTCATGAGACCGGAGAAAGCACGCGGCTCGGTCCATTTGCCGGGCTGGCCGGTTTCCGGATCGGGAATGTCTGCTAAGCCGTTTTCGGGTTCATGCCCGTGCTTTTCTTCATAGGCTTCGATGAGGTGGTCAGCACGGTAGCGCTTGTGGGTGTAAAGGGATTCCACGAGCGGATCGGTAAAGACTTCTACGTGGCCGGAAGCTTCCCACACCTGACGGGGCAGGATGATGGAGGAGTCCAAACCCACAACATCGTCACGGCTGCGGACCATGGTGTTCCACCATTGCTTCTTGATGTTTTCTTTCAGCTCAACACCCAGCGGACCGTAGTCCCAGGCGGAGCGGGTACCACCGTAAATCTCGCCGCACGGATAAACAAAACCACGACGTTTGCACAGGTTAGCGACGGTATCAACGATGTTTTTCTTAGCCACGTTCACAAACTCCTTTAAGGCTGGCAAGGAAGTCTCTGTAAGCGCCTAGCTTAGCAGGTCAGCGACAATTTCCGTAGTTGGCACATTTTCGACAACGGACACTTTCGAGACAACACTGGTTTGGGATGATTATTATGAGGGAAGGTTTAGGTGTCTCCACGCTGGCACCCTTGAAACACCTCTCAGGGGCCAGCAGGTAGAGCCCACTCCGGTCAAGCCCGGGAGTAAAGGAGAAAATGAATGTCTGAACACGAGGTCGAGCACTGTCAAAAGTCTAATCGCGAAGATCTTGCTCCACTCCCTCCCAAAAGACTTCTGGAAGCGACGGGTCGGCTTCTGCAATCCATGACCGCGCCAGCTCGCATCGCAATCATCGTGCAGCTGCAAACTCGTCCCTGCTGTGTGCACGAGTTGGTGGATTCCTTGAACATGCCGCAGCCTGCGGTTAGTCAGCATCTGAAGGTGCTAAAGAATGCGGGGGTGGTGACGGTCACTCGGCGGGGTCGGGAACATATCTACAAACTGAGCGACCAACACCTGTCGGCTATTGTGAACGACGCCATGAGCCATGCGGAAGAAATTTTAGCGAACAAATTCGCTGAATAGCTTCCGGTTGGTGACGGCTTTCGTGCCCGCTATCCGTTCTTCACTCCCCCGAAACGCCTATCTCTTTCCGCGTATTCGGTAAGTGCCGCCCACAAGTTCTGGCGGTCAAAATCTGGGAACAGTACGTCCTGGTACACCATTTCGGCGTAGGCGCTCTGCCACAACAGGAAGTTCGATGTGCGTTTCTCCCCGGAGGGACGCAAAAATAGGTCCACATCGGGCATGTCGGCAACATACATGAGCTTCGACAATGTTTCTTCGGTGATTCCGCGGGGGTCGATGCGCTGTTCGAGGGCCGCCGCCGCGAGCTGCCGTGCCGCATCCGCAATTTCTGCCCGGCCCCCATAGTTGATGCACAACACCAGTGTCATGTTGGTGTTGTTTTTGGTGAGCTCCTCCGCTGCCTCGATTTCTTTAATCACCGAGGGCCAGAGTTTGGGGCGCCGCCCCGCCCACCGAATGCGAACACCCAGTCGGTGGAGTTCATCGCGCTGCCACCGGATGACGTCGCGGGAAAAACTCATCAAAAACCGGACTTCATCAGTGCTTCTGGACCAGTTTTCGGTGGAGAAAGCGTAAGCCGATAGCCACGGAATCTCCGCTTCTAAACAGGCGCGGCATACTTCCAGTAAAACGGCTTCGCCCCTGCGGTGCCCTTCGGTACGGGGCAGTCCGCGCTGCTGTGCCCACCGTCCGTTGCCGTCCATCACTAGGGCGATATGTTGGGGCAGAAACTTCTTGGGAATGGCTGGCGGTGGTGAACTGAAGTCGTGTCCGGCAAAGCAGCTGTCCATATGTGGACCGCGCGTGTCGATTCGTTTCCCGGTGTCGGCAAGGAAGTCTTCGGTGACGTCACCAACATCGTTATATGCCGGAATCTCGCCCATATTGCGAGCTTCTTGGGCAACTTTGGTGGCACTCTTTTGGGGGCTGTGAGCTGTGCTTTTACCCAGTTTTTTAAGCCACTGCGGCATTCCAGTCATCAACGGCTTCTTTCTGCTTCGTCGGCAAAAGAGAGGGCGGTTATTTTTCGTTCTGTGTGCCATTGTAAATGCGCAACAATCAACCGGTGTGCTTCCTTTTGGAGGCGTTTGCCAATCTTCTGGTTTTGTCCCAGGGCGTCTGCAGTGGCCCAGTTGGCGTCGCGTAGAGCCTGCAGATATTCGGAGACTCCACCCATCATGCCGGCGCTTCCGGGTGGGCGATGTTGCGAACACACCATACCGCCAGCAGCCGGATGGAAAAAGTGGTGTGGCCCGGCTGCCCCACATACCGCACACTTGGATAACTCGGGCGCCCAACCAGCTTCCCCCATGGCGCGTAGCAGGAATGTGTCCAGCATCTGTTGGGGTTGTCGCTGCCCCGCTGCCAGTGCGCCAATTGCCCCCACGGTGAGATCGAAGAGGGCCGGCTGGCTTACGCCTTCCTCCCCTACTAGCCGCTCTGTCGCCTCTAGCAGCGCCATTGCTGCAGTGTAGCGTTCATAGTTGGAGACAATATTTTCGTTGAACGTTTCGATGGTGTGCACATCGGTGATGGTGGCGAGATTTCGTCCCGGATAGAGTTCAATGTCGCTTATCGTGAAGGGCTCCAGCCGAGCTCCGAAACGGGATCGTTGGCGGCGCACCCCTTTTGCGACTGCTCGCACCAGTCCATGACGGCGCGTAAAGAGAACGATAATGCGGTCGGCTTCACCGAGGTTGTAATGGCGAAGCACCAGTCCATCGTCCCGATATGAGCGCACCTTAAAATCCTAGTTTCTCCAACATTTTGGGATCGGTCTGCCAGTCTTTCATAACTTTGACAAAGATATCCAAGTAGACGCGGGTACCCAAGACGCGCTGCATACCTTGGCGGGCGCGTTGCCCCACTTTCCGCAGTCGGGCACCTTTTTTGCCGATGACGATACCTTTTTGGCTTTCTCTCTCTACATAGATGACAGCATGCACTACGGTTCGTTCGTCATCTTCTGGGTCGGGATAGATTTCTTCAATGACGCAGGCAACGGAATGGGGTAGCTCGTCGCGCACTTCCTCCAATATTGCTTCCCGGACGAGTTCAGCTAAGAACTTTTCGGTGTCATCATCGGTGATTTCTTCATCCGGATAAAATTTGGGCCCGGTAGGAAGCTGCTCCACGATAACGTCTGTCAATAGTTCCAGCTGTTCGCCACTTTGTGCTGATACCGGAACGAGCGGGGCATCTTCCCCGAGCAGGTCCGCTAACTTCACTAGCTGCGGGATCAGTTGGTCGGACGGCACTTTGTCGATCTTGGTCACAATCCCCATCACTGGGGTTTCGGGAGCAATTTTGCGTACCTCATCCAAAATGTAGCGATCGCCTGGGCCAACTGGCTGGTCGGCAGGTACACATAGGCCAATGAGGTCTACTCCCGCATAGGTGTCTTGCACCAGGTCGTTTAAACGTTGTCCCAGCAGTGTGCGGGGCCGATGGATCCCCGGAGTGTCAACAATAATTATTTGGGCATCATCTCTGCTGATAATGCCCCGAATAGTGTGCCGGGTGGTTTGCGGACGCTCGGAGGTGATGGCGATTTTTTGCCCAACCAGGGCGTTCATGAGTGTGGATTTGCCAGTGTTGGGTCGCCCCACAAAGCACACGAATCCGGACCGGTATTCTTCATTAGTCGTCATCGTCTTTGTCCTTTGCTTCCGCATTGTCAGCGTCGGTAGGTTCTTCTTCACGACGCACCAGAACGGTTTTCACTTTCCGGCGTCCCCGGTGGTCATGGCCTGCTTCTGCAAGCATTTCCAATCCAAAGTTGTTTACCCGCGCACCGGGTAGCGGCACGCGCCCAAGTTCGAAGGCTAGTAAACCACCGACGGTGTCCACTTCCTCTTCCACTTCCTCCGAGAAGGTAGTGCTGGTTAGTTGTGCAAAATCATCTAAAGAGACGCGTGCGGACACTCGCCACACGTTCTCTTCAACTTCCTCGATGGGTGCTACTTCCGACTCGTCATACTCGTCGGCGATCTCGCCTACGATTTCTTCCAGAATGTCTTCGATCGTGATGAGGCCCGCTACTCCCCCATATTCATCAACCAGTATGGCGATGTGGTTGTGGTGCAACTGCATTTCGTCAAGCAGATCATCCAGGTTTTTGGAGTCGGGGACGAACCATGCCGGTCGCATAACTTCCGCGATTTTAACGAACTCTCCCCTGTCGTCATCTGAATACGCCTGTGCCACAAGGTCTTTCAGGTACACAATGCCGACGACGTCATCAACCGTTTCCCCAATGACCGGTATTCTGGAAAACCCGGATTTTACTGCGAGCCGTGCAGCTTGCCCAGCGGTTTTGCTTTCTTCGATCCAGACCATATCGGTGCGGGGCACCATCGCGGAGCGCGCATTGTTGGCGCCCAGTTCGAAAACCGACTCGATCATGACCCGCTCATCGTCTTCCACCGCACCTTTTTGTTGCGCCAAATCAACGAATTCGCGCAGCTCAATATCGGTCGAGAAGGGGCCTTCTTTGAATCCCTTCCCGGGGGTGACGGCGTTACCGATGAACACTAAAAATTTGCTGATGGGCCGCAATACGCTGCCAAAAATAATGAGCAAAATAGCTGTGTAGCGGAGCAGATCGTACGGGTTTCTCAGTCCCATGGCGCGTGCTGAAACGCCGCCCATCACGTAGCTAAACAGAATACTCACGGTGACGGCATAGACGAGGGCCCATATTTCTCCGGTGCCTGCCCCAGTGCGGTCCCCTACTGTTTCCAGAAAAACTAAAGCGAAAAGAACAGTTGCGAGTAGTTCAAAAATCGTGGTGAGGAAGACTGCCAGCGCAACATAGGTCTGTCGATTAACAACCACCCGCAACATTTTTTTGGCCCCGAATTCGCCACTGTCAGCCATGTCTTTTGCACGTGCTAAAGAAGCAGCGTTCAGGGCTGCGTCTTGAGCTGAGCATAGTGCTGCGACAAGCATGCAGATGATGGCAGCGACCAAGCTGACTATTGCGGATGTACTCATGTAGGTCGGTAGCCTCCTGGCGGGTTAGGACTGGCGCTGGTCTAGCCACTCGGAGAGGAGTGCATTTTGCAGCGAAAACATTTCTTTCTCTTCGGCAGCAGTGGCGTGGTCGTAACCCAACAAATGCAGCACTCCGTGAATGGTCAGGAGTGCCATCTCTTCGTCTGGTTTGTGGCCGGCGCGTTTTGCCTGATCATACGCAAATTGGGGGCAAATAACGATGTCTCCCAACATGCTGGGACCGGGTTGTTGCGCATCGGGACGCCCACCCGGGGTGAGTTCATCCATCGGAAAACTCATCACATCGGTGGGGCCTTCCAGGTCGAGCCACTGGATATGGAGTTGTTCGATAGTGTCGAGATCCACCAGGGTGATCGCGAGTTCTGCCGCCGGATGAACCTCCATGCGGTTGATCGCGAAGGTGGCAGCATCCACCAGGATAAGTTCGTCCACATCCATTCCGGATTCGTTAGCGATTTCAACGCTCATGCCGGTTCGCCTTTTTCCGTGCCATTTCTTCGTCGTATTCGCCATAGGCTTCCACAATGGCGGTGACGAGACTGTGTCGTACCACGTCTTCACTGGTCAAATCCTGGAACACAATATCTTCGTTTTTGCCTTCCAGGACGCGGCGCGCAACCGCTAAACCAGATTTTTTCCCACCCGGAAGATCAACTTGGGTGGCGTCGCCGGTAACAACCATCTTGGAGCCGGCGCCCAATCGGGTGAGGAACATTTTCATCTGTTCCGCGGTGGTGTTCTGCGCTTCGTCCAAGATAACGAAAGCGTTGTTCAGGGTGCGTCCACGCATGTAGGCAAGTGGCGCCACCTCGATAACTCCCGTGTCTAGAAGTCGACGTACTTTCTCCCCCTCCATCATGTCGCGCATGGCGTCATACAGGGGACGCAGGTAGGGGTCGATTTTGTCGTTCAGTGTGCCCGGCAGGAATCCCAGGTTCTCCCCCGCCTCGACTGCTGGCCGGGTCAAGATGATGCGGTTTACTTCTTTCGATCGCAGGGCATTGACGGCCATTGCAACTGCCAAATAGGTTTTGCCGGTACCAGCGGGGCCAATGCCGAACACGATAGTGTGTTTGTCAATGGCGTCCACGTACTTTTTCTGGCCTGCTGTTTGCGCCCGAATGGTTCGTCCCCGCACGTTCACCACTTGGGTGCTGAAGACTTCCGCCGGGTCATCTTGGCTGGCTCCCCGCAACATTTCTACCGTACGGCGGACTATCGACAGATCGATTGGAACCCCCTGGTGGTAGGACTCCAGCAGCGATTTTATGACGTTTTGGGAAAGCTGCAGGTCGAGCGGATTGTCGGGGTCACCACCCAACGTGAGGTCAGTTCCGCGCACATGAATGTCTGAGATGAGGAGTTTTTCAAGCTCCCTTAAGTTGACGTCATTGGGACCAAGTAATGCGGGCAGGGCGTCGCCTTCAATGCTGAAGGTAAGTGTAATAAACGGCATGCTTTTAGCTTACCGTGCTACCAGCGGTCTGTAAGGACGCCGAGAGCACCCAAAGCAACTACTCCAGCGCTTGCCGTGCGGAGCACCGTATCGCCCATTACCACGGCCTGTCCTCCCGCTTCCTCCAGAGCCTCAATCTCTTCCGGGGTTAATCCGCCTTCGGGACCAATGACCAGCACAATGGAATGTGCGCGGGAAAACGGTAGCCGAGAAAAACTAATCCGGGCTGATTCGTGCAGGATTGCGGTGACACCGTTGTTTTCGCGGGTTTTTTTAACCAGTTTGACGATGTCTTTAAGCTTGGCGACCGGCTCCACCACCGGGTCCCAGGCGCGACGTGATTGTTTGGACGCTTCCACCGCAGTTTTTTGCCATTTTTCGCGACTCTTTTTCGCTTTCGCGTCATTCCACCGCGGAATGGTGCGCTCCGAACGCCACGGAATAATGACGTCAACACCCGCCTGTGTGTTGAGGTCTACCGACAGTTCAGCTCGTTCCCCTTTAGGGATGGCTTGCACAATGGTGATGGGGATCTTGGGTGCCGACTTCTTTTTCACCTTATTGACGACGGCTCGCAGCGTGTCTTTCCCACTTGTCTCCGTCACGGTGCAAGTAGCGATGGTGCCTTGGCCATCGCCCACAACGAGCTGTTCATCCACGCGGAGGCGTTTCACCGTGACGGCATGGCGGCCTTCATCACCCGTCAACTCAATAACGTCCCCCACGTTAATGGCGAGTTGCGCAGGCGTAGCCCGGAAATAAGGGAGAGTCATGCACTTATCCTAACGCTGGAAGGCATTTTTCAGACGAGTGAAAATGGAGTCTTCTTCCTCGGAAAGAACTCGTGCAGAGTCGGGTTCCAGCTCCCGCAATTTCTGCAGTGCCTCTTTTTGCTCATCCCCCAGTTCGGTCGGAACGCTGACATTAATGTGCGCCAAAAGGTCTCCTTGGCGACCGCTGCGCACATTCGGCATGCCCTGGCCACGCTGGTGGAGCACGCTGGCAGGTTGGGTTCCAGCGGGAATCCGTACAGTGTGGAGGTTTCCGCTGGGAAGTTCAATATCAACTTCGCAGCCGAGGGCAGCATCCACCATCGAGATGTCGATCGTGCAGTGCAGATCGTCCCCTTCACGAGTGAATATGGGGTGTGGTTCTTGTTGAACCTCGACATAGAGGTCGCCGGCGGCGCCACCACCTGGTCCAGTGTCACCTTGGCCGACGAGCCGTATACGCATTCCGGTGCCCACGCCTGCCGGCACTTTCACAGTGACGGTACGGTTGCGACGGACACGGCCATCCCCCTGGCAGGAGCGGCACGGGTCGGAAATTATTTGGCCAGTGCCAGCACAGTGTGGACAGGGATGTGTGGTGAGCATTTGTCCCAAGATGGAGCGTTGCACTTCCTGCACATGGCCGGAGCCTTCACAGTAGGGGCACGTTTCTGGCTCTGTGCCAGTTTCCGAGCCGGATCCCTTGCAGTCTTCACACAACACATAGGTGGTGACATCTAGTTCTTTCAGTCCACCTGCGTAGCATTCTTCGAGACTCAAGCGCAGCCGAGTGAGGGAGTCTCCACCGGGCTGCACGCGGGAGCGGGGTTCTGAATAGCGCGAGCCACCCATGCCTCCCATTCCCGCCATATTGAAAACGGTTTCGAAAATATCTTCAAAGGCGCCACCCCCGAAGCCCCCAAAGCCGCCAGCTCCGCCCCCAGCTTGCGCCAACGGGTCCCCACCCATGTCGATGATGCGGCGCTTTTCTGGGTCGGACAGGAGCTCATAAGCGACAGTGACTTTTTTGAATTCCTCTGCTGCTTCTTCGGACGGGTTAATGTCAGGATGCAGCTCGCGTGCCAGTTTCCGGTACGCGCTTTTAATCTCTCGGTCGGTGGCTTCTTTCTGCACACCGAGGATTGCGTAATAGTCGAGAGCCAAAAGATTATCCTTACGTTTAGCGAATGTGTGTTGTAGCTGAGTTGGTGGCGGGCTAGCTACCGGCCAAGATTTCTCCGATGTATCGGGCTACTGCCGATACGGAGGCGATGTTGTTTAGGTAGTCCATGCGGGTCGGACCGATAACACCGAGGCCACCAAAAATAGTGTCTGGGGTGCCATAGCTAGTCGATACTACCGAGGTTCCGTGGATATGTTCCAATCGGGTCTCTTCCCCAATCCGCACGGTGACGGCGTTGGGGTCGCCCGGTGGATGCTTGGTCGCACTGTTGAGAAGTTTCAGGATAACGACCTGCTCTTCCAAAGCATCCAGAAGCTCTTCCATGGAGCCTTGGAAGCTTTCCTCATTGCGGGTGAGGTAGGAGGTTCCTCCCAGGAGGAGACGTTCCTCGGGGTGTTCTACTAGGGCATCGAGGAGTACTTCACCCGCTATGCGAAGTTCCTCCGCATGCGGATGTTGGGGATCGTCCAGCACCGCATTAACGGTGGTGGAGGCCTGTTGCAGAGTGCATCCTTCGAGAGCGGCGGTGAACTCTTTTTGCAGGCTATCCAGGGTGTCTTCGGTTAATTCATCCTTGAATTCCACTATTCGTTGATCGACGCGTCCACGATCTGTAATGACAATGATCAGGACTCGGTAAGGCGTCATTTGCAGGAATTCAATATGGTGCACCTTGGAGCGATTGAGTGTCGGGTATTGGATGACCGCTACCTGTTGGGTGAGCTGGCTAAGAAGCCTAATACCGCGGTTAAGCACATCATCAATGCTGATAGATTCGTCCAAGAAGCGTCGAATAGCGGTGCGTTCTGCATGTGAAAGTGGCTTGATCTGTTCGATCGTGTCAACAAAGTGTCGGTAGCCTTTTTCTGTGGGCTCCCGACCGGAACTGGTGTGTGGCTGGGCGATGTAGCCTTCCGCTTCCAGTTCTGCCATGTCGTTGCGCACCGTGGCACTGGAGACGCCTAACTGGTATTTCTGGACTAGTCGCTTGGAGCCCACCGGCTCTTGGGAAGCGACAAAGTCGGCAATAATGGCGCGGAGAACTTGCAGGCGTCGTTCATCAGCTCGAGCCATAGCGTCCTCCTCTTATATCGCTTCATATCGCTATGAAATAACAGTTACTCTTTGATTTTGGCACTCTCTAGCGTTAAGTGCCAGTTATGTCTATAGAGTACTGGATAATCTGGCTCAGGCAACTAACAAATTAGTGACTATCCCGTCGGCTAGGAGACGCCCGCGCCGGGTCAGAACCAATGCGCGCGGCTCCCCTTTCCATTTCGCCAAACCATCTTCCACAGCCTGCTCCGCAACTTCCCTTTGCTGCCAATTCAGAACCGTTTCCGGGAGTCCTTCAGCCACCCGCAGCTGCAGCATAATGGTTTCTTCTTGGCGTTCTTCGGGGCTTAGCACTTCACACCAATCGGCGGGATAGTGGCCAGCTTCCATAAGCTCCGCATACCGGCGCGGATTTTTGCGGATACTCCAGCGGACGCCCCCTAAGTATCCGTGTGCACCTGGGCCAACCGCCCACCAGTTTCCGCCCGTCCAATACCCCATATTGTGGCGGCAACGCGCGGCCTGGTTGGTGCCGTCTTCCCCAAGTTTCGCCCAGTTGGAAATCTCGTACCACCGGAAGCCTGCACTGTAGAGAATCTTGTCTATCGCCAAATACCGGGATGCTTGTAGATCCTCATCTACGGGCGGGATTTCGCCGCGCCGTACTTTACGGGACAGTGCCGTGCCCGGCTCAACAGTTAATGCATAGGCCGACACATGGTCCACCTCGGTCTCCAGCACCGTCTCGAGCGTGCGGGCCACCTCATCTGAACTTTCCCCGGGTGTTCCGTAAATAATGTCCAGGTTGAGGTGTTCAAAGCCAGCGGCGATTGCTTCTTTAATGGCGGCAGTAGCACGTGCCGGGGTGTGGCGTCGGTCCAGCAAACCCAATATGCGCGGTTCTGAAGACTGCATGCCGAGTGATAGTCGTGTCACGCCGGCTTCGCGCCAATTGTCGAAAAGCTCTGGGGAGGTACTTTCCGGGTTTGCTTCCGCCGTGATTTCCGCATCTTTAGCAACACCGAATTCGGAGCGCACCGTATCCAACAGTGGCACTAGCCTCTCCCCCAACAAACTGGGGGTTCCGCCGCCCACAAAAATGGTGTCGACGGCCGGTATCTCCAACTCGTTGCGGTCGATGATTTCGGCGCTTTTCCGGATCTCTTGTTGGGCGGTCTGCACCCAATCCCCTATCGGGTCATCCCCCGGATAGGTTTCCAGCGCATAGGTGTTGAAGTCGCAATATCCGCAGCGGGAGGTGCAGAAAGGGACGTGGATGTAGAAGCCGAAGGGGCGGTCAAACGTTGCGGTGTCGGCTTTTTGCCAAGGTACCGTCACACTTTCAAAAGAGGAAATAGTCATGGTTCCATGTTTTTCTGCGAGGCGGTTGACGTGTCTGAAACGAATGGTTCCTCCTCGATGGGGTCATCTACGCGGCGCCGATAAGCCCGCTGAACCGCATCGATGGGAGGCAGTACAACATATTTGGCCAGTACATAAGCAAGCGGAATCAGAATGAGCAGCGCGAGCAGCAGCTGCCACCCCACTGCAAGCCCAACGAACCATGAGGCAACGCTATTGGTCCAACTAATAAAACTGTCCATGCGTGCTCCGAAGTAGTGTCGTTAGACCAGTCCGCGGCGTTCAAGGAGGGGTGTAATATCCTTTTTTCTTCCGCGGAATTCCTGGTAGGCGTCCATGTAGTTGATGGAACCGCCTCTAGCAAGAATCATATCGCGAAGCCGGGCACCCGCTGCCGGATTAAGCCCGCCCTGTTCATTGACCCACTCCACGGTGTCAGCGTCCAACACTTCCGCCCAAATGTAGCTGTAGTATCCAGCCGAATAGCCACCCGCAAAAATGTGCTGGTAGTAGCTAGTGCGGTAGCGCGGAGCAATATTGTCAACCAGCAGGCCGGCATCCGCGAGCGCCTGGTTTTCAAAGTCTGGGATGGAGAAGTTGTCTCCCAGTTTCTGCAAATCCTCCACGGTGACGTAGTGCCAGGCCAGGTCAATGATGCTGGCGGCAAGGTATTCAACGGTGGAAAATCCTTGGCCAAATTTTTGGGCTGCCTTAATTTTCTCCACCAGTTCGGAGGGGATGACGTTGCCGTGGTCGTCTTTCGCATAGTGGGTAATGGTGTCTGGGTGAAGTGCCCACATTTCATTGAACTGGGAGGGGAACTCCACAAAGTCGCGCGGCACATTGGTGCCGGAGAATAGAGGGTACTGAACCGCAGATAGCAGCCCATGCAGCGCGTGGCCGAATTCGTGGAAAAGCGTTTCGACCTCATCCAGGGTGAGGTACACCTCTTCGCCTGCGGCCGGGGGGTTAAGGTTCAGCACGTTAATAACAATTGGCTGTTGCCCCAAAAGATGGTTTTGGTCGATGATGCTATTCATCCAGGCGCCGCCCCGTTTGGTAGGACGGGTGTAATAGTCGGTGAGCAGAAGCCCAATACCTGCGCCGGAGGCCAGATCCGTCACCTCCCACACTTGCGTGTCGGGAGTGAAACCCACCAAATCTTCCCGCGGCTCTATGCGCAGATTGTAGAAAGTTTCCGCAGCATAGAACACACCTTTTTGAACGACGTCGGTCAGGCGGAAATACTTTTCAGCTCCTCCTGATCCAGCGAGTAGTGGGTTTTTTGTACTTGGTTGGCGTAGTAGGGCCAGTCCGCTGCTGTGAAGTCCGCTACCCCGTCAGCGGCTGCAGCTGCCGCGAGTTGCTTACGCTCCTCCTCAGCATTGCGGACGGCAGCAGGAGCCAAATCCAGTAGCAGCTGTTTGGCGTTCTGCGGTGTTTCTGCGGTTTCGTCAGCAATAACAAAATGGGCGTGCGTTACGTAACCCATGAGTTGGGCTTTTTCGGCACGAAGCAGCGCCATTCGGCGAGCAATCTCTTGGTTCTCGGTACCCCCACGCCCCAGCGAAGCTGCATACACCCGCTGGCGTATCTCGGGTTTCTCCAACTGTTCCAAGACGGGCTGCACGGTGGGCAAACCCAGCGGAATCATCCAGCCGTCTTTGCCGGCATCCCGCGCGGTTTTGGCAAAAAACTCACGTGTAGCCTTATCAACACCGGCCAGGTCGTCCTCATCGGTAAGGTGCACACTGCGCGCCTGCGTATCTTTCAGCAAGACGTCACCGAATTTGGTTTGCAGCTCCGACAGGATGGTGTTCAACTCCCGCACCCGCTGTTGCGTCTCCGGGTTGAGCCCCGCACCACGGCGCACAAAAATATCGTAGTAGCGACGGACCAGTCTGGCAGTCTCCTCATCCAGCTGTACTAGTCCCTCCTCCAGGTCGTTAAACACCGTCCGGATGCGCTGGAAAAGCTCCGGATTCATGTAGATATCGTCGTTGTGGGAGGAGAGCCGGGGAGAAATTTTGTTTTCGAGCTCCAGCCGCTTATCCGTGGCGTCGGCACTGGAGACAGTGTAGAAATAGCCCAGCACCCGGGCGAGATCCTGGCCCGCTTTTTCAAGTGCTACCACTGTGTTTTCAGCGGTGGGTGCAGCGGAGTTGACGGCTATTGCCGCTACTTCGGCGGTGTGTTGCTTTAGTGCTTCTGTAAAAGCAGGCCACACATGGTCGTCGGTGATGACGGCAAAATCAGGTAAACCGTAGGGCAGTGTTGATTCGACAAGGAGTGGATTTTCGCCCTGCTGAACGGCGTCTGACTGGGCACTGTGCTTGCTGGATGTCATATTTGTCTACTCCGTTTACCTTCTAGAGTGCTGAAACTGCGAATTCCCTCACGAACCTTCACTGCAAGTGAGGTAACAGCTACCTGGGTTGTACCCAGTTTACAGATATCAAGGTAACCTCGAATTTATGGATACTTTTACGCACTCCCCTATCGTTCCTCTCCGTGATGGAGACGTTCAGGGTGTTGAGCGGGAACACGATTGCCGCTTCTTCGGTATTCCCTACGCTGCACCGTTAGTGAAGGAAAACCGTTTTGCGGGACCGCAGCCAGTTAAACCCTGGCTAAATGTTCTGGACTGTACCGAACCTGCCGCAACATGCCAACGTTTCCAGATTGACCCAAACCCTGCGATTCCAGATCCAGTGATCGACGGGGACAATCAGTTACATGTCACGGTTTATGCTCCCACGGATGCTTTAACGACTAAAGATAAACCCATTAGCGACAAAAAATTACCCGTCTTTGTGTGGTTACACGGAGGTGGCTTCATCTCTGGGTCGAACGCCATCGACTGGTGGGATGGGAAAGCCTTCACCGCCAAGGACGTCGTGGTCGTGGTACCGAACTACCGCTTGGGCGCGGAAGGATGGATGCCGCTCAACGACACTGAGTCATACAACAACCGTGGACTGTTCGACCAGATTGCGGCACTGAAATGGGTACGCGACAATATTTCTGCTTTTAGTGGAGACCCGGACAATGTCACCATTGGTGGCCAATCCGCTGGCGGCACCAGTGTTCTTTCGTTGATGACGGCTCCGGCCGCCGAAGGGCTCTTCCACCGCGTGTTTGCGTGCTCCCCTGCCATCATTCGGCTTCCCACCAATGCCAAGGGCAAAAACATGGTGCGCCTCGGCAAAACCATTTTCCCGTTCCGTGATTTTAATGAATGGGACATGCGGGAATGGCCCAAAAAGGACATGTACAAGCTGGAGAAGGGCATGCACAAACTGCATCCCTTCGGTATGCCGTACCATCCGACCATCGATGCCGAAACTAATCCCGAGCCACTCAAATTGGCTGCGAAAAAACCGGATTTTCGGAAGATTCCACTGCTCATCGGAAGCACCAGTGAAGAATTCAACAGCATCGTCTTCAACGGACCGTTGTCGCTGGTAACCAGGGCTGCCGTAGAGGTTGCGCTGCGGGCTGCGGGTGTGAACAAACGGGAGCGCTCCAGCGTTATCGGAACCCACGCGAACGACATTAAGCGGGGCCGTGTTGGCGCCGTCATGACCGACACCATGATTCGCTCTGGCGTCACCTATGTGGTGGAAGGACGGGAGCGCACCGGAAAGGTTAACTCTCCCAGCCAAACCTGGCTCTACGACTACCGCTGGGCGGGCCGCCAGGGTGCCGGCCATTGCACGGATCTTCCCCTCTGGTGGGGAAATCTGGATGCCGAGAATGCTACCGAATTCACAGGTCCGGTAACCGACGGCAAGCTGAAGGACCCCAAGGGGCAGTTTTTAGCCGAGCAGATGAACCGGGCGCTCATCCGGTTTATTAAGGACGGCGACCCGGGTTGGCCGGCTTTCACCGACCGTACTCGTGCCTGCATGCTGCTAGACGAAAAAATCGAATTAGATTACGACACCTACAGCAAAGAACGAAAAACCTGGATGGTTGATCCGTTCACCAGGAAATAATTGGTTAAACAAAAACGAGCTACGACTTGGTTTGGTCGTAGCTCGTTTTTTGTTGCCTACTTGCCTTTGTCGGAGTCTTCGTCAGCAGACAGTGCAGCAATGAAGGCCTCCTGCGGCACATCGACACGGCCGATGGTCTTCATGCGCTTCTTGCCTTCCTTCTGTTTCTCCAGCAGTTTGCGTTTACGGGAAATGTCACCGCCGTAGCACTTGGCCAGCACGTCCTTGCGGATGGCACGCACGTTTTCACGCGAAATGATGCGGGATCCGATAGCTGCCTGAATGGGCACTTCGAACTGCTGCCTGGGGATAAGCTCACGCAGTTTCTTGGTCATGCGGTTACCGTAGGCGCTGGCGTGGTCGCGGTGCACAATGGCGGAGAAAGCGTCCACCGGTTCGCCTTGCAGCAGAATATCCACCTTGACGAGATCTGCGAGCTGTTCGCCATCGTCGTGGTAATCCAGTGAGGCGTAGCCCCGGGTGCGGGATTTGAGCGAGTCGAAGAAGTCGAAAATGATTTCCGCCAAGGGGAGACGGTAGCGCAGCTCCACGCGCGTTTCGGAAAGGTACTCCATACCTTTCATCTCACCGCGGTGCGACTGGCACAGTTCCATGGTGGTGCCGATGAACTCGGCCGGTACCACAATGGATGCGAAAACGACGGGCTCATAAATCTCCGCTGCTTTGCCTTCTGGCCAGGATGCGGGGTTATTCACTTCGTGTTCAACGCCATCTTCCATCACGACCCGGTAGTGCACGTTGGGGGTGGTGGAGATGAGATCCAGGTCAAATTCGCGCTGCAAACGGTCCCGGGTGATCTCCATGTGGAGGAGCCCCAGGAAGCCACAACGGAAGCCGAATCCAAGAGCCACCGAGGTTTCTGGCTCGAAAGTGAGGGCAGCGTCATTTAGCTGCAGCTTTTCGAGGGCATCGCGCAGATCTGGATAGTCCGAACCATCAATTGGGTAGAGACCGGAGAAAACCATGGGTTGTGGGTCTTCGTAGCCTGCTAGTGGTTCCTCCGCGCCGTCCTTATAGGTGGTGACGGTGTCGCCGACGCGGGACTGCCGAACATCCTTCACACCGGTAATCAGGTAACCTACCTCGCCTGGTCCAAGGCCTTCGGTGGGTTTAGGTTCTGGCGAAATGATTCCCACTTCCAGAAGTTCGTGGACCGAACCGGAGGACATCATGCACACTTTGGCGCGGGGATGAATTTCACCATCCATGACACGCACATAGGTCACAACACCACGGTAGACGTCGTAGACGGAGTCAAAAATGAGGGCGCGGGCAGGATCGTCAGGGTTCCCCTGCGGGGCCGGAACTTTCTCGGCCACCTGGTCCATCAGCTCCTCTACCCCGAGCCCAGTTTTGGCGGAAACGTGAAGCACATCGGAAGGCTCGCACCCAATAATCTGGGCGATTTCGCTCGCATAGCGTTCCGGATCAGCAGCAGGTAGATCAATTTTGTTGAGGACCGGAATGATCTCTAGGTCTTTTTCGATCGCCATGTAGAGGTTGGCGAGGGTCTGCGCCTCGATACCTTGGGCGGCATCAACCAGCAGAATGGCACCTTCACATGCTTCCAGCGCTCGCGAAACTTCATAAGTGAAGTCGACGTGACCGGGGGTGTCAATGAGGTGCATGACAATTTCTTCGCCCGCGTGTTTCCCAGTTTTGGGAACCCAAGGAATGCGGACGTTCTGGGCTTTAATAGTGATTCCACGTTCCCGCTCGATATCCATGCGGTCCAAGTATTGGTCACGCATTTCACGTTGCTCAACCACACCACTCAGCTGCAACATGCGGTCAGCCAGGGTGGATTTGCCGTGGTCGATGTGGGCAATAATGCAGAAGTTACGGATCGTCTTGGGATCAGTAAAGGTGGTTTCTGCAAAGTTAGGCATCGGGTTAATTCCTCAACCTTTCGGGGACGGGATAGGAAATACTCTTCTAGTGTCTCATGAACTGTTCATTTGTGGAATTTGGGCGGTTATCTCTGCGGCGTTTTTGGCGATGAGGCGGTAATCTATTCGCTATGAGCCTGAAGAGTTCCGTCACCAAATTTGTTGCGAGCGTAGGTAATGCTGTTCGCAACGTTATTACCTCGCCAGAGACCCGCCGCATGATCGGGAAAGCCGCTGACGCTGCACTGCGCAGCTTGGACGGAAAAAATGAGGCGAACCGTATTGCCCGTGACGGGGGTCGTCCCACGGCGTCTCGCTCCTCCCACTCTACTTCCTTCGCCCGGAAGATCGTTTATAACCCGAATCTTGACGGGGAGGCAGACCCGGGTGAAATCGTGTGGACGTGGGTCGAATACGAGGAAGAAAACGGTGACGGCAAGGATCGTCCGGTTCTAGTGGTGGGACGCGACAAGAAAACACTGCTGGGCCTCATGTTGTCTTCCCAGAGCCACCGCGCCGATGATCCCCACTGGTTGAGGCTGGGTAAAGGTAC
>DUTM01000062.1 GCA_012842085.1 Mycobacteriales bacterium | reverse complement strand
TTTTTCAAATTGCGAACTTAATTATACATGATCAACCTCTTCTATTGCGGAATACGACATACATCATCACCGGCCCTTCCATATCTGGAATATTTCCCCGAGATTGGCTCTTTTGTCTCAGACAATGATGTATGTCGTATTCCGCAATAGAAGAGGTTTGTCTGGGATGGCCAATCAGCATACGGCCATCAGAGTACGCAGCACATCAGCCAAGACCTCTGGATCAAAGCCCCGTTCGATCTCCAGAACTGCATTCCCTATCCGTAGGGAAATCCCTGAGCTGGATGGGGCAATGGTGTTCAGGTTGATCCAGCGGTCATTCCTAGATGGGCTGGCCTCACCTCTGAGCTTGCGAAGCCAGTAACTCAACTGATTTGGCCGCAGCCCCTGCTGTTCACACCATGCTCTTTGGCTAAGACCGCTGGCGAGGAAGACCTCGATGCGCTCGGTCCATTGTTCTTGTTTGGTTTTCTCGGTCAAAGAATCACTCCCTTGCCATGATGGATCCATTATCCCATCACTGCAAAGCAGTTAGTAGGTGTGGAGGTTTTGACGCTTACCATCAACTGATACAATATAGACGGTTTTTCCATTTTTCTTCATGATATTTCATCTAGATATTCCTCCCGTATTTCTATCTGTGGTATTATCCTGTTATCCCGGTAAACAACTTTTCAATGTAATCATTGTCGTCCATAAATAGAACATGATTTGTATTCCACTCTTCGATAGTAGCGTTTTTGTCTGCAAGTTCCGAATACTTTGTCGGAGAGAGAATGAACGAGTTTAACGCGACTGACGGCACTGTCAGCTTGCTCTCAACATCAACCTTCAAACGGTTATACAGCTGTACCTTGCTGGAAGAAATTGATTCTCTTCCCATTCCATGCGGATCAATGAAAGTAATATATTGTTTACCGTCAGCAATCATCCACAGAATGAAGTCTGGGTAAAACCCTGCGTCATCAAAAAAACCGATGCCTTTTTTGCTGCGATTGCGGATTAAGTATAGTTCTTTATCCATAAAGTGATTAGCATGCGTGGTGATATGCTTTTGAAGCGCCTTAACAAATTTCAACTCGTTCTCGTTCAGTTTTACGGGAGATATCCCTATCTCCAAGTTCCCCTTTGCTAAATACAGAAGAGGATTATATAAGTGCGTAGGTACGCTGATTGCTTCCATATCTCCTTGACGTGGGATAGCGAAGGATGGCAGTCTCTTTTCCCTTTTTGCCTTCTCTACTTCCGCAATTACCTGACGAAGCCACAATATCGCAGTCTCATTTTCACTTGTGTCATCAATGCTGATGCTATACTCATCCTTTTCTTCGTTTAGGAAATTCTCGTTTTTGTCATCCATAGGAACGAGATCATATCCGACCACCTGTGATTCCCATCGGTTTTGCTTAGCATAATAAAATCTGTCGAAATATTTCGTAAGCAAAGCTATGGCTATTCTTTCAAAACGCTTGTAATCTTCAAAACTCCGCACAACAAGCTCATCCTCAGGGATTAGGAGCTTGTACCACTGGTTATTTTGCAGCAAATCTCTTAGATCCTGTCGGGTGATATTTACATTGTAACGTGCTTTTTCAGTTTTGTACCTTTGTAGTTCAGAGTAAATTGCATCGTAGTCTAAAAACGCGAGATGCTCGTGGCAAAGTGTAGCCACGTTTTTTGTGACCTCGCCTTCACTCCGCTTTTGCGAGGATTCAAATTGAACCTTTGAATAGCAGTCAAGTATAACTATGGGCACCCCTGGTTCATAGCGCAAGAATGGTTTTTCTGCGGCTTTCTTAAAGTCAGCGCCACCCTTTACACGCAGAGAATAAAGCCCTCTGTTTCTATATTCAGTATTTCGAATCACAGGCATTTTCAGAGTTAAAGGCTGACCCTTTTCACTCGGCACGCCCTCGGCCTCGAGGAACTCTTTGAATTGTCTCATATAGTCGGCACGGACACCGAATATATTAAGAGTTTCTAAAATGCTGATATACTCCGGTATAACAGTCTCCGGAAAATCCTTTTTATAAAAACTGCTCCGTTTCAGCGACATTCCACGACCTTTTAAGCGCACGCCACGGCCGAAAAGCTGGATGATTTCACTGCCCTCACTGCGTCCAACATTCATAAGCCCCATTGTTGATACACGCCAACAGTTCCATCCTTCAGTAAATTTTTTTGAACCGATAAGGATGTTGATTGTTGACTTAGGCTTTGTAATGCCTTGAAACAACGAATCGGAAAAATCGATGGAATCCGTATTGAATCCGTTCTCTGCGCATAAGTTCAGAAGCGCTGAATCGTCGCCAACGTTGATAACACCAAATGGTTCGTTATCGCCAAGACGCAAGCGGATTTCGCCACTGATACCTCGAAGATTTTCGACATGAAGAGTAGCTCCCACCGAGGCACAGTTGAATACTGTTTTCAAAATATCCACATATGTTTCAGCCGGAGTCATACCAGTTGCAGTTAGATAGGGAAAGCTATTTCTAAAGACATCTCGGTTTCTGCTATCGAGCAGACCTGTATTGCCGGAGAGAATACGGCCGATAGTTTCTGTTGAGTCTGCTACTTTAGTTAAAAAATCTCTAAAAAACAACAGGATATCCACCACATCAGAAACCTTGCGACCGCGTTCGGTTCGCACGGCATTGACGCTTGCTCCAACAAACACGAAGAGCGGGTTTTCAACATTGAATAGCGCATATTCACTTTCTTGTGTAAGAAACAGCCGTTTCTGTTGATAATATGTCATTAAGCATGCAGTTAGGTAAGTATTACGTTTAATCTCATCGCTATCATCCGGGAGATTAATTATATTGTAATCTTTGCCATAACCATCGCCGTAGAAATGCTTATAGGAATAGTCAAAGATTATGCACTTGCCATAGCGCTCTGCAAGTGACTTATCACTAGAAGCTGCAATTGCTTGTCCAAAAGTTGCAGAATATTCAAAGGAGAACCCATTAAAGCATAGCTCATCCCTGTATTTTTGCCATTTACCTTCTTTTCCAGAGGATGAGCCTCGATGCCCTTCGTCCACAAATACAACATTGCGATTGCCAAACCGCTTAACAGAGACGATAGTATCTTGGTCCTTATCACCTAATTTTGTATTCTCAAGTACAATAATTTCATTAGCGTTTTGCATCCAACGACTGACCGACTTATCATAAACTCGTGCAGGAATTCCAGAAACGGCATAATCCTCTATGTGTTGGAGTGACAGGCCTTCCTTTGGTGTCAGCAAAATAAACGTTGCATCATCCGGTAATTTCTCATCGGAATAATGAAGATACTGAAGATAATTAATATGCATGATGAGCGTCTTTCCGCTTCCTGTTGCATTCCATATAGCGATTTTATTCAAATCCTTCGCTGTATACGGCTCATATGTATCATTCGGGAATTGCGCGTTAAAATCGGCAAGATAGGTATTCAAGCCGTCAATCAATGCTTCTCGATTATTAAAATATTGGTCAAGGTAGTATTCAACAAAAAGCAGAGACAGGTATTGGAAATACTTCAATACCATCGGCTCATCGCGATTATCGTTAATTTTCCTCATATGCGATACTATGTTCAGATCATAGCGCGCGAGCGATTCCTCACTTATCGCACACTTGTCACCAAACTGTGCTATCAACTGTTTATGAAAACCCGTAACACCTTCATCATCGATTTCTTCCAATGAAGGTTTTTTCATATTAAGAGAAAGTTCCTTTAATGTACTAACCCCAAACTGGGCCAGTATATAACGATTTAATATAAGCTTTTGATAAAATTTTAGCTGCGGCTCGTTAGCCGTTCTTCTTCTTGCCATTGTGCCGCCTCCTTACTCCGCGTTTTCAAACATACGCTTTTTCATCTCTTCTTCAATGAGGACTACCTGCCAGTTCTCACCATTGTTACGCAGGTTCATAAGATTGTTATCGCAGTTCACATATATCCGCTTGAAGCTTCGTGCGTTCGGTAGCGCAAGAAAATAAGCATCCAGCGCGGCATTGTCTTTTTCAATGTCACCGGTCATTTCACGCCATATAACCAGTGC
>DUTM01000134.1 GCA_012842085.1 Mycobacteriales bacterium | reverse complement strand
GTTAGCCGTAAGCAAGGAAACCAAGAACCTCGGCCAGATGATTTTGCCTTACTGTCTTATAGAAGGCGTATCCATAGCCGGGCGTGATTCGTGCGGCCGTAGAGTGTAAGCTAAGATTCAGACACGTGGAAGCAAGAAGGCGGCTGTGTGAAGCAGAGCGCTCTTGCTTCCAAAGATTGCCCAATGTCAGAGTCAACAACAGCAACCTTCCGCGATACGCTTCGGAACCAACGTGCCAGAACCGCGACTAAAGTGCTCTTTCCTGTATCGGGTTCACCAATAACCATGACCCTGGACCGCTCAGGAAGAATGGAAAGCTCTTTGCTTAAGGCATCACCAAGTTCAATCAAAACAAGCAACCCCCAAAACCGCGGAAGTACTGATGCCTTTCCCGTGACATCCGGCGGAGTTCAGCCTGTCACCGGGCGCGTGCGTCCGGAATATGCCTCAGGCAGATGGCTGCTCCCATCACCCCAAGGTACAGTATTTGCTGCCATGGAAGCCGCAATATCAAGCCTATGAGAGGCAGGCATGCTGACGCTATCGCAGAGGCCTGCGCGACGTGGCGGAAAAAGAAATACATCACCAGCCACAGTATGCCTGTAGGTATTACCACTACCGGCGCAGTGAGCACGCATGAGCCGAAAAACGTGGCAATTGCTTTCCCGCCTCTGAATCTAAACCAGACAGGCAGGATATGCCCGATCACCGCGGCTGCCCCGGACACTATCTGACCGGTCTCTCCCCCTATCACCCGGCCGGCGATTACGGCAAACATTCCCTTGGCTATGTCTAAGCAGGCTACCAGCACGCCATACCTTACGCCCAGCAAACTACCGACATTGGCTCCTCCGGCAGTGCCGGATCCGTGTTGGCGTACGTCAATATCTCCCACCCTCCTACCGATGAGCACGGCAAAAGATACCGAACCTATAGCATAGCCGGCAATGGCGGCCAAAAGGAATCTCACAGGTTATACCTCCCCGGCAACAACGTCGATACCCCGACGAATGTGTCATTCGCCAATTTCTATTTAGAAGAACTCCTTACCCAAAATACTGTGGTTGTGTATGTATAGGCGATCATAACCTAAGCCTACCCCATCGCTCTGTAGTCCAGGATCTTGGTTAGCTTTGATACCGCCATAACTAAGAGCGGATATATCACCACTATTAGAATCCTCCGCACAGTCTGAATCACTGCTACCATAGAGTGATCCACCTCGTACGCCTGTGAAAGCGCTATTATCTCGTGCATTCCCCCAGGCGCGCTGCCGAATAGTAAGGTATACAGTTCCAAGCCGGTAAGTCGACTGACGACATACCCTGTCACTATCCCAGAAAATGAAAGCAAGACTAGCACCATTAGTGATGCAAAGAGGTAAGTCTTGATGTCTGGCAATACATCCCGGGTGATAGTCAACCCCAGAAAGCCCCCTAGCACCATCTGAGCTATGATGTTGTATGACTTGGGCATCACCGGCTCAGCTCCTAACACGCTTGCCGCACCTACCGCTATCATTGAACCTAGTAAAGCTCCTGCAGGTATACCAAGCTTATAGCCGATAAATCCTCCGACTCCTGTTAATGCCAGTGTGAAAATAACCTGATCGATCTTCATCAACTCCAATCAATGTGAAGACAATTCCCGTATCAGTTCATATTACTATTGCTTCGGACGTTTCGCAGACCGCATGCCCCAAACCTACACTGCCCAAGTAGATCCGCGGATTACCGGATGCAACATTCAAGTCAAGCGTGGATCAAACGAGACTGCCTGCACGAAAGATGTCAATAATAGTATAGCGACGAGCGACACAAATGGAAAGCCTAGCTGAAGATCTTTTCGCACTGCATCACATGACTGTGACCTGTATTGCTTTTGCTACAGTATGTATTACGGCAAGCTAGCAAGACTCTTCAAGAACACCCGCAGAGCAAACGTGTGGTCGGTTGCAGTGTCTTCCGTCGTCTTTGCAGGGATGCACACACACCACTGGCTAAGGCTCGTGATTCTCCGCACGCTTCCAAATTCGGTGTGGCTTGGACTCATCGCAGTATGGACTAACCCCATACTGCTACCCACAGCAATACATTGCGGATCAAACTGCGGAAAACAGTCTACCCTCTTAGGCTCCGGCATATGGCTTGCTCTATGTCTCTGGGCACGTGCGAATGACGCCGGAGCCGAGCGCAGAGATACATGATGAAAACCTGGGCGGGAGTCACTGCGTAAAGCTGCAGACGCTTGGAAGGTGTATCTGTCTCGACGCAATGGACGTTTTCAGTGCAGGTCATGCGGATGCCTAACCCGCGTCAACTGCCCCGAGTGCGGACGTGTCATAGTATCTCGCCAGACGTGGCCGGCGATTTCATCATTGGAGCGCACGCTTTGACCTATGCCGATAGTTATTTTTAGTTATTAGAGCCCCTTGGCCAATTCATTGATAAAATTTGCCCAATGTCTCGAAATGACCGGCTAATTGATCTATGACTTCATGGGTTTTGTGGCCGGTCATTGTCTCCAGCTCTCGCTGCATTTGCCAAATCTTATAAGGATTGGTCTCTTGCCGTCCGATGGTATCTACCTTTTCATAGACCTTCTTCCAATAGGCATTCGTTTCTTGAAGTTTATTAACATTGACTCGATTTCCTCGCAAAGCCTCTTGCTTGATCCTATACTCCATGTATGGCAAGACTTTGGTCCGCATCTCCTTTTCAATATCCCGACAGACGGCTTGAGTTTTGCCTATCTCTGATGTACCGGATTGCAGGCTGTGTTGCACTTTGGTCCTGAAGACATCACCTGCCTGTTGGATATGGCCGGACTTAATAGCACCGAAGTCAATGTTCTTGCTAAGCAGGGCAGTATCAGCAAAAGCTTCGCGATGTGCTCCGGTGGTAATGAGAATATCAGATTGCACCGCACTATAACCTGTGTTCTTCATGTACGCCCGGTTCCAGGCTCTTTGAGCATCATCCATGAATACAAAGCGGCTTACCTGTTCTCCGTTTTTGGAAATAATCACCCTTGAAGTTTCATCCAAGGCCAAGTCCAGATCCATACCTACACTGCCGACATTGGAGGCATTACGCATAGTGCAAAAGCGCAGATTCGTAGTGTCGTAGCCCATAGTCTTCAGTTGACCGTAGAAGTCAGGCATAGTGTTGCTATAGACTTCATTCAGGCGATTATTAAATAAGGCCTGAACATGAGGAGGTGATTGGTGTTTAAGCAGCCATTTGGCATGATACGATGAATTAATGGACGAAACCAGTTGTGTCAGTTCATTGCTGACCTGTTGCGCTTTGGCGCTGGGAACTCCTGAAGCCGTAAGTGTGGAAAGCTCCCATTGCTTATCTTGCCAGTGCTTGACTAAGCTCTTGGCATTGTCGATATCTTCTCGATATTTAGCGGCATCGAATTGCTGGTGCACGGAGGGTTTCGGTTTGTCGAATGTCGCGCTAATGGCCCTGCCGGCCAAATGTGTTCCGTAGTCTATGACTTTATCCATAACATAAGCTTGACCTACTCTCCAGGCAGCTTCACTCAATCCTTTACCCAGACCTTCTTTAGAGC
>DUTM01000113.1 GCA_012842085.1 Mycobacteriales bacterium | reverse complement strand
TTAAAAAAGAAATATATAATTAAATAAGATCAACTAATTAATCAACTAATTATAATTCTACAATTATTATATCCGATTTATAATATTGTTGTATGTGATAAAATGCCTTATAAAGTAAAAGACATAAAATTAGCCCCTCAGGGTGTAAAAAAGATTGAATGGGTCCAAAAACACATGCCAGTTCTGGAAACCATTAAAAAACATTTCAAGAAGGAAAAACCCTTTGAAGGACTCACTATCGGGTCTTGCCTACATTTAGAGCCTAAAACAATTAATTTGGGCTTAACACTTCAAGCAGGAGGGGCTGAAGTGGCAATGACTGGTTGCAACCCTCTCTCAACACAAGATGATGCCACTGCAGCTGGAGCCAGTTTAGGCCTTAACATGTACGGTTGGAGAGAGCAAACCAACGAAGAATACTATCAAACCATCAACATGGTATTGGATCATGAACCGGACATAATCATCGATGACGGGGCAGACATGATATTTCTACTCCACAAAGATCGTAAAGACGTATTAAGAAACATGAAGGGTGCATGTGAGGAAACTACTACTGGAATTCATCGTTTGAAGTCTATGCATGCGGATGGGGCTCTTAAATTCCCTGTAATAGCAGTAAATGACGCTTATACTAAATATCTCTTTGATAATCGTTATGGTACAGGTCAATCAACATTTGACTCCATAATGGGTTCTACTAACATCTTGATTGCGGGTAAAACTGTAGTGGTATGTGGTTATGGTTGGTGTGGTAGGGGAATAGCAATGCGTGCCAATGGATTGGGTGCCAATGTCATAGTCACTGAGATAGATCCAATCAGAGCATTAGAGGCGCGTATGGATGGTTTCCGGGTGAGGACTGTTAGGGAAGCTGTTAAACATGCTGATATTTTGATAACAGCCACCGGCAACATTGATATTGTTTCTGGGGATGACTTCAAAGTAATGAAAGGTGGCTGCATAATGGCCAATTCTGGTCATTTCAACGTAGAAATTAACCGTGAAGACTTGGATCAAATGGCAGTAAGTCAGGAAAAAGTCAAACCAGATATTGAAGAATTTGTATTGGCTGATGGCAGGAAAATATACCTTCTAGCAGAAGGAAGATTAGTAAACCTCGCAGGTGAAAGAGGACAGGGACATCCGGCTGAAATAATGGATTTAAGTTTTGCAATGCAAGCATTATCTGCCCAGCAACTAGTAGAAACTCAAATGGAAGTAGGAGTTCACAAACCCCATGATGAAACAGATATGTATGTTGCCAGACTGAAACTAGACGCAATGGGTATTGAAATTGATGATTTAACTGAACGACAGAAAGAATACTTGGAAGGGTGGGAAGAAGGAACCGGTTAAGGGTTTTTTAATGGATGAATTTTTTTAAGAGTAAGTTGGGAAAAAGGCCCTTTCCATCTGTTTATTGATGGTTGTATGATAAAGAAGGTTTAAGCACCATTTGTGTATTTAAAGCCATTGGAGACATGGATGTTAAGGAAATAAGATTGGTTCATGTAACTTAACTCCCAACCCCTATATCAGCACACTGGATCCTCCATATCACATGTCAATTGTAGGTATGAAATTAATTGAACTCATCCAGAAATATCAGCCGAAGATATGCCTTGAAATGCACTGTTATCATCCTGAAAAGAAGGACAAACTTATTATTAAGGTTCAAAATGATATTTTAGGAGTTCCTGAGCTTGTAGAACTTGAATGGATGAGGGCAATGATTGGCTCTATCTCTTCCTTGGCCCGTTCTGTATTTTTTGTTATCAACGATTTCCTATTTATCCTAAAGATGCCATGCCGGCGTTAATGGTTTGATGTGAATACAATCTCCAGAATCATATTGATGAAAAACGAACTAAATATTGAATTTCACATATAAGGTGGTGTTGTGGCTTACTTAAAGATAATTGATAAGGGAAAAGGAGTTAACCGACTTTTCATTGGTGGTGTGCATGGAAAAGAAGGATTAACTACAATAAAAGCCCTTAAAAAAATAAAAGATGAGGATGTATCTTATGGTAAACTTGTAATCCATAATTGTGATGAAAGTCCTTATTTAAGCACTCTTGACCCTTTTTATTATCAGTCTGAAGTGGGGAAGGAAGTTCTCTCTCTTATTGATTATTATAAGCCAACATTTTATGTTGAAGCCCACTGTTACAACAAAAAAAATTTCCCAAAACTCACATCCACTAATCGAATGAACGAAAAAGGAGTTCCTCCACTAATCGAACTTGAGAAGGGTGTTTTGGTTGGATCTGCTTCTCCTTCAATCCGGACAAATATTTTCAGAAAAGAAGATGTTTGCATTACTCTGGAAATGCCATGTAATCCCACTCAAGAAAGTTTAAATATTTGTTTAGATGTATTACGGATTTTTGCAGCTTCTAGAACACGTGAAGAAATTGAAAATTCCATAAAAGAATTATATCCCAAACAACTCCAAACAGCTATAAAGTATGCCAAAGAATTTTTTGGAAAATATCCTCCTTTTTAACCATGTTAATTTTGTTTTTATTCATATTTCATCTCTATTTCACTGGAATATTTTTAAAACCACTGTTCCAAACTACTCTGGCTACTTTCTAGTTTTTTGAGTTTATCAATAGCATTAAGCACTCTTTCTTCTGAAAAATCATGTTCCCCACAAAGAAAGTCAATAATACCTTGTTTATCTGCTTTTTCCCACTTCAATTGATAGTTTGAATCAACTTCATGGTTTAGGAACATTTCACGCAGAATCTGGGCATCAACATCTAACTTGATATCCAGACTATCCAATATATGATATATGTCACCGTACTTTTTTATAAGTTTTAAGCCCTTTTTAGCCCCAATGCCCTTAATTCCCTGGTTGAAATCTGTACCCACCATTATCGCCATATCCACGAGTTGTTCACGGGTTATAGCAAGGTTTTTTAGGACTTTTTCCAGTTCAATGAGTTCAGGGTTGTTCTGACTACCGCTGATGGTGAGGTTTTTCACCATTCTGGGAGCTCCAAAGAGCATACAATCATAATCCTGTGAGATAACACACCATGCATCACCAAGAGACACCATATATGATGCTTGGGCTTCACCTTCACCCTTGGCTTGAATATAGGGGATTCCCATGAGTTTAATAAGTTTTTTAGATCCTTCAACTATTTCAGGGGACATGCGGGATGATCTAACTGCAAATTTACGTGCATCCTCAACTCGACCATCCTCAAGGGCTTCTTTCCACTTTTTTTCTGATTCCTCTTTGATTTCCTTCCGTTTTTTTTGAGTCTCTTTTTTAAGCGCACTTGATTTCCCATCAAAAACATAAACTGGTTTAATTCCTTTTTCTATAATTGAAGAGGTTCGATATAGGATTCCACTTAAATGAGAGGTTATTCTCCCATTTTGGTCTTTGAGTGGGGTGCCATCGTACTGGCGGATGCTGGAAAGAAACTGATAAATAACATTAGCTGCATCAATAGCCACTACTTTACCATCTAGATCATCAAATTTTATCTCTTCTGGAGATACAATGTCTCTAAATTTTACACCCATAAATATGTGCCGCCCTTTAACTTATTTTCCTACTTATTCTTTAAACGTGCCGAATAAAATTATCACATTTTAATCTTGGAACAAACTGTGGGGAAATGTTTCCATTAACCAGATTAGAATTTGGTTTTTGTGTATTATATTGTAAGTCCTGGTGAGCATTGGACTATCTGATTTGAAGATTTCGGCCATTTTAGGGGTTGATTTATCTATTGAAACAGATTTTATCTCCCGCCGGGACTCTATATTGTGTTTACGAAGTATGCGACCAATAGGAATATCTGCCCGGATAAGATCTTCTTTAAAATCATTGTTTAATCTGTCCAAGGGTATTATAGAGATAGCATATATCAAAGGTTCTTTCCCTTCTATAACCACCACCCTATAATTAATGGTGTCTCCCTCATTGATCCCCAATAAAGATGCAACTTCCTTATCTGCTTCCCTGAATTCTTGCACCAAGGTCCTGATATTCACATGACCTTTAAGCACATCTAAGATAGTGGTTACAGAGCCATCAGTGGCCAAAAGTATCTTCTGAGCACTGGAAAGTTTTCCTAACTTTTTTTCAATATCTCCTATTCCTTCATAAATTTTAGGGTTCATTTTTATTCACTGGGGTCTCTTATTTCACCGTGAATGGCAGAGTAAGCCACTACTGCAGGATTAGCCAGATACACTTCCGATTGGGGGTCTCCCATTCGACCCACAAAGTTACGATTGGTGGTGGACACGCACACCTCTCCTGAAGTTAAAGCACCCATATGTGCTCCTAAACAAGGTCCACACCCGGGATTGATTATAATAGCCCCGGCATCAAGGAATGTATCTATTATTCCTTCATTAATTGCCTCTTGGTAGATACGTCGAGAGGCAGGTGACACGATGAGTCTTACATCTGGATGAACTTTTGATTTATTAAACACACTAGCGGCTTGGCGCAGATCTTCCAACCTTCCATTGGTGCATGATCCAATGAAGGCTTGGTCAATGGTTTTTCCAGAAACATGGGAAACCGGATAAACATTATCCACATTGTGAGGACATGCTATTTGGGGTTGGAGATCATCCACTTGGAAATGATGAAATTCTTCATATTTGGAATCCTCGTCTGAGGTGAATGTTTGGTAGTTGCGAACATTACGCTCATTTAAATACTTTAAAGTAGCAGGATTAGTTTCCATAATGCCGTTTTTTGCCCCGGATTCCACTGCCATGTTGCAAATGGTCATTCGACTTGAAACATCCATATCTTGGATGGTCTTTCCTGTAAATTCTAAAGTCTTGTAAGTAGCACCATAAGATCCTATGTTGCCGATAATATGGAGAATAATGTCCTTAGCTGTCACGTAATCTCTTAAAATACCATCAACTTCGATTTTAAAGGCTTCAGGAACCATGAACCATGTTTTTCCAGTCGCGAAAACCATTGCCATATCTGTAGCACCCATGCCTGTGGCGAAAGCTCCAAAAGCGCCGTATGTGCATGTGTGAGAATCAGCACCTACTATAACAGTTCCAGGCTTAACAAATCCTTCTTCCGGAAGTACTTGGTGACATATGCCTTCTCCATGGGTGAAAATATTTTTGACTCCATGTTTTTTCGCAAAATTACGAGTAATTCTTTGAAATTCTGCTGAGCCAATAATATTTGCCGGTACATTGTGATCGAATACAATGACAATTTTATCTGGATCCCATACCTCTCGGGAGATCTTATTGAAAGTATTGATAGTCGGGGTTGAGGTACCATCATGGGACATGGCCAGATTTACGCTAGCTTCGATAATGTCTCCTGGTTTAACTTCTTTAACTCCAGAAGCATTTGCTAGTATTTTTTCAGTGATATTCATTGATATGCACCATTACAAAGTAATTAAGGGATAAATTATTTGTTAACACGTACTAGTTGGAATTTGATTTGTCCAACACAATTTTTTTATTTTTGAATTTTAAAAATTAAACGGCCCCCTCACAGAGCGCACGATCTCGTTGAAAAGTTCGTCGTTGATGTATTTTCCTTTTTCACGTTTTTCTTTTACCATTTCAACAATTTTGCATAGTTCATCACGGGAAACATCAATTCCATATTCACCTAATTTGGCCTTAACTGCCCTGCATCCAGAATGTTTTCCCAAAACTATTTGTCTTTGATGGCCAATGAGTTCTGGTACAAAAGGTTCATAGGTTAAGGGTTCTTCCAACACTGCATCTACATGTATGCCTGATTCGTGTCTGAACACATTTCTACCCACAATTGGTTTGTTATCCGGTACTTTCATATTGGTAAGCTCTTCTACTAGTTGGGAAAGTTCATAGAATTTTTTTATGTTAAAGTCTAGATCAACTCCATAGATTAGAAGTAAAGTCATTACCAACTCTTCTAAAGATGTATTACCGGCTCTTTCCCCTATTCCATTTACTGTAGTTGAAATTGCTGTGGCACCAGCAAGTAAGCCAGAAATACAATTAGATAAGGCCATTCCGAAGTCATTGTGGCAGTGTAGTGCAATTTCAATGTTCACTTCTTTTTTTAATTCGTTAACTAAGTAATCCATTCCCTGAGGACTTATTGCTCCTACAGTATCGGCAATATGTACCCGATCAGCTCCGTAAAGTTCTGCACGGTTGTATATTTTCTTCAAAAAGTCTAGATCAGTACGGGTTGCATCTTCTGCTGAAAAAGCCACAAATAAATCATGGTCCTTCGCATGTTCAATGGAGTTCATGCAAATGTTTAAAGCGTCTTCCTGGCTGAATTTTAATTTGTGTTTGAGGTGGAGTGATGAAGTGCCTAAAAACGTGATAATTCCATCCACATCACAGTCTAAAGCCATATCAATGTCTTCTTTTTTTGTGCGGGATAACACCAAGATTTCTGCATCTAAATTTTCTCTTACGATTGCTTTTACGGAACGATTCTCTTCTTTGGAAACAACTGGGAAACCTGCTTCTATCTGATGTAATCCTAATTCATCTAATTTTCGAGCTATTTTTAGCTTTTCAGGAGTTTGAAGACAGACTCCTGGGGTTTGTTCGCCGTCTCTGAGGGTGGTGTCGTATACCGTGATTTTTTCAGGAAATTTCAGATTAATCGATTGATTATATGGGCTTACGAAATGTTTCAAAATATTACCACCTATTTTTTTTTGATAAAATTGAAATTTAACGATTTGAATGTATTTAAGCGGATTTAACTCGATTTATTGAAATTTTAAAAATGATAATCCTTGAAAACAATTATTCATTTTTGGTGATGGTTTATTTAACTATTCTTGGATATTATTTAGATATAAATGTATTTTTCGTTTTACATCTCTCATTTTGCGGTGGGCTAATTCCGGTTGCCGGTGAAAACCATTTTCAACAGTAACTTCTTCGTCTAAATAATAGCGTTTGGTAAAAAAATAATGACAATAAAGATATACAGAAGTGATAGAATAATTTAAGATTTTCTTCTTTGAAAATTCATTTGTTTAGTGAATCCCCATCAATTCCAAGTATGAACTTCTTTCAAAGCCATTTTCAATTCCTATTTTGGAATATGTGGCAAAAATTTCATTAAGAGCTTCTTTGGTGTCTTCACCTTCAGCAGTTTCTTTTTCAATCTCCACAAAATCGCCTACTCCATGAACTTGATCAAGGGTTATAATTAATTCATCTAATGTGTAAATAGTTCGGTTCTTACGAACCATTGCCACTGCACGGAAACTGAGATTTTGAAGAATTTCTGCCACATTTGACGGATCTTCCACTGCCACTTCAATTTCTTTCCTTGTTTTACTAAGTTCATCCATTTTCGGCCCTTTATATGTGATGTAGGTTTCTTCAGAATTTTCACTTTTGGTTTTTCTTATTCTGAGAGCTTCATCAGTTTGTGCAAAGTCTCTGTGAGGTGCATTAAAATACAGATCCTCCTGATATTCTTCCCCCACCCTTGAAGCACCAATTTCAATTACTTTTTCTTCAATTTCATCAAGGTTTGTGGCGTGGGCCTTCACTTCAACTTCTATCATTCAGACTCCTATATTGCTTTTTTTATGGTTAAGTCATATAAAATGATTTTTTACCCGACCCGTCTTTCTATTGAATTTTTTATGTAAATCTGAGCGTCAGATATTTGGGTTAAATAATTATCAACCATGTTTTCAATGAGTTCATACGATTTGATTTTAGTATTTCGTTTTTTTATAATTTCTTTCTTCTTTTTGATTCGTTTTTGAACTTTTCGAGCAGATAATTCGCGACTTTCTTCTGGAGATAGATTAAATTCATTAATAATCTCTATATACTTTTTCCTAATACTTCGAATATCGGTTCGTATATTATGTCTGATTTTTTTTAAAACGCTTTCCAGCTCTTCCAATTCATTCATGGTTTCCATTGCCTTTTGAATGTTTGAAACATCTATTTCCATCCCGTCAATTTCCAGTTCATCCAATTGTTGTTGGTAAATTTTTGGACCAAACATGGTTTCACCTGTTGATATGTCTTATAATATTAACTCATGATTACTAAATATTAATGGGGCATTACTGATGTATTAATTTAATTGGTTTAAGTTTAAATAAATTTATTTACAGTTTGTTTTGGAAGATTTAACGAATCACTAATAACCTACCAATTTTACAAGGAGTGCACTTTCCACTGCAGAATCAATCTTTTGATGGTGCTGTCAAGGAATGAATTTCAGCAAACTAATATATATAGCAAAGAACATAGTTAGGGAAAGTGAGATAATTAGTCTTTTTATAAAAAATTGGTAGTATAAAACTTACTATTTTTATGTCCAATTCACGGTCGTTTATATAGTATATATAAAGCCTTTTATAAAAGATATAAAGAGTACATGGTTAATTGAAAAACCATGGGAGGATATTAGATGACAAAAACTGAAATCAAAGTGGAGAACATAGTGACTTCCGCAACGATTGGAAAAGATTTAGACCTTCCACAAGTAGCCCCCGCGTTGGAAGGAGTAGAATATAACCTTGAACAATTTCCAGGATTAGTTTACAAAATTAAAGAACCTAAAACAGCTGCACTTATCTTTGGTTCTGGTAAACTGGTGTGCACCGGTGCCAAATCAATCGAAGACTCTAAAAAGGCTATCCATATTGCTGTGGATAAGATGCGTGCATTAGACCCTGAAATACCTCATGAATACGAAATGAAAGTCCAGAACATTGTAGCTTCAGCCAATCTGGAAAAAACTCTAAACTTAGAGGCAGTGGCATTGGATCTGGAAAACACCGAATACGAACCAGAACAATTCCCTGGTTTGGTTTATCGACTGGGTGAACCAAAAGTAGTACTATTACTATTCGGATCTGGAAAAGTAGTATGTACTGGTGCAAAAACTATCGCAGACGCTCAACTTGGTGTTGAAAAAACGAAAGAAAGATTAGCTGAATTAGATTTATTATAATTCTATCTTTTTAACTATATTTGGTGATCTTTTGATTAAACTTATCGCATTTGATCTGGATAACGTCCTAATTGACGGTGAAGTCATAGACGAAATGGCTAAAGTAACTGGTGTAGATAAAGAAATTTCCAAAATAACCAGTAAGGCCATGGAAGGAGACCTAGATTTTGAAACAGCCCTAAAAGAAAGGGTTGCACTCTTGAAAGGAGCATCCGTTGAAGATATCAACAAGGTAATGATGGAAATCCCTCTGATGAAAGGGGCAAAAGAAAGTGTTAGCCAGCTAAAGAAGAGAGGATACAAAATAGCTACCATAACTGGCAGTTTTGATGTTATTGCCCAGCGTATGAAGGATGAATTGGATCTGGATTACACTTATTCTAATTCACTAGCAGAAAAAGATGGAGTTCTAACTGGAAAAGTCACAGGGCCCCTTGTACACGGATCCAAAAAAGATGTTCTTAACGAGATAATGGCATTAGAAAAGATTTCAGCCGATGAATGTGCTGCGGTTGGAGATGGTGCCAATGATATTTCCATGTTAGAAGAAGCAAACTTGGGAATAGCCTTCAATGCCAAACCGATATTAAAAGAAATGGCAGATGTAATCGTTGAGAAGAAAGACTTAAAAGAGTTACTGGAAATATTCGATGATCCAAATTCTTCAAAGGAAAAAGAACCTGAAGAGGAAGAAAGCTTCACTGATCTTTTATCTAAGAAAAAAAACCTTGAAAAGACCCTTAAAGAATTAACTGCTGAAAGAGACCAGTTAAATGATGAAGCCAAAAAATTACGTCAGATAAGGGACGAATTCAACTCTCAGATTAGGGGAAACTTGGATAATGCCCTCAAATATAGGGATGAACGTGACCAAGTTAATAAGGAAGTTAAAAAATATAAAAAACTTCGTGATGAAGCCCATCAGGCGTATAAAAAGATGGAATGGACTTCTGGAAGAAGAGAAGCTGTCCAAGTTGAAGACGAGATAAAACGTCTAGAAAAAACAATTGAAACAAGGGTATTAGACATTCGGAAAGAGAATGAACTTGTTAAAAAGGTTACGGACCTTCGCAAAAAACTTCAAGGCATGCAAGAAGATGAAGAAAGTCGGAGTGAGGCTTTAAAACTTAAAGAAGTTTCTGAAACCCACCATGCTAAAGTGGTAGAGTTGTCTGACCAGGCACAAGAGACTCACGAAAAAATGTTAGAATACTTCCGCAAGATAGATGATATCCGTAGCCAAGCAGATGAAGCCCATCAAAACTATATAAAAACTAAAGAAAAAGCCAATAATGTTCATGAAGAAGTCAAAGCCACATTTGGTAAGATTAGAAAAGCTAACAAGGGTATGGATCGGGTAAAAGCCAAAGAACGTAGTATTGAAGACGAAATTGTACGTAAGAAAAACTCTGAAGAAAAAGAAAAAGCAGAAGAAATCTACCGAAAATTCAGAGAAGGTAAAAAGGTTTCTACTGAAGAGTTAATGCTATTACAGAAGCACAATATTGTCTAATGGCCAGGATTGGCCTATTCCTCCCTTATTTTATTTTTTTTTTATTATTTTGCAAAAATCTTGATCTGGTGAATGAATGAAACCCACTGATAATTCTTTTAAAGTTAATAACGATGTCAAAATAGCTGCACTTTTAGTTGCGAGTATAGCTTCTTTTTTCACACCATTTATGGGAACATCGGTTAATATTGCATTGCCTACCATTGGATTGGATTTGGGGGCAGATGCTATTGTTTTGAATTGGATTACCAATGGATTTCTCCTGGCAGCAGCCATCTTTGCAGTTCCATTCGGTCGATTGTCGGATATACATGGGATGAAAAAGATTTTCACTTATGGAATTATCATATTCACGGTGGCATCGCTTTTCTGTGCATTATCACCTTCATCACTCATTCTTATAGCTTCCAGGATCATGCAGGGAATTGGGTCAGCAATGATCTTTGTCACCGGACTGGCCATAATCACCTCGGTGTATCCACCGCAACACAGGGGAAAGGCCATAGGAATCAATGTTGCAGCAGTTTATGTTGGACTCTCTTTGGGTCCTGTAATTGGTGGATTAATGACCCAATATTTGGGTTGGAGAAGTTTATTCTTATTAATGATACCATTTGGGGTTTTGATGGTAGGTGTAGTATTTTGGAAGCTCCATGATGAATGGGCTGCTTCTAGGGGAGAAAAATTTGACTTTATAGGTTCTGTAATTTACAGTATTATGCTTTTATTGGTAATGTACGGATTTTCAAGTCTGCCAAAAATTGATGGCTGGATTATGTTAATAATGGGAGGTATTGGCTTTTTAGCTTTTATTAAATGGGAACTCCGCACTAAAAATCCAGTGTTTAATATTAGGTTGTTTAAAAATACTGCATTCACATTTTCAAGTATGGCTGCCCTTATTAATTACAGCGCCACATTTGCAGTTTCTCTTTTGTTAAGTTATTATCTTCAGTACATTAAAGGATTTGAACCCCATGCTGCAGGATTAATACTAGTTTTTCAACCAATACTCATGGCCATTACTGCCCCAATAGCTGGTAGAATGTCAGATCGCTTTGATGCCAGAATCATTGCCACTGCAGGGATGGCCACAGTCACCATTGCCCTATTTACATTAACTTTCTTAAATGTAAACACGCCCATCACGGATATCATAATTGGATTGGTGGTTTTAGGATTAGGATTCGGACTTTTTTCCTCACCTAACACCAATGTGATTATGGGTTCAGTTGAACGCAAATTTTATGGAGTGGCTTCAGCCACCGTGAGTACCATGCGACTAATAGGACAGACTATGAGTATAGGAATAGCAACTCTTGTCTTTGCATTATTCATTGGAAGAGTTCAGCTAACTCCAAGCCAGTATCCAGCATTATTAGAGAGTATACAGCTTTGTTTTGTGATATTCACCATATTATGCTTTGTAGGAATTTTTGTATCATGGTACAGGGGAAATAGTAAGGGTTACCAGGAAAAAAATGGGCAATAACCGCAAGAAAAAAAGAGTCCATTATAATTTTATGATTCTACAATAAAAGAATTTCCATCTTCTTTTTCAATCCTTAGAATGTTATCTGCAGCATCTTCCAGATCTGTATCATGGGTGACAATTATCATTTGGGGTATTATGGACATTTTTTTGAGTAAATCAATCAATTCCTGCCGGCGATAGGCATCAAGGTGGATAGTCGGTTCATCCAACATAATTAATTCCAAGTTCCCTCCAGAAAGTACTTGGGTGATTCCTAACCTTAAAGCAAGCGCAACTGCTATTTTTTCACCGCCACTTATCATATCTAGGCTGCTTTCACCAGTAGGTCCATAAATAGTCACATCATAATCCTCATCTAGGTTTATGTCACTGTATTCAAAATTAAATTTTTCAAATAAATCCCGAGTTTTTTCTTCAATTAATGGTCTGGAGATATTTCTCAATTCTTTCTGAACCCCATCTTTACCATAAATGTCTCGAATTAGGGTTAAAAGCTTTAAAAAATCTGTAAGGTTTAATAACTTTTTTTCATATTTTTCAAATGATCTGATTTTTCCTTCCAATTCTTCTATAGATGATGATAGTTGTTTCATCTGACCTAAAAATGTCTGTTTTTTTCCACTAAGATTATCTAATTCTTTTTTCTTCAATTTCCATTCATTTTCAACCCTTTCATGTGATTTTTTATTGTATTTTAGATATTCAATTTTTTTGTTTAATTCGTTTATTTCTGTGGTGGTTTTTTGGATGAGATTTTGATTTTTATCATTTTTCTGAAGTAACGAGTCTTTTTGGCTGATTTCCCCTAACAAACGCTGGCATTTTTGATTCATTTTTTCGAGATAAGCTATTTCTTCTGGTAGGTGTTCCACACTATCTCCAGCTAGTTCCATCAGGGCACTTATTTTTTTTCTTAGATCCCTAATGGATGCATTTATTTCATCTAAATCGGATGAATGCTTTTTAATATTTCCTAAAGATTCTAAGGAGCCTCTTGCACCTATATATTTTTCGTAATTTTTTGTTATAGAGCCTATACTGGCTTTTTTATGTTCAATATCTTTTTCAATATCTTCCAGAAGAATTATTTTCTCGTTAAGTTCCTTTAAGTTTGAATTAATGTTTTCAATCTCTTCATTATATTCTTCTGTAGATTTTAGGTGTTCTTTTAGAATATCAAGATTTATATTTTGAATTTTAGAATATTGTGTGTTTAATTTTTCTTTTTCAGCTTCTATTTCTATTAATTTTTGTTTTAATTGGGCTGATCTTAAAAGATTAACTTCAATATCAGATTTATAATCATTTATTAATTCATTTCTTTTATCGGGAGTTATAGTTGATTTACAGATGGGACAAAGATTTTTTACTTTTTTTAACTCAGATATGGGTTTTTTAAGCTCTCGATTTTTTACTTGTATATTGGATATTTCTCTTTGCATTTTTTGGATAGTCTCTGTTGTTTTTTGGATTTTTATCTCTAAGTTAGGTCTAAAGTTTGATAAATATGTTTCAAATTCTTCAATGGAGTCAAAACTCTGATTCAATATTGAATTATATTTTTCGAGGATATTTTTCGTCCTTTTAAGTGATTGATTGATTTTTGTCGTGATTTCAGATTTTCTTGTTGAATATTGTTCAAAGAGTACTCTGCTTCCCTCAAACTGTTCCTTAGCATACAGTAAATTATGGATGGTGTCGTTTAAAAGGGAATAATCATTGTAAAATTGTTCGTTATCCTTTAATATTTTTTCAAATTTTTCAATGTCATCTAAAATTTTTGTCAATTTTTTTTTCTCTTTTTTAACATTGACTAATTCTTTTTTTTCCTCTTGTAAACTCTTTAAAACAATTAATTTACTTAATTTTGGCTTTATTTTATTAATTTCAAGTTCTTTACTTTTTATTTCAGCAAATTGAATATCAAAGTCATTTTTTGTTTTTTCAAGCTGTGAAAGGAAATGTTTTTTGGAATTTAAAAGGGTTATACTCTTTTCATATTCTAAATTCCTTTTATCAAGGATTTCCTTTTTTTCTTTAAGCAAATTGGAATCAATAATTCTTTCTTCTATGTTATGATTAAGATTCTTGATTTTGATGCTCAATTGGGTTTTTTGTTCTATTTTGGAACTTAATTCTTCTTTTAATTCACTAGAAGATTCTAATTTACCCTCTAATCTTAATTTATCTTCATTATATTTATCTAATAGGGGTTTTATATTTTTCCAAGCTTTTTCCAGAGAATCGATACCTAATAGTCTCCCTATCATTTGCTTTTTCTCTGAAGACGTTTTTTCTATGAGATCCGCTATTTCTCCTTGGCGAACATACACCGCATTAAGGAACAGATCTCCATCCATCTCCAAAAGATTTTGAATCTCTGTTGAAACTTGTTTATCACCTGAAACTAGTGGTTGAAATCTCCTATGTTCTTTAATACTCATAATAGCTTTAGAAGATGTTTTTGTACGTTCTCTTAACACTCGATAAGTTCGACCATTGGCATTAAACTCGATTTCAACCGACATTCTTTTTTTACCAATTGTTATAAGCTGTTCAATTCTTTTACTGGTGTGTTGTTTAAAAAGTGCGAAACTCACTGCTTCAAGGATACTGGACTTACCCACACCATTTCCGCCTATTATTAGAGATATTCCCGTGTCAAATTCGATTTGAGTATTCCTATGGGACTTGAAGTTTTCCATATGGATTTTTTCAATGATCATATAACTCCTCGTAAAAGTTCTGAGCCCTATTTTCGGCAGTTTTAAGATCGCCCTCGGAAAGTTCTTTTAAAAGACCGATTGCAAGTTCGTTAAGTTTTGCATTGTTAAAATCCTTCAGACTATATTCAATCACACGTTTAATATCTAATATTTCATTAGTTTTCTCAAAAATATGATCTGCACCGTTCATTGTTGTTGGTTTGTAGTTAGATCTTATTGCAAGGCAAAAATCTGATAAAGAACGATTTAAAGTTTCATAAACCTCAGAACGACTGAAATTTCCTCCCTCAACTGTTACCATAAGTATCGGTTTTTTATCAAGGGTATGGATATATTGACTAATTCTGGATAACTCTTCTTGGAGTTTGATGTAGGGTATGATTTCTTTTATAAACTTTCTAGGAAGTTCTAGATTAATATTTTCAATTTCAGGCGTTTCACTGCTGATATCAACTAAATAAAACCCTTTACCATTTTTTTTATATCCTTCAAGTTCATTTGAACGCCATATTTCAGTGGAACCTGGATATGCTAGTTTACCCTCTCCAAAATCATCGATAACTCTCTCATGAATATGGCCAAAAGCACAGTAATTGAAACTTTGAGGAACATCACCAATTTTTATTTCAAATTCATAGGGAATATAACGATCAATACCCTGATGAAGAACTAAAATCCTTTTTTTATATTTTAAAGATGATTTTGTTATGTTTTCAAGCCTTTCAATTAATTGTTTCGAATGATATTTAGATGCATAGGGTGCTCCACCTATAAAAACATTTTTTTCTATGAAAAATGGTTTATTTGGGCTTATAAGTTTCAAACCAAAATTTTTATATAAAATTTGAGGAGGAAGGGCGTTTTTACGCATGACAACATCATGATTACCTGCTATGGCGTAAATTGGAATGTTTGACTCTTTTAATCTTAGAATACCTTTCTGAACTGTTAATAAAGCGCGTGTAGGAGGTCTTGAGTATTCAAATAGATCTCCGGAGTGAATAACAAAATCAGGTCTTTCATGAATTATTTCATCAATAGCCTGTTCAAACACTTGAAAAAAGTCGTTTTCCCGCTCAACAAGTCCATACTGGCGGTAACCCATATGAGTATCTGCTAAATGGGCAAACTGCATTAATAATCTCCTCCAAGGTCTTCATACTCCTTTTTTTGCTGGTTTAAGGTTTTAACATGGTTTTCATGAGATTTTGACCATTCATCAACAATATTAAGGTCTCCTCCAGATATTTTACCCATAAATTCATCAATTTTAACTAGAGTTGGTATTCTAGTCATTAAACCCAACAATATGGCTTCGCCAATATTTAGGGAGGGTAGTTGTGCGATTAAATCATCACTTAAGCTTTCACTGGCACGTTGAACATGATTTTGGTCTGTTGGCTCCACTAAACGCAGAATTATCATGTTGTTAGCTTGTGAAAGGGCATCAGAGTCCAAAGATTTGGGACTTTGGCTAACCAAGCATAAACCCACTGAAAACTTTCGTCCCTCTCTGGCTATTCTACTAATCCATGTTTTTGATTCGGTTTTCCTGTTTTGAGGTGCAAGAATATGCGCTTCTTCCAGTACTAAAAAAATTGGAAATCCAAGTCCATCTCCACTTCTCAAAAACTCTTTTCTGCTGCGTAAAACATTCCGAAGAATGTGACTAACCACAACATCAGATGCGAATTCATCCACCGAACCTAAATCTAAAATATTTGCTTTTCCGACTTCGAGATTATCAATGGCATCTTTTGCTTCTAAACTTAATATGTTCCCGTATTTGTCTTGCATATGATCTAGCTTGTTTAAAATATCTGCAATAGATTTTTTATCTGAAGAATAAGGGGATTTAGATTCTGGATCCTCTGCTTCTTTTAACCAACCTTCTAATTTACTCTGTATCACTGCAATAAAGTTTTTACCCCTTGGAGAACCCTGAATAAGACTTTTACGTGCTGATTTAAATGCTTTTAGGAAGTATCTTTCCTGAACATAGGCATTTGAAGGAATGTTTGATAATTTTTTGATTTCAGAAAATGACAAGTAAAGGGGGTTGATCTGTGGTTTCATAACTTTGACCATATCTTTCCCAAAATCGGTGTTAACGTATTCAGAGTGCATGTCAAATATCAAAACACTACCATTAACATTTAAAAGACCGTTTACAATTACTGAAACGGTATTTGATTTACCTGCACCAGTCATGGCTAGAACTGCCAAGTGTCTTGACACCATCTTATTGATATCAACTTCCACAGCCACCTCATCTTGAGTTATGAGATTTCCAAGCTTCAAACCATACTTGCCTACATTAAATATTTTCTTCAATATCTTTGAATCAGCAACCCTTATCTCGGTTCCAGGCGGAGCTGGTGTTCGTGGAATGCGGAGATCATCGTCGATATCACCCAATATCTTAACAGTCCCTTTAACGTAATGATCGTCACCTTCAATTGCTTTGATTTTTTCTATTGTGAGAGGGTCGTATATTTGATCATTAATGGAAACACTACCTCTGACCAGGGATTCGATCATTCCCAAAACATTTTTGGCATCGTATTTTAGGGAAACGTATTCTCCAACTCTTGGCATTTCCTTTGAGATGAAACTGACGTCAACCAGGGATGTTTCCCCAACACATCTTCCAATTACTTTACTCATTTAACATTTCCCTCCCGCGCTTCTCTTGAAATCCCATTATTTTAGAAAGATTTTCCAGATCGTTTTTACGTATAACAACATCATTGTGGGCTTTTTTTAATAGTAATGGGTATCCTTCTGCACTGATCTTTTTAATATCTTTAAGCAATTTTTTTATATTTTCTTCTGTGGCATGATACGGTAATTCAAACTTCAAAATGTTTTTATAATCTTCCAGTCTAGCGTAGAAAATGGTGAATGTTAAACTTTTAAGAAAGTCATTTCGAACAGGAAAATCTCTTTTAACCTCGGAAACATCAGAATATCGGGGTTTGGAATATCCCTGTTTTTTACTGTACATATCAAATATTGCCATGTCCGGTATTTTTGAATTAAAATATTCAGTACTGAAGGATGTTTTAGAGATAGCCACTATTTTTTTATTTTTTTCCATCAATTCACTGATTACCAGGATATTTTCCAAGTTTTCCAAGTATATCATTGCTTCAGTGCTGTCCTCAAATTCCTTGGTAATCTGTTTTTCAAATTTAGTTGATGTTATTTCCACAGTAGAATTCTTTAATTCTTCTTCGAGGAGGGCTAAGTATTTTTCTCTTATGCTTTCTTTAACCTGTTCTTTAACTTCTTTTTCTATGGGGAACGGTCTTATAAGGTTTCCAAGGATTGATCCATCAAATAGGAATAAGTCAACTTCGTGATTGTCAAACATTTTCAGAGCATTTTTTATTTCAAAAATACCCATATAACTTCTTAAACGATCTTCCACATATTTATGGTGGGCTATAATGTCAATTTCAGAGCTTTCGATTCTTTTAAGACCATTATCAGTATTTAATATGCCTTCTGCACCGATAGCATAGAATATAAATGGCAAAAATTTCCGTTTATTTATACTACCATCGCCAGCAGCAATATTGGTATTTAGGGAGCTTTCTCCTATGCAATAGTCAGCCCAATGCTGAGAAGCGTCTACTTTGAAGTATCCAATTTGGTCTAATTTCTGATTAACAAGTTCTCTCTTTTTCAAAGCCTTTTCATAAAGTGAATCAAGCATGCAATCCTCCAAAATTAATTTAAAAATTCTTAAATAAGTTTTTAGGATAAATAAGCACTAGAAATCTGAACTTAATTAATATATTTACTCACCTTAATTTAAAACTTTATTTATTAATCAGGGTGTCTGATTTAGGGTGAAAGTTCTCGGTTTATTTGGGCTTAATATCGCGCATTGATAATTATTTAAATTTAACTGATAAAAGTACAATTTGATATTTAATATATATTAAAATGAGGCCTTAAGAACCGGAATATTTATTAATAAGGGGATATAATATTTTATTGGTAGATAAAAATGAATATCCCTTTAACTCCTGATTCAAAAGACCCTATTTGGACTTTGTTTGGTAAACTAAATAAACTTATCGATAGTAGAGGTTTTCAGCAAGAATTAGCTCGAAACGGGTTACAAAGTATAAAAAGATACCAAACTATGCTAAAAATAATATTATTAGCTTCATATTTCGATTTAGAAGTGTCACGAGTTCACTTTGAGGTAGAAAACCGGGAAAAGCTCCGGAAATTCTTAAATATTGACAACATGTTGACTTTAAAACAAGTGAGAGAGGTTTATTCACGAAAAAATGAAGAAAAATACCTAGAATTGGCATTAAAAACATTAAATAAACTAGAATTTAAAAAAATACGAGGTCTTAAAACTGTTCTAATTGATTCAACCCCATTACTCATTGATTTGAAATTCAATGGAAAGTTTATTTCAAAGCAAACATGCCTGGATAAAGACTACAAAAGAGGCTTTTCTACCTCTAAAGGCCATTATGCAGGTTTCCAGATGACCTTAGCAGTAGAATATGAAACATTAAGACCACTTGCAATATTAATTCATCCGGGTTCACCGAATGATACAAAAATATTTGATGAAATAATTTTTGAACTAAAAAAAAGAAGATTACTAAAAAAAGGACAACTAATAATTGCAGATAGAGGATTTTACAGTGCATGCAATTACTTAACCGGAATAAACAAATACAAAATAGTTCCCTTAATATTTCCAAAGAAAAAACCAACCCTAGAAGTGTTAAAAGACAAAATAATCAATCCATTAGATTATTTTGACTACCAAAACAAGTCCGGAGAAATATACCAGAAATTAAGAGAACGATTGT
>DUTM01000064.1 GCA_012842085.1 Mycobacteriales bacterium | reverse complement strand
TGCAACTTTGTGGAAAATGGAGATGCAATACTATGGAAAAATGGTTTGCAACTTTCGGGAAAAAAGGCTTGCAAAAAACATCCTGTGAATTACGAAACTCAATGCCCGTTCCGATTTTGACAGTTCTGTTGAGTGTTTCTATGACTATTTGCGTAGCAGGCTAATGAGATCCGAGGTAATTGAGTCATCTTGCCTGGTCGTAAGTGTAGATGACCATACACTAGCTTCATGGAAAATGATCGAGGCTAAGTTCAGTAGAGGCGTCATCGATTCTCTTGCACTCGGTTTAATGCAAGTGGTTGCTGACGGTATCTAGCTCCAGGGAAGAAGAGCGCAAGTGGTAACTAACCTTTACTCTTGCTTATTTTCCGAATCATTATCCTTTTCGAGGATTGAATTCAAGTAGTAATAGAGAAACTCCCACTCTTTTGTGCTAGTTGGCCTGTTACCCCTAAACTCAATTCTACTCAACATACGAGCCCATTCATCCGATATATCCCCTTCTTCGACCAACTCTCTAAGCCCGTCAGGGTAGCCTCTTGAGTCCACTATTGCGGGGTCAACGCCATTCATCAGATCAGCCAAGGTGATACCGTAGCAAATCGCCAGCGATTCTAAGGCGTCCAGAGACGGCTTGGTACGCCCTCTTTCGATATCAGATAAGTGGGAGACGGAAAGCCCTGTTTTCTCCTTAACGTCGAGTAGAGTCATGTTATGGCCCAATCTTAGCTGCCTTAAGCGTTCACCGATGTTCATAAACGAATACACCTCTACTTATTGATTATGTTGTATCTTGGGATGCTGTGTATCAACAACTGGCATGACAACATTACATCATTGCGTCATTATACTATCGCTTAATAGGCATTAGGTCAAGACCGAACTATGGCGCTTGACATTGCGTTCACAGCGTAGTATAGTGATACCGGGCATTACGAACACAGCGTAATATTAGCTAGTGTATTACGATGCATGCGTATGAAAATGCATATATGGAGCTTGCTGTTTTTGGGTAATCCGTGGTTTTCCACCTGAAAGGGGGGTGTAGCAGTTAGCTGGAGAATCTCGCTACGGGATTCTCTGTGGTTCATTACCCAAGGACAAGATTTTGCAGAAGAAAGGAGGGCAGATGACATGGAGGGTCCATTTTCGCTTACGACAACCAACATAGATGTTAAGGTTACGAAGAAATCGCCGGGTGCGTATGAGTTATTTATATCATATGATGGTCCAGTGAAGTACGTCGGCAGATCTGACGAGGACTTGAACGCACGACTCAAAACATGGGTTGGTTCCAAATACAAGTACTTCAAATTCGAGTATTGCTCTTCGGCAAAGGCTGCATTTGAAAAAGAGTGCCGACTGTATCATTATCATGGTGGAAGTGAAAAACTGGATAACAAGATTCATCCGCAGAGGCCGGCCGGCACTGATTGGAAGTGTCCGGTATGCAGTATCTACGACTAGGAATCCGGGCAGCCTCGAAATATGGGAAGCTTCGAGGCTGCCTTCTAGAATAACGATAGCTGTCTGTCGTCAACTGGCTGAGGTGGTTTCAAGTTAAAGAGAGCATATATTCGGGATCCTAATCTTACGGCCTCTACTTCTACTTCCCACCGAGTTCTGAATTTGAAGGGGACGAGATCACGGCCTGTAAGCATGACGCCAGCCGGGGCTTCTTCAGCCGAAGCTATGATACTGTTGCTTCTTATCGGAACGTAACGGGCGACTTTGTACTTAGTTGTTGTTGATGGCATTGAGTATTCTACTACAAGGCGTGGCTTATTGGATCCTGGGAATTCTATGAGTCGAGACAAGTTTTGAGTGAAATCAAGCATCCTTGTCGCAACAACCATTATACATTCATGTGTGGCGCAATCTGCGATTTGGATTGCAGTTGCAAGCTTCGATGCCCGGAACTGATTAGCTAATTTGCTTATGTGGGCGACTGAAACTCCCTCTGATGCGAGAATGTTGGAGATTGATGAACGAGGCAATAGAAACTCTGCTGCACCGATATTACACAGGCGCTCTTTGACATAGCTAAAATCCCTGTCCGACTTAAACTGGTCATGGAGAACTGACCAGAACCATTCATCTTTGCGTAATAGGCCGTGGCATATTTCATGATACAAAGTGAAACGCTTACGCTCTTCATTGAGGCAATCATATGTCCTGAGGAAGATGACGTGATCAAGGCTGGCGCCTTCAAACATGGGACTGGACGCGGAGGAAGATTCTACAACTTTATAGCCGAGCTCTCGTGCCAAGGCGTATGGATCATTCAAGTGGCTGTAGCAGGCGCGTACTTCTTGAACAATTATGAACACACGTTCACGCAGTTGTCTTTCTGATAGCACATGAATCAGCTTCCCTTGCTCGAATTGCCGCATTCAGACACTACTTGAGACATCCGAGGCGTCGCGGCGACTATATTTGACAATAGAGCTCCTAATTCCTGCTGACTACTGTCGTTTCCGGATATGCAGGTACGTATTTTCTGTATCAGGGCGGTAGTGCCATAGCGAATAGTAGGATGAACGAATGAAGTAGGATTGTCACTCAAAACATGAATATTCGGTTCTGGAAGAAATGCGAGTATATAGAATTGTCTATTTAAAGATCTAGGATGTTTTCTTATGTCGCTGAGTACCGATTACCCGGTGTTACTGGAGGTGACAACATTTGAACTTGCGTGGCTCATATCGAGCCTTACTTGGAAATGCAATTGAAGCTCTTTCTGCGGCTGTTGAAATCTATAATAAGCCCAAGATGAGTTATAGGGAGGAATGCACAGTAATACTCTTGATAAACTCATGGGAACTCTTGCTGAAGGCGCTGCTATCTAAGAATAAACGACGTATCTACTATCCCAAAAAGCGGAGTCAACTTTATCGAACATATAGTCTGAAGGACGCACTGAAAGAGGCTGAGCAATTCTTTCCGAAGAGTGTTGACTACCACCCAACTAGGGAGAATATCTTACTTCTCAACGAGTACAGGAATAATACGATTCACTCCTATAACAACCGATCGCTTAACGTGGTGATATATAGCCTGGCACAGACTGCCATTGTAAACTTCAGAGATGTTGTGAATGAATCGTTCGGTCGTGACATCACTGATGAAATCAGTCTATCTTTACTGCCAATGTCTATTGCACCGCCAATTGATCCCATAGAATTTCTCAGATCCAGTACTACCAATATACGAAAATCAAACTATGCTCAAGATCTTGCACAGAGACTACGCGAGCTTGTATCAGAATCAGAACAAGCAGGGCATGATACCGGAAGGCTTTTTACTGTTTTCAATGTACACCATGTATCGACGAAAAAGGTCGCATCTGCAGATTTGATAGTTGGTGTCGAAGGCAATCATGAAGGGGCGGATTCGCAGTTCTTGGTCATCAGGCGCCAAGATCCGAACATGACACACCCATATAGAGAATCTGATATCATCACAAGCAAGAAAGATCCGAAAAAGGTTGGATTGGGGATTACTATTGGAGGCCTAAGACTGACTCAGCATCGATTTAGAGCTATCGTATGGGAGTATGATGTAAAGGAGACTTCAAAATACTGTTGGCGAGACAAATCCGGCCAGATTACTTGTTACTCGCCAGAGTTGGTTCAATTTCTAAAGCGCTTGACAAGAGAAGAACTGGAACAGGCCGTTACGAATTACAAGTCACGAAACATCAAGGTTAGCAGAGTGAGGCCTTAGTATCATAGGTTTTCTACTGACTGTCAGGTAGCGAGACGGATAGGACAACGTTCATTGTGGCATAGGTGGAGAAGCTGATCAGCAGAATCCATTAGAGGACGTAAGCATGCCGGACAACAAGCATGAATGGTGGTCGCGCGATGATTACTTGTAAATGCGAAGAACAGGATATTTGACGTTGTGACAGTACCTTGGTCGTATGAGAGCTATGCCTTATCCAAATGCCAACGTCGGCTTCTGTTCAACGCCATTACGCGGGCAAAGAAAGACACATTAGTTGTAGTTCAAAACCATGAATCTTTCAAGCAATCTCTGTTTGTCACCGATACGGATCTGAAATTTACTGTTTCTACTAATAGATAATGACCTTGGACATGCCAATCAACGGACACTTACTGTGTGTAGAAACGTCTAGAGATCTTTTCCTCTATCCCTAATAAGTGATCGCTACGTTGGTTGAGACTTGGCTTGAATGTTGGCAAGCAAGCACGTCTAGCTGATGTAAAGCTGTCGTGATGATAGTCCTATGTAGGTTCATGTAATCTAATCGTGGCTAAAGGGGGACGAAACGGATGCTGAGTAGCAATATTCCATCTGCGAATGAGCCATTTCATCAAGCTTCTCACCCAAACCAGGATGTAACGGTATTTTCGGGTAATATCCGGATAACTTATGCAGACGGGCTGCAAGTAGAAGGCAATGGTCAACTCTGTTTTCGATGGCTTCCTAACCCTTCATTGTATTTCAAAGTGATCCGATCCTGGGGTTTCGGTATAGTTGACCTTGACGGGATTTCCCTCGACATCCCTGAGGCAAACATAATAGGGCTGCGTGGCGGCATTTCTTCTATCTCTCACAGTGTGAGGCCGCCGGAGATTTCCATAGCTGGCATTGTCTTGGACGCCGTTTCTTTGTGCGGTCAAGGTACGACCCTGACAGAGCTTGCATTTGATATTCCAAACTATCACGACTATTTTGGCAACCCTGTGAGGAGAGGGCAAAGTATTGAGCGCAGGAGGCTGACACTCGAAGCGAAAGATTGGCTCATTGAGATCAATGCAACAGCAGATCTGAGCGAGAGACTCAAAGAGTTGAAGTCAGTGGGGGGGATTCGTCATCACCCATGCCGGTGTAATAAGAAGGACGGATGACAGTTCCTTTTCTTTTGAAGATACGGCCGAAATCCGAAATGCGCTTTCAATGTGGTTGTCATTTAGCCGAGGCCTTTGGTGTTCTCCTGTTTTCTGGCACTGCAAGTACGATAGCTGGACGTACTATTCAGTACCAAGATTATCGAGATGGCGTGCAGTTCAGTCGTGGTTTCCCTACCATGAGTGCCAACTCGTCCCAAATACGTTTCCCAGACTTGTCGAGTTACTTGCCGACCACATATGGAAAGTCCCTCTGGAGCTAGCGGTCTACTGGTACATTCATGCTAATGAGTGCTCTGGTGGAGTTGAGGGGTCTCTTGTACTGGTACAGGCCGCGCTTGAGATGCTTGCATGGACTTATCTTGTGGAATATAAGGGTATTCTCACAGAGGAGGACTGGAATAGGTTGAGGGGTGTAGCAAAGAAACTTGAGCAGCTCCTCGTCGAGATGGGGATTCCAGTCGATTTCCCCTCCAGCCAGTGTCCCGACTTGTATGCCTGGGCACAATCTGCAGGGCGGGTGAAAAGTGGGCCTGATGCGCTTGTCGGCATACGGAATGCTTTCGTTCACCCAACCGCAAAGAACCTGAAAAAGGCACGGGGAATACCGTCATCTGCAAAACTACAGGCCTGGCAGCTTGCCCTTTTCTACCTGGAGGCTATTATCCTTGTGATACTCGAATATGATGGTCCAATTTACTCACGATTTAGGAGTGGTTTCCCAAACAACGTAAAAGTTGACAAGCCCTGGTTGTTAATCTAGTGGTCTTGTATGGCGAACGCAGGTGGTGAACAATTGCGTTCGTTAGATTCGGGTATGGCAGGGAATTGCTGATGAATAGGTGTGTTGAGTGATCTAAAGTCATGACTAAGTTTGAGATGGTCCCACGAGGAATCAAGAACGTTAATTTTTGTCAGGAGGTTTCGGCTTAAATGAAAGCGAATTCAGAAAACCTGTGTGTTAATGCAGATGATTTCCGACGCTCACGTTGGAAAGCAGCTCTCGAATCCGCTGGCCACGTGGGTTATTTGGCTATGAGGCAGGCACTCTTCTCTGCTGCACGGCAGGCAAGAGCGGATGGCGATCTCGCTGAAATGAAGGTTCTTAAGCTTGTGGCTAACGCGTGTTCAATGATTCTGCGCCCCGGGAGCATTAATGACCCCTTTGAATCGCTCGTTGCAGCAAACACCCGCCGGTCAGCATTACCCGAAGATTTCCAAGAGGAAGATATTGAACTATTTTCTCAGATTGCAGAAGAGATTGATGACGTATGGTTGAGAGCGCGCATCGCAGATTTAGTCTGGACCGTGCAGAGTCCTCGAGATCACAGATTTGCTCTTCTTGCAATTGATGCTTATAAGATGATTCCGTTGGATATTGAGACTTGGCATGACGATGGTAAGAAATGCTGGCAACGTGCAATATGTCTTACTAAGATACTGGGGGACGGTGCCAAAAACCGGTTGGTGGAAATAGAAACGCAGCTTCTCGATTGTTTGATAAGATGCACACCAGAAGATGGTTTCTTAACGTTGTGGTTGGCTGACTTAATATTGGAGACTAAGATTGGTTATGGGAAAGGCGCTGACATCGCGGCAAAGCTCGAGGAGTTGGGTATCGAATTTGGGATAGATGGTGAACTTCGCCGCGCAAGGAACTACTTTGATGCTTCCGCGAAATGGTTTCGAAAGATCGGAGACCAGGTTAAGGCTTCGGAGGTAACTGCTCGTTCTGCAGAAACTTCGGTCAAGGAGGCAGTTGCTCAGATGTCGGCTGAGCAACCTAATTACCCTCTTATGGCAATTCTATACGAAGATGCCATACAGAAGTATAGGAGTATTCCGGGAACTCATCGTGCGCCCCATAATGTAGACCAACGTATCGCTGAATTACATATGAAGATGACCGATGCTAGACAGAAGGCCCTCGGCCAAATGCCTGTCATTACATCCCCGGCGGTGGATATCAGTGAACTCATTGAGAATGTAAGAAATGCCGTCAGTGGTAAAACTCCTCTTGATGGGTTGCTGGCTCTTGCTAATATCTACCCAGGTGCCTGTGTTAGAAAGATTCGGGAGAGAGCAGAGAAAGGGTTGCGAAAGTATCCTTTACGGACTTTCTTTTCATTAGCTCAGCTATCCCGAGACGGACGAGTCATTGCAAAAAGTCCCGGTGTGAACTTAGGCAAGTCTACCGTTGAGGACAGCAAAGCAGTGTGGGCCGACATGGTCAAACACTATACCATGATGATTGGCCCTATAGTCACTGGTTTTATTTGGCCTGCTTTGGAAGTGCTACGTCTGGAGCACCGTTTTTGTGAGGAGATCTTTGTCGTTATTGCTAATGAGTGCCATTTAGTTCCCCCTGGTAGGGAGAGGTTATTTGGAAAAGCACTGTTTGCCGGATATGATGGGGATTTCGTTTCAGCTCTACATCTTTTGGTGCCTCAAATTGAGGATATGGTGCGTTGGCACCTTAAGGTAAGGGGTGTAAAGACCACTACCTTAGATAGCAAAGGCATAGAAACTGAAAATGCACTTGGCACATTGATGGAATCATACGAAACCAATCAAGTATTCGGAGAGGATATGGCGTTTGAGTTTAAAGCATTGTTGTGTGACCCTTTCGGTCATAACCTTCGAAACGAGCTCGCGCACGGCCTGCTGGATTACGAGGCATGTGAGTCCGCCTATGCTGTATATGCGTGGTGGTTAGGGTTGAGAATCATGTTATTTGCTCCTGACAGAATAATCAGCGAGTTGGCTGAAACAACGGAAGGAGACACTGATGCCGTTGGCTATGAGAAGTAAGGAATGGCTGGTTAAGATCTAATATATGGCACTCCATTAGGTCAATGCACGGTTAAGGCTTTTCCAATTGAAGAGCGAATAATGCGAAACAGTGAATGAAAGATGCAATCAGCTTAGGAGTTCCTTCGTGAACTAAAACTCTTTGACGATCTTATTCTGATGGCGTATCAAATACGAACTTCAGAATTGCATCCCCACTGTGTGTTCCATGATCAAAGACGACACTGTACCGCACTTGATGCTCCCCAGGAACTGGCTTGAGGTATATTCGATCAAGAGCGAGACTTGCACCAGGAAAGATCATCGTCTTCACCCATCCGGCTAGCATACCGGGGTTCTCGTCATAAAGCCGTAGATCTGGAGCAAACTCTCGAATCATGCCTCCAGGGGGTTGATAGCACTCTGCCCTCACCGTTGGCTCCAATTCCGGAGAGAAACTGAATCGTACGAAGTAGCGTTCGGCCACTCCGTCCCCGCTGTTTCTCAGGATCGGCTGTATAACTGCCTCTCCATCACGGACCTGGACCTCCAACATCTTGCTGCTTGACTGCTGGGTTGTTGACAGGTGTATGGACAATTGCGGACGCGCCATTTGATTCCGCGCAGCCATCCAACCAAAAAAGGCCGCGATGGCTGTCAGTGCTAGAGTGGCTGACTCCTGCCATGTTACGAACCCAAGCCGGGCAAATATGCCTGAACCAGCTCCTATCAAGGCCGGAGCCAGCCATAGCCATATCTTTGGATGTGAGAACCATAGTCTCATTTCAGGTCATTCCCCCAATAGTAGGTGTCGGGCAGGAAAGGCTTTCTATGCTACAGATATCTTCTCGTTCCGTCAATGTCTTCCTTCCTGAACGTCTTCTAGTGTAGGTCTGTCAAAGCCTTTGGAGATGGTGTTCGCGGTTGAGCAGAGGGCTAGGGCAGTTCTTTGGATTTCCTCGGACATCTTCTGTGCAGACAGGGATGTGGTTTGTATCTTACAGGCTTGAAACAGGCCCGGTGGATGGGGTCTGAGCTCTGCGCGGTATGAAATCTCACGAGAGGACACCAGGCAGAGTAGTAGGAATGCGGTCCAAAGCAGACGAGAGCGGAGTGTTACGGAAGATTGCGGTGGGCAAGTGGTTTTCGATTCCTTCGGGATGCTCCGGATGACTTGATTATCCTAATCATCAAGATTCCGAACTCAAACCTGGCTATGCCTGGCTACCAGCTTAGGACGGATACCGGATTCAATGAATAGGTATGGATGAGTCGCAGTGAGCCGTATTATGTAATTACTAGACCATATTTGATTAGAACTTGACTCCAAGGTTCCGTCTAAGCAGTGATATTAGGCACGCTTAGTGCAAGTATCAAACCATATTGCATGGCCAGGTTTTCCCGACTTGGCTCAGAGCGCCCGGGTCTGTCATAGGTGTTTGATGTAGGGGAAAATCCTAAGATGCTAAACGGCTGTTTCCTATGCGGGCAAGGCTCTCTACCGTTTCATAGGTATGGCAAGTTAAATTCCGCTGGATGAGTAGCATGGGATTATCCTTTACATTCCAATACTGGAAATGATATAGTCAAATTGTCTCGCGTCGCTTGCTCCGCCAGATAGCCGAGCGCGTCCTATCGGAACAAGTAGCTGAAACCTATTGTAATGCGTGGTCGGATTCATGTGTAACACGCGGCGGGAGTTTATCGGAATAGACCGCCGAATGCAGTGGAATACGCAGCTAGCGTAGGGAACGCTATCAATCGATGCTATGTAATGAACAATATGCGCAAGACACCTTTCTGAGCAACGTACTATCGCCTTGACTCTTCTCCGGCGAGAAAAGCGATTACCGCAAATCCATAGGAAGGAGCAGTTCAATGCGTATATGGGGGAGGAAGAATACTCAGAGTACTTCAAAGACACTCCCCTTAGTTCCAACTGAGAAACCCAATAAAATGAAGCACTCCAGGCCCAAGATTCTGCTGATTGATATGGACGATCGCTCTATTGAGAAGCTTAAGCAGGCTGGTTATGATGTGTCTGTCGGCACATTTGGAAAACCCCATAGAGTTGAGCGATCAAGCGATTTATCCTATGTTTCGCTTCAATCAATGAACTTACCGAACTACGAGGAGCAAGAGATCGTTATCGTGAACATCCAAACACCTGAACCATTAGCTTTACCTACTAATGATGCTCCTGGCAAAGGGGTCGATGTGTTTTGGCAAAAGGCTATTGATGGTTTGATTGATCCACGTCCCCTTGCCATGTCTTTTGCTCAATCTGCTTTTGACAAAATTCAACACCACGGGGGTATTTTTGTCGTATTTGCAGCGGCTTTGGAGGAGAATGAGTACTACTATGGAGCAGACTACTATGGAACAAAGTCGGTACGTGAGAGCACTACCTATTCAAACTGGTCTTTTCTTGAAGAGCTGAGACACTGTGATGTACAGAATCACTATGGTTGTGAAATTACATTTGACCCAGCGTTTTCTGCACTAACTACACTCCTTTTGCGGGCGCAAGAAGGCGCCGAGTATTATTGCACGCTGTCGCCTGGTTATTATGGAAAGCATCATTGGATACCAATAGCAAGGAACAAGTATGATGAAGATGTCGCTGGAATTCTACTCTATGAAAGGCCAAAAGGTTGCATTATTATCCTGCCTCAGATGCCTGCAGTTCACAGTATTATACTAGAATTGTTGGAAGACTGGTGCGCCGAGGTAAACCCACAGTTGTTCCCGCATTTAGAGGGGAGTCGCTGGGTCCACCGAATGGAGTATGAAATACCGTCAGTTCTAGAACTGCAGAAACAGATCGAGACAATCAAGGCTCAATGTGAGGACAGAATATCTGCTTTCTCCTTCCGTATACCCTCGATTTTCG
>DUTM01000023.1 GCA_012842085.1 Mycobacteriales bacterium | reverse complement strand
TCTGACTACAGATTTTGCTAGAAGATTTGGTAGAGCTGAAGAAGATTTATTCATCAATGGTAATGGAACAACAGAGCCTACAGGCATCTTATCTGCCAGTGAAATAATAAATGCTAAGGCAACTAATACACTTTCTTATGACGATTCACTAACAGATAAGATGCCTTTCTGATTCGTTACCCCATGTCCATTAATAAATAAGTTTTCCTCAGCTCTACCAAATCTTCTAGCAAAATCTGTAGTCAGATATTTTGAAAGATTAAAATCATTATCAGAGACAAATGTTTCTTGTAATTTTGCTAGACTAGCAACTTTAAAAGATTTGACAGGAAACTTAGTAAATTTATCTCCATCTTCTGGAATAATGTTGTTTTCCGTTACTATGCCTGCTTTACCAGTGGATGTTGTAGCATGGATTATTCCATCCTTTTTAACTAGATTAACTACAGTAGAAAACCTTCTAAATAGGTTATCTTTCTTGATTGCATCATAATAATCAAGCAAATTAGACTCTGGTACCTGTAGCCCTCCTTCAATATGACCATCTTCTATATCACTTGGGTTTATTTGATTTCCTCTCATTTCATTCCAAAATGCTTGATTATAAATTCTTGTATTTAACATATAAATTTCCTCCATTTAATTATTATTTAGGCCTAGGCCTATTACCCTGTTTGAAACTGCGTTTTTTTACACGACTGCCCACGCCGCTGTCCGTCTTTAAAGGTTACAGAGATTTACTAGCCCCTCCCCTTAAGACCTTCACAGATGATGCAATTAAAGATTTGGGTCTTATCATCATTAAAGGCAGAGTCTATAGGGACCATCTTGCTGTAGCACTTAGGACAACAAACATGAAGGCTAGAGAAGCCCTCATAGTCAGTTAGTCCCATGTTTATTCGATGGACCTTTACTTGGTGGTCAGTATAGTTGGTCATATAGTAGTCACATCCACTTTCATAAGCTATCCTATAAGGATTACCGAGAAAGTGTCTTGGCTTTAGTTTCCCATCAACTCTTATAAGTTTTAATGGGTCCATTTTTTCACCTCCTTTCTTTCCACAATAAAAAGCCCTGATAGCAAGGCTTTATTCGGAAGTTTATATCTGTAGCTACTTGTAGCAGGAAAAAACAGAGCTTTTACATATAGCTTTCTCATAAGGAAGTTACCTTTTTACCTGCTACATCTGCAACAAAAAACTTATTCTAGAAAATCTGTAAAATCATCATTTAATTTATAGCCGATTAATAGTGTGGTCATATTGCCACCAGCCTTTGGCCTTTTTCTAGCTATCCTTCCTATAGAGGCTAGAGAAGATTTAAAGTTTCTGGTATTCTCCGTATAATAGCCGTTGTCCCTACACCAGTTTTGATAAGCAAAGTAAAGGGCAGATGTTCTTTCTTCAGCATTTGCATCCTTAGTTAGTCTTTCTTCTACAAAAAGACCTATCTTGTCGTTTTCCTTATGGTAGTCATAGGTTGCTTTTTTAACTGAATCAGGCACCTTGAAGCCATGAGTTTTTAGTTTTCTATATCCTTCAAGAATCCAGTTTAGGATGCCACTTAAGTTTTCTTCCTTAGAAAAAAGCTTTTTCAAGTTCTTATCCTGCTCCCATTCTTCAAAGTGTCTTTCAAAAGGTATGATTTTGACTCTACCACTGGTTAGGAGAGTTAAATCTGTCACAGTTGGTAGATGATTAGTGTTAATAAAAATCTTAAATTGTGGTCTAAAGTCAAAGCTGTTCTCATGGAGAAATCTAGCATTAATAGTGTCATTACCTGTAAGGCTCTTTAGTAGAGCTGCACTTAAAACTAACTTCTTATCTGGCTCACTTATATTGACAAATCTAGCACCAGCAAGTCTAGCTACATCTTCTGAGGGAGCAGAGCTAGAGGAATTCATCTTCATTCCTATTGTTTCTGGCCTACTTGTTCTGCCATAGTCACCACATATATTGAGGAAGGTTTCCATAGAAGTTCCCTTACCGTTTCTAGTAGTTGCTCCAAATAGAATAAACATGGACTCATGGCGAGTATCACCTGTTAAGGCATAACCTAGGCTCTTTTGGAAGAAGTCAGCCTTTTCCTTATCACCACACATAACCTCATCTATAAAATCAATCCAGCGATGACATTTAGCATTTGGGTCATAATTAACACCTGCCATTTTAGTAATATAGTCGGAAGCTTTATGGGGATAAAAGTTGCCATCCCTTAAATTAAGAGTTCCATTTAAGCAGTTGAGCAAATATATATCCTTATCAAATCCAGACATAGATAAAGGATAGACATCCTGAGCATCCCTTAAAATGATTTCCCTTGTTCTTCTTTCCTGCCACTTGCCAGCTGATTTAATATAGGATTTTCTAAGGTTTTCATCCGTAATAGAAAGGGCATAGTACATTATTTGATTAGCTAAACTTTTACATAAATTCATTACCTTGAGGTTCCCTGTATCACTGGCCCAAACCCTACCATC
>DUTM01000024.1 GCA_012842085.1 Mycobacteriales bacterium | reverse complement strand
CATCCCGCTTTAAAATCTCCGGGGACCCGCGAGCCTTGATGAGAAGGTAGCGGGTGCCGTTTGCGGGTATCGGTTCACCGCCACCACCATTGCCTTCATCGCCATCGCCGCCTTCATCGCCATTGCCTTCGTCACCATCGCCGCCGCCCAGCGTTTGCTCATACAGCCCATGTAGTGCCGTCATTATTTCCCCGATCTTTGACCTGGCCGCCGCATAGCTTGTGTTTCGCACTCTCACTTGCAGCCCTGGATACTCGCCGTTCCAATGCAAGTCCGGAGGTGAACCGGCATACTCAAACAGTGCTATGCAGTTATCCGGCTGGTCCGGCATCAGGCCCAAAAATAAATCAGTCCCAAGGGTTCCTATCCCCTGAGACTGAAGGTATGTGCCTATTTCTTTTAACATCACACCTGCATCACCTCATTTCCCTCAGGGCCTTCCTAATCTTTCTTTCTGCCATGCGTATTATCTTGCCTTTTAGCTGATTGAAAGCATTTTCTAGGTATTTAGGTCCTCCCCCTATAGGGTGAACATAATCCATTTCCTCATGTTGACGTCGAGCGTAAGGGGTGTTGTATGACACATATACTGCCTTTTCTTTGCCAATAGGTTCCGGAAAGGCGTTTTTCATTTCGTTTCCTTCCTTCGCAGATTCATACACTTCTGAACTGTTAGGCAGTCCACCAACTGTAGTAGTTGCGCTTCTGCGAAGAGTACCGCTTTCGATAGGTACGTTGTTCATCGCACTGGTAATAATTTTTTCGCCGCCGGTCCGCAGCGCTTTCAAGCCCGCTTCCTCCGCAATTTTGACGGCCTCTTTAATGCGCCATTTGTTCTTTGCCATCAGACCGCCACCTCTCTGTGGGCTTCCTTGCCGTCCAGGCCCGGAACCGTAGATACAGCTATCACCGGCCATCTGTGCCCTCCAAACTCCAGCTCGTCTCCCGGCTTAACAGTTTCGATGCAAAACACCCGAGCTTCAGAAACAATCTCCCGGCCCTGATTATCCCGGACCAAGCGCCGTTTTCCCTCCCAGCGGACTTTGATTGCCTTGCTACTGGTTACCGGTTCGCCGTATTCGTTGCTACCGATTTTCCGCTTCCATACCGCCCTCTGGTTCAGGTAGCCCTCAATCACTCGCTCCACACCCTCTCGAAACTGCTCCTACCCACAACAGGCTGACCAAAAGCAGAACGAGCCGCTGGTATTCGAGTTTTCGGGGCAGCTTGGTGGTCAGCCTGTTGTGGGTAGGAGCAGTTTCGAGAGGGTGTGGAATGAATGATTGAGGGCTACCTGAACCAGGGGGCGGTATGGAAGCGGAAAACCGGTAGCAACGAATACGGCGAACCGGTAACAAAGCAAAAGTCAATCAAGGTCCGCTGGGAAGGTAAGCGCCGGCTGGTGCGGGACAACCAGGGCCGGGAAGTAGTGAGCGAGGCGCGGGTGTTCTGTGTTGAAGCCGTGAAGCCGGGAGATGAATTGGAATTTGACGGGCGCAGGTGGCCGGTGATTGCTGTTTCATGCGTGCCCGGGCTGGATGGAGCCGAAAACCACCGGGAGGTAGCGGTCTGATGGCAAAGCGTAACCGGTGGCGAACCAAAGAGGCGGTAAGGATAGCGGAACAGGCCGGGATTAAAGCGCTGCGGACCGGTGCAGAGGCAATACTCACTGAGGCAATAGATGAAACGCCGATTG
>DUTM01000098.1 GCA_012842085.1 Mycobacteriales bacterium | reverse complement strand
TAAGACCTATATCATGTAGATCTATCTTGCTCATGTTGTCGTTACCTCACATCGTCCTAGCGGATTTCAAGCCTACAAGCACAAATATTAGGCCAAGTGTGGTAAATGCAGGATTCTTGACATCCCAGTCCAGTAGATAGCTTAGTGCATTTATCAATAGCAACAAGAATCCGATACCTGCCATTACATATCCTTGGATTTGCTTCTTCTGCATCATTCAATCCCTGCCTCTACCGCTTCCATTCCAGATGTCTTTCCCACATGTATTAAGATCAGAATAAGTTATCTGTCAGCGCAGTCTTACAATTCATCTCCCGCGGAAGGACGCATGTAGTTGATTACATAGACTTTCAACATAATCCCGTTTGGCAATCACGGAAAGCCAGTCATTAGGAATGCTCTCATATCCATAATAAAGTCCTGCCAGCCCTCCTGCAACCGCAGCAACAGTGTCTGTATCTTCTCCCAGGTTTACTGCTGTCAAAACACAGTCTTTGAAGCTTCTAGTCTTAAGTAGACACCAAATTGCAGCTTCAAGCGTATCAACAACATAACCGCTGCTCCTTATTTCAGTCTCATCCAACTTATCAAAGTCTTTTCGTGTAAGCCGTTCATAGTGGTGCAGTTCATCTGAGAACCCAGGGTGGTTCCGGTAATATTCTATGGCTTTATGAATGCCGGTTTCCACTGATATCCCGAGATCTGTTGCATCAATGAGCATGGATGCAACAGAAACATAGATACCACACGCAATCTGACTCCGTTTGTGGGCGTGTGTCAGGGCGGAAACATTATGGATGATTTCGAGAGCCTCATCTATCTCGCAAAAGTCAGTTCCGTAAACAGACCGCAGATAGAATACAATGGGAAGAATCCTCATGAGCGAGCCGTTTCCGTTATCCCGCTCAGTTGTGCCGCCGCATTCTAAAGAAGGTATCCCGCGGGAGAATCTCCTCAAAGCTTGCCTGGTTGTGTTCCCTACATCAAAGACTTGTCCGTGAGATGTGTACGCTGCTTCATCAAGCCATTTAAGGAAGCCCTTCATGATATCATGATAATCCAATCCTTTGGTAAGGCTTTCCACAAGGCATAATGTCATGCTTGTATCGTCAGACCATGTCCCTGCCGGCTGGTGATACGTACCATAAGAGCGCATACCGGTCACCGGGTTTCTCTTAAGCGTTTCCCTGTCCATAAATTCGACAGGAACACCTAAAGCATCAGCAACACATAAGCCCATTATGCCTGCTAACACATGATTTGCCATTCTCACACCTCTCTTACATGGCAATAATCAAGCTTGACATTGTGTAGAGTAGTCACCTGGATATTGACTAAGCAATGTAGTTTTCTCGTAGGAGTTCGTAATCAACACTGGATTGTGGATTCCCCAGTTGATCAATGAAAGAGTGTTCTCTCACGCCTACTCTGGTAAAACCGATTTTCTCATAGACATGCTGTGCCCTTCTATTGTTGAGATTCGTATCCAAAACTATCTTCTCGTAACACCGCTCAAAGAATAGATACTCGATAAGCATCTTTAGAAATGATGTCCCGAACCCTTTTTCTTGTTTAGAAAAATCACAGATTTTAATACCTATCTGAACTGTAGCTTCATCAACTTTCCTGTACGACATTTCTCCTATGGGACTTGAGTTCACTTCAATAATCAGCAATTTCCTTGAATCTGATTGGTCATTTATGTTGGCTAAGACTGCTTGCTCCGTGATTCCAAGCCCTTTAGGGAATCCCGCATGTTCCATAACCTTACCGTTATTCCACCATTTGCAGAGAATGGCAGCGTCACAAGGTGTTG
>DUTM01000025.1 GCA_012842085.1 Mycobacteriales bacterium | reverse complement strand
GCCTGAGTGTGTTGAACACACGCATGACTTCAGCGTCAAACTGCTGCATATGCCTAAGACCGTCAGGAGATTCATCGTCGTCCTTCAGCTTCCACCAACCAATGACATACGTAACAAGGCAGTTGTGATAGGCAGGGTGCACTTCAGGCGTGTCAAGGATACCGTCGATAGGCTCAGGCAACCGCCTATAGTGGATCGTATACGTGCCTGGGTCTCTTAGCTGTATCATGCTGTCGCGTATACGCCATGCGTGATACGGCTTTCCTTGCGAGTCCAGCACTTCCACGACATAGGTGGTTGTAGCAGGCAAGGCCATCCACTGCTTGCCAACATCGTCAGTGATAGAGACTGTATCGTAGATGATTGCTATGTCGCCTATCTTGGACAGGGCCGCATTAATAGCATCTACCGCTTCCGGGTCGTCGATTGCTTCGTCTACGTAGTTTTCAGCAGCGCGTTTTATCTCTACTCCGGTCATGCTATCACCTCACAAACATAGCAGCGTTGCTATCCTCAAGTACTGCCGCCTCCAGGCCCTTCCAATACCCCTAACATACTGGTGAGCGTAGCTGACATTGTGGTTAGTAGAGTTGTCATAGCGTCTAGCTTGTCATGTATGGTCTTGTCCTCTGCATCTTTGTAGTAGGCTAATAGTGCATCTAGCTTGTCATGCAATGTGGCATCAGCAGCGTCTACCAGGTTAGCAGCTATTGCATCTAGTGCAGTCTTTGCGTTAGCATCGCTTGTAGGCCATGCCTTCACGCCTGGGTTGCCCTGGTGAAGCGTCACCTGTCCTAGATCGACCGTGACAGCATCCATAGATATCTGAATGTTGCCGTCAGCGTCAACCTTGATAGGCACTTCGGTAGTGCCGCTCTTACCGTGAATTAAGATAGTCTGGTTCCCACTTTGTGTAACCTTCGCTCTCTTTCTGCCATCAAACATCTGTACGTTCATGTTGTCACTCCCTTTGCATATTTGTTCTGCTCAATAAAAAAGAGTCTCCGGAATCCTAGAGACTCTTAGGGTAAACGAGTTACACTATCTTGCTCAAAACATTCAGTCTCGCCCCGCTGGAGCACAAACCATCCGTCGGGGCCCAAAATAGCATTTCGCAGCCTGTAGCTGTTGCAGTGCTTCAGTATCCCAAAGTATGACTGCACTGACTGATTAACTGTCTCAAAGCTCGCTTCGCCGATTCAGATTACAACCTGCAGAACGCAGATTACCGATAATAAGCCAGGCGGAAGCCGAGGTGGCTGTACGAGGTCGAGCGCGAGTGGTGCAGGTGCAGATACGGAACCCCGGCATAGGACGTGTCGCCCCAGTAGCCACCGCGCCTCGGCAAACGCTCACCAAGGTTGCGCATATAAACTGTGCCGGTACCGTAATTAGCATCTTTTGGGAACAAGCCCAGCTGGTGTAGGAGTGCTGGCGCAGCCACGTCTCTAGCTGTCAAATTGCGGAATGCAGTGACGGCGTAAGGGTCGCCCGATGTTTGATTCACCACGGACGTAGCCAGCACTATGTTCCCGGAGCCATCTACGTTTGTAGCATCGTACTTGAGGGTTCCCTCTGTTCCTGGTTCCACAAGACTACCATCGGGCATGATGGCCTTCCACTCTTCGCTGGCAGCAGACTGGTCTTTGGTATTATCAGCGGCGTTGTTATTGACAAGGATTTGAATTTCGCCGTCCATCAAGCGGAGTCCGCCTACCCACTCCCAAACGTTACCGTTGAGATCAAATATCCCAAACGGGCTGCCATCGTGGCTCCATCCCACCGGGCCTGTTCCTGTCGCTACCCGCCCAATGGTGGTTCCGGAGTAGATATAGCTTACCTCGCCGTGCTCCGCAGTCCTAGAATAATCACGTCCATAACTATTGTTACCACGTGGCCAGAATCCGTTTGCCTTGCACCAATTCAGGATTAGAGCCCACTCGGCGTTAGTCATGAGGTGCCAACCTGCACCTTTTTGTTTACAGGCAGTGAGCGCCCGGTCAAACGTGACGTTTGCCCGTGGGTCACGTCTGCGCAAGACCACGGCGCGCTCACTAGCACCGCTACCCACAGTAAAGGCTTGATACTTAGCAACCCAAAGCTCGCTAACAGCCTGACCGTTGACTATGAATGCGGGGTGTAAGTCATTGCCCCAGCTAGAATCCAGCATGTTGAG
>DUTM01000026.1 GCA_012842085.1 Mycobacteriales bacterium | reverse complement strand
TTAGAACAGCTATCGCAGGAGGAAAAGCAGCAGCTTATCTGCACAGCTAAAAAAATGCTTGAGGAAGAGAAGCAGGGCGCTGATTAAACGGGAGCGCGAAAGGGGGCAGGCTAATATGGCTAAAAGGCGCGGTAACGGCGAAGGGAGTATAACAAAGAGGAAAGACGGCAAATGGCAGGGCAGTATCTTGATTGGCTATGACCTGGAGACCGGCAGGCCGAAGCGGAAATACTTTTACGGCAGGACCCGTAAAGAGGTGCAAGAAAAAATCAATGAGGTGGCCCTGAAGGTGCAGGCCGGGACCTACCGGGAACCGTCAAAACTGACCGTTGCTGAATGGTTTACTACCTGGCTTAACGATTATATGAAACCTTCTCTGCGGCCCACTACGTGGGAGAGCTACAAATACCAGGTAAATGGGCATATAATACCGGCCCTGGGACATTTGAAGTTAGCACAGCTGCAGACGGCACATATTCAGCGGCTTTACAACGAGAAACTGCATGGCGGCAGGCTTGACGGCAAGGATGGCGGCTTAAGCCCTAAAAGCGTTCGTTACATTCATACCGTCATTCATTCAGCATTGGAGCAAGCCAAAAAAGAAGGGATGGTAACGATTAACCCTGCTGATGCGGTGAAGTTGCCAAAACTGGAGAACCCGGAAATAAAATACTTAGGCACAGCAGAAGCGGCAATCTTTTTGGCTATGGCGAAGGAGAGCAAGCACTTTGCGGCCTTTTATCTGGCTTTAAATACCGGCATGAGGCGGGGGGAGCTTTTAGGGTTACGGTGGAAGGATATAGATTTCGAGGCAGGGCAGCTATCCGTTAACCAGGGACTGGTAAGAATAAGCGGCAAAGGGTTGGTATTTCAGGAGCCAAAAACGAAGTTATCTAACAGGGTAATTAACCTTGCCCCGGCGGTGGTGCAGGTGCTGAAGGAGCATAAAAAGAAGCAGGCTGAATACCGGCTTATGGCCGGCGGTGCTTATGATGAAAAGGGCCTGGACCTGGTATTTGCTAACGAACTGGGCGAACCCATTTGTCCAAGAGCTTTTACCAGGGTATTTGAGCGGATAATCAAGAAGTCTGGCCTTGACGTTACCTTCCACGGCCTTCGGCATACCTTTGCCACCATAGCTCTTGAGCAAGGCGTTGACGTAAAGACGATACAGGAAACTCTGGGCCACCATTCATCCGCATTCACGATGGACGTTTATTCAAGCGTTACGGCTAAAATGAAAAGGGAAGCCGCTGATAAGGTTGGCACCCTGCTGGCTTCCCTGATGGAGAACTCCCGATAAACTAGATCGGGAGACAAAACCGGGAAGTTGCGAGCTTCCCGGTTTTTATTTTCTTGGAAGTGTGTACAAAGTGTGTACCGGCCCGGTTTATTGCTATATCTTTCCATTTAAACAGTAACCGCAAGGACTGAAAAGCCCCGTGGTTACTGCTTTTTTCCTGGTCGGGGCGGCCGGATTTGAACCGGCGACCCCTTGGATCCCAATAAAGAAACTTAAAACATTTTGGTATGTCGCTTCCCGGTCCCGGGGGGCGATACCATTGTTAAGATTTATCTACTGGCCGGCTGGTATTGGTCAGTTTTTTAATATGACAACAATGTGTCAGGGAGAGAGGAAAAAAGGCGGCAGCGAACTGTGGCGCAGCGCGAGCGCGACACGCTCGAAGCCGGCTTTTCCCTATTCACTTGATATATGGACATATTAGGAGAAATTATTTTAGTTATTATTGTTTTTTTGTTGTAAAGTTACGAATTAAGTATTGACAAGTTAGGCGGAATAGTGTATAATGGAATTGCAAGGGAAAGGAGAGGATAAAAAATGATGGACAAGCTAAAAAAGTTGGTGAAAGGATATCGGAAAAGCATTGAAATAATGGATGCTCGAAGTAAAGCAGGTGGGGAAAGGGCAGACGAAGCGTTTTGTAGGATGTTGGAACTCGAGAGGGTTGTTGCAGATTTGGAGGAATTAATGAGGAGGGAAAAGGAGAAAGCATAGCTTTCGCCAGATTCCTAAAATATCCGGCTTGGCTATGCTCCCCGCTCTATGACTATTATAACACGTAGTATGTTGTTTAATGCAAGTATGAAAGTTTATGAAGATATAGGACTTATTGAAGTTTACCGTTCGAATAAAATACTTCTGAAGGGGGCTGGTGGCGGCGTGAGAGGGCAATCGAGGCGTTCTGAGGGTGAAAGGGCTATATACCAGCAGCAGGCGGCTGTGAGGGCCGGCACAACAATACGCGAATTAGTTTTAGCGAATAATTTGCGTTATTTGTGGACCTTAACATACAAAAATGAAATTAATGATCGTGATGTCGCGATGGATGATTTGAAGAAGTTTATAAAGCGGCTTAGATACCGGGGTTATAAATTCCCCTATGTTGCGGTTATGGAAGTGCAGGAGGAGAGGGCGAAGAAGTATGGCGTTGATGTAATTCATTTTCATCTGGCTACGAATGAAAGAGTAAAGATTGAAGATTTAAAAAAGGCGTGGGGCAAAGGTTATGTATTTGTTTCGGAGCATAACGGCGAATTGTTTAAGGTAGCAAGCTATATATCAAAGTATGTGCGTAAAGGCTTTGACGATGAGCGTGTTCGTAGTGCGGAGAAAAAGCGTTATCTATGCTCAAGGGGGTTAAAGAGACCGCTAAAAAGGCAATTCCTTATGGGTGAGGTTGATTTGGAGAGGTTTAAGGATAACGCTGATACTTTGGTCGAATATGAAGAAGGTGTATGGATGCAGGTTCCTATGGTTAATCCAGAGGGTGAAGCTGTTCTCGTGAATTTCTATAAAAATAAATTTGATGAACAGTGGAGGGCTTTTGAAATAGATGGCACGTCGGTTAAAGTATAGGTTTTTAAAAGGTGAAGCGGGGAGACCGGCGCCGGCGCTCCCTTAAAGAGCGCAGCCGGTCGGACCGCCCCGCTCGTGCTGATGAAGGTTGAGGTTAAGAAAAGGTTTTTCAAGATAGACGATTTAATGGTAAAGTATGGACAGGTTATCAAAAATAATGGAGGTGCAACAAGTGGAAAGGCAGTTTAATGAGAGAGGTTTTCCGGTTTATTGTGCTAGGCCGAATTTTACCGGCAAGGATTGTTTTGAGTGTGCGTTATCAAATTATGGTCGGGATTGCGAAAATCAGAAAATCGAAAGGCGGGAAAAAAGCGAAGGCTGAAAGCGGTATCCCCGTTTAACCGCCAAGCAAAACGGGGGCTTTCAGCCAGTGCGGCTTGTTATGGATATTATACCACAGGATGATAGAAAGTATAACAAAGATAAGTTCTTTAACGCGACATGGGTCAAGTATAGTAACGGCGATTTGGAAGTGTGTATCTTCAAAAAGGCGAGGAAGAAGCATGATTTAGGAGGACGAAACGATATGGAAAAGACTGACGAGAAGAAGGAGCTTTATCGTTACCAGGCTCGCATGCGTGCAGGGTCGACCGTCCGTAAGTTGGTGAAGGAAAACAACCTCTGCTATCACTGGACATTGACCTATGCGGAGAACATGGAGGACAGAACCAGGGCTGTCAGGGATTTTAAGACATTCGTTCAGAGATTAAATTATAGGGCCAGAACTCCAACTATACCAAAGGTTCCATATGTGGCGGTCATGGAGAGACAGAAGCGGGGTGCAATACACTTTCATTTTGCGACTAGCGTTTACATTGATGTTCACATGCTCGAAGCTGCCTGGGGTCATGGTTTCGTAAAAGTTGAAAAGCACAGCGGAGAGTTAGACAAGGTTTCTGGCTACCTCTCGAAATATCTCAAAAAGGAAATGGAAAAGCAGGATATAAACGGGGAGAAGCAGAAGCTCTATTTCAATTCTAAGGGCCTGAAACGACCGGCGAAGGGTAACGTATGCCTTAGCGATGAAAAAGCTCGTGACGTGGCAGCTAGGGCCGATGTGAGGGTTGCTGTAAGCGATGAATATGGCACCTACGGTGAAGCCATAAGCGGGCGGGCCTGCCACAAACGAATTGGATGCTGCGTTGATCACCACGAGCTCCCCGCTTAT